>JBJOGW010000062.1:0-44200 GCA_046048055.1 Planctomycetota bacterium
CGCGCTGCGCCATGTCGCGCAGCGAGCCCGCCGGGCCGAGCAGGGCGAAGGTGACCAGCAGCATGAGACCACCCAGCATCACGCCTCGCACCACCAGGTCCCGCGGGCGCCGCCCCGCGCCAGCCACCAGCCGGATCACGATGGGATTGGTCGGCAGCAGGTCGCTCAGGCGTCGCAGTGCCGCGGACATGGAACGCAGTCTATGGGTCGGGGTGGGCGGCCTGGTTCCACAAGGCTGGCGCGAACCGCGGACCCTCCCACGGGTACCCTGCTCCCTCCGCCCCTCGGGCGATTCCACCTCTCCTCCGGTGCCGGTCCGCATGGGCCGGGGCCTTCAAGCGACTGTCCATGTTCACCCAGCCTGCATCGTTCCTTCCTGCCGCACCCCTGCTGGCGGTCGACGCGTCGGCTTCGAGCCTGCTCGCGATCGCCGCCGCCGCGCTGGTGGTGGGCGCGATCTTCATCCTGATCCTGGCTGCCCGGCGGCTGGCGCGGGCCCAGCGCGAGGCCGCCCAGGTGGTGGCGTCGGCCACGACCCAGGGCGAGGCCCGGGCCCGTGCGATCGAGCTGGAGGCCGAGCGGCGGGCCGCGGAACGCAGAACCGAGGTGGACGCCAAGATCACCCGTTCACTTGCAGAGATCGAGGAGAGCCAGGCCCGCATCGCGCGCCGCGAGGAGACCCTGGACACCAAGCTGGAGAAGCTCACGCAACGGGAGCAGCGCCTGGACGATCGTGATGCGGGGCTTCTGCAGGCCGAGGAGCGACTGGCCGAGGCGCGCTCCCTGCTCGAGCGCGACCGGGCGGGGCTGCGCGACCGGCTGGCCCAGATCGCCGGGCTGAGCGAGGCCGCCGCGCGCGAGCAACTGCTGGCCGAGGTGCGGCAGTCGGCGGATCGCGATGCGGCGCTGCTCACCCAGAAGATGCTCACCGACGCCGAGGCGCGTGCTCGCGAGCAGGCCCGCGAGATCGTGCTCATGGCCATTCAACGCTACGCCGGGGAGTGCAGCAGCGACAACACCGTGCGCAGCGTGAAGATCCCCAGCGAGGACCTGAAGGGCCGCGTGATCGGCCGCGAGGGTCGCAACATTCGTCACTTCGAGAAGGTGACCGGCGTGGACGTGCTCATCGACGACACCCCGGGCGTGATCGCGGTGAGCTGCTTCGACCGGGTGCGCCAGGCCGTGGCCGCGGAATCGCTGCAGAAGCTGGTCAACGACGGTCGCATCCACCCGGCCCGCATCGACGAGGTGGTAACGCAGGTGCGCGCCGACGTGCAGGAGCGGCTGGTGAAGGCTGGCCAGGATGCGGCGATCGAGGCGGACGTGCGGGGTCTGCATCCCAAGGTGATCGAGATGATGGGCCGCCTGCACTTCCGGACCAGCTACGGCCAGAACGTGCTGCGGCACTCGGTGGAGGTGGCCTTCCTGTGCCAGCTCATCGCGGGCCAGCTGGGGCTGGACGCGGCCACGGCGCGGCGCGCGGGCTTCCTGCACGACATCGGCAAGGCCATGGATCACGAGGTGGAGGGAGGACACCCGGCGATCGGCATGGATTTTGCGCGGAGTCATGGCGAGACCAGCGAGGCGGTGCTGAACGCGATCGGCGGGCATCACGGCGACATCCCCTCGACCACGCCCTTCACGGCCATCGTGACCGCGGCCGACGCGGTGAGCGGCGCGCGGCCGGGCGCTCGCCGCGAGAGCATGGAGCAGTACGTGAAGCGCCTCGAGCAGCTCGAGCGGATCGCCATGGAGCAGCCGGGCGTGCAGGAGGCCTACGCCATCCAGGCCGGGCGCGAGGTGCGCGTGATCGTGGATGCCCACAAGGCCGACGACACGCGGTGCTTCGAGATCGCTCGCGAGGTGGCCCGTCGCGTGGAGGCCGAGATGACCTTTCCCGGCGAGATCAAGGTGACGGTGCTGCGCGAGATGCGGGCCGAGGCGAGCGCCCGCTGAGCCGGTGTCGTGCCGGCATCCGCCGTGGCGGCGGGCTCAGTGCGAGAGCAGCAGCCCCGAGAGGATGATCAGCACCAGCAGCCCGGACACGGCAAGCATGATCCGCTCGCCGCGCCGGCGGAACCACTCGGCCAGCAGCAGCGATCGAAGGATGGGCGTGGCCACGCCCAGCAGCACGCCCAGCGTCATCAGCGACTGCCCCGACGGGAAGGTGGCGAGCGTGGACATGACATGCCTCACGTCGCCGCCCTGCTCATGGCGGCTCCAGGCCACCAGCTGTCCCGCCACCACCAGCACCACGCTGGCCGCCACGGTCCATCGCAGCATGTGCCGCTGCAGGCGACCCGTGGCCGGATCCAGGTTGCGCTGACGCAGGATGCGGATCTCGTCGGACTGGTTCATCCGATCACCCCCGACGCCTTCAGGAGCATCTGCACGCCCATCACGCTCACGAAACCCAGGAACACCTTGCGAAGCGCGGGCAGGCTCATGCGGCTCACCAGCCAGCTCCCCAGCATGGCGCCGGGCACGATGCCCACGGCCATGGGACCCGCCAGGCGCGGATCGACCAGGCCCAGTCTCAGGAAGGCGATCGCACCCGCCGCGGCGGTGGCCCCGATCATGAAGTTGCTGGTCACGGTGCTGGTGCGAAAGGGCATCTTCATCGCCACATCCATGCTCAGCACCTTCACGGCACCGGCACCCAGGCCCAGCATGCCCGCGATGATGCCGGCCACCCCCATGATGGACAGCCCCAGCGGCACGCGCTGCACGTGATAGACGCGCGGCGGGCCCAGTCCCTCCTCCACGCCGTCCAGCTGCAGCACGCGGGCCCATGGGTGCGAAGGCAACGCGTGCGTGTCCTCGTCCTCGAAACGCCGCAACGAGAGCGCGGCGATGCCAAGCAGCACCGCACCGAACACGAACTGCAGCACGGTGGGCCGCACCAGGAATGCCGTGATCGCGCCCGCCACGCTGGCCGCGCCGGCCACCACCTCGAGCAGCAGGCCCACCCGGTAGTTGGTGAAGCGGTCGCGGCCGCGCACCATGCCCGCAGCACTGCTGGTGAACACCACACCCACCAGGCTGCACGCCACCGCCTCCTTCATGTCCACGCCCAGCAGCAGCACCAGCCCGGGTACCAGCAGCGCACCGCCCCCGAGTCCCACCAGCGAGCCGATGCATCCGGCCGCCGCGGAGAGCAGCAGCACGATCAGGTCGAAGGCTGGCGTGTGCGCCTCGGGCAAGCGGGCAGTGTCCGCGGGCAGACGCCGCGCCGCAAGCCGCAGGTAGCCTCCACGCATGCGAATCATGCGCTTCGTCCCCGTTGCCCTGGCCGTCGCCACCTCCGCACTGGCGCAGGACGGCGATGCCTCCCGCGTTGCCAAGGGTGATGTCTCGCTCACGGTGTATTCCAGCGCCGATCCCGCCGGCTTCGACCCGCGCCAGTTCATGGCCCAGCAGCAGGCTGGCTGGGGCATGGCCATGGGTGTGCCCGGCTTCGGCCTGGTCCGCGAGACGCGTGCCGTGGACATGCCCATCGGTGTCGGGCGGGTCTCCTTCACCGACGTGGCCGCCTTCATCGATCCCACCACGGTCAGCTTCAGCGACCTGACCGAGCCGGGCACGGCCGTGCTGGACCAGCGTTTCGAGTTCGACCTGGTGAGTGCGGACAAGCTGCTGCAGCGATACGTGGACCGGCCGGTGAGCCTGCTGGTGAACATGGACGGCGGTCCGCTCAAGATGGATGGCACGCTGCTGGCGGCCCGCGGGGGCTCGCTGGTGATCGCGCGCAACGGCGGCATCGACATGGTGCCCCAGGGCAGCGCTGCGATCACGCTGGGCGAGTTGCCCGGTGGCCTTCGCACCCGTCCCACGCTGCTCTGGAACGTGAACAGCCCCAAGGGCGGTCGCCACCAGATCCGCATGGGCTACGAGACCAGCGGGCTGACCTGGCGGAGCGACTACAACCTCACGCTGGACGCGGCCCAGAAGAAGGCCGATCTCTCGGCCTGGGTCACCCTGCTCAACGTGTGCGGGCGCAGCTTCGAGGGGGCACGGCTCAAGCTGGTGGCGGGCGACGTGCAGCGCGTGCAGCCTCGGGGTGGCGGCATGGGCCGTGCCGTCCCGATGGCCAAGGCCATGATGGCGGATGCGGAGGTCGGGTTCGAGGAGAAGGCCTTCGCCGACTTTCACCTGTACACGCTGCCGCGGCCGGTCGACGTGCCCGAGAACGCCAGCCAGCAGATCGCGCTCTTTCCCAGCGTGAGCGGCGTGCCCGTGGAGAAGCTGCTGGTCTACGAGGGGGCCGCCATGGGCTGGTCGGGGCCGGGGCTCATCGATGGGCGCGAGTTCGGCCAGACCGGCAACACCAAGGTGGATATCTACGTGCGGCTGGTGAACGAGAAGAGCGGCGGGCTGGGCATGCCACTGCCTGCGGGCAAGATGCGCGTGTTCCAGCGCGATGACGCCGACGGCAGCCTGGAGTTCATCGGTGAGGACGTGATCGGCCATACGCCCAGGGACGAGAAGGTGCTGATCCGTCTGGGTAGCGCCTTCGACGTGGTGGGCGAACGCACGCAGGTGGACTTCCGCATGGATCGCGGACGCCGGCAGATCACAGAGAGCTTCAAGATCGAGATCCGCAACCGCAAGGACGAGCCGGTGACCGTGCTCGTGCGCGAGCCGCTCTATCGCTGGAGCAACTGGAAGATCACCGCCAGCAGCCTGCCCTTCGACCGGATCGACGCCCGGACCGTGCAGTTCACCGTGGACGCGGCCCCCAACTCCGTGCAAACCGTGACCTACACGGTGCAGTACGACTGGTGAACACGCCGCCCGGGTCCGATACAAGGGACGGGTCTTCGTACCGGACTTCGCCCAAAGCGGCAGTTTCAGTCAGTTTCGATCAAAGCCGCCTCTCTTTGCGTCCGGTACGAAGACCCGTCCCTTGTATCGGACGCTCTGTTCCACGCCTACCTACCACATGCAGGATCTGACCACCATCAAGTCTCTGCTGGCCGCTCGTGGCATCCGACCCAAGCACCGCCTTGGCCAGAACTTCCTGCACGATCACAACGCACTCCGCACCCTCATGACGGCAGCGTCGGTGCAGCCCGGCGAGACCATCCTGGAAGTGGGACCGGGCACCGGAACCCTCACGGAGTGCCTTCTGCAGGCCGGCGCCCGGGTGGTGGCCTGTGAACTGGACCGGGACATGGTCGCCATCCTCCGCGACCGACTGGGCCAACGAATCACGCTGGTTCCGGGGGACTGTCTCGCCGACAAGCATCACCTGAACCCCGCCGTGCTCGACGCCTTGGGGCCGGGGCCCTTTCGCCTTGTGGCCAATCTCCCCTACGCCGCCGCAACACCTCTCATCGCCACGCTCCTGGAGTCGCATCCTCGATGCCATGGCATCGTGGCAACGATTCAGCGTGAGGTGGCCGATCGGCTCACGGCACGACCCGGCACGGGCGAGATCGGGCCACTGACGGTTGTGGCCCAGCTGCTGGCCACCGTGGAGCGCGTCGCCATCCTGAAGCCGGGAAGCTTCTGGCCGCCTCCCGAGGTGACCAGCGCCATCGTGCGCATCCAGCCGCGGCAACCGCGTCCCGACCTGCCGCCAACGCTCGCGGGACTGGTGGAACGCGCCTATCAACAGCGTCGCAAGCAGCTTCGCAACACGCTCGGCCCGGACTTCCCGTTTCCGGAGGGCTTCGACCCCTCGCGGCGTCCCGAGACGCTGGCGCCTGCGGAGTGGATCACGCTGGCACAGGCCGTCTCACGTCGGGCCGGTTCCTGAGCGATCCCGCAGGTAGACCATCCGAAGGCGATTGCCAGGGTCCAGGTACTCCACCTCGGCCATGTAGGCACGCATGAGCATGATGCCCCGGCCCGAAGGAATCTCCAGATTCTCCTCGGCGGTGGGATCGGGCACGGCACCGGGATCGAAACCCTCACCCTCGTCCTCGACCAGGAACTCGCAACGGTCCCGTCCGATCTGGGCCCGGAAGTGCACCCGCAACCCTGGCTCGAGACGATTGCCGTGGCGAAACGCGTTCACCAGCGCCTCCTCCAGGCAGAGTCGCACGGCAAACAGGGCGTCCGCGTCATAGCCTCGCTCGCGAAGGGCCCGCTCCACGACACCCTGCACGTGCTCCACGTCCCCGCGCATCTCTTTCAGGATGATGTCCAGTCCAAGCGGCTCGGCTGCGTCCACCGTGGCCATGCCGACCCGTTCAGGCGATGGCCCGAACGGCCTCGTCCAGGGTGCCGCAAGTCTGGAACAGCCTGTCAAGCCGCGTGATCTTGAAGACCTCGAAGATCGGCTTGGCGATGCCGCACAGCCGCAACTGCCCCTCCTGGGCCTTGATCCGGTTGTGAACCGAGATCAGCACGCCCAGCGCCGCGGAGGACAGGTGCTCCACGCCGGTGAAGTCGATCGCGAGCCGCGGGGACGCGGCGGCATCGACCTGCGACAGAAGCTCCTTGCCGATCCGCTGGATCACCACCTCGTCGATGATGCTGGACTGCGTGAATCCGACGCAGGTCACCGTTCCGTTGCGGTCGATCCGAAGCAGGCTGGTGGTCTCGCTCATCGGGTTCTCCGTGTCGGTCGACGCGTGGCTCACATGCCGCTGGTGGAGATGTTCTCGAGCAGACCCGGGAACAGCAGGTCCTCGCTCTCCTTCAGGATCATGATCTCCGGGCGGATCAGCAGCAGCAGGTTCGACTCGGTCTTGGAGTTGATCCGGTTGGTGAAGAAGCGGTTCACGACCGGAATCTTGCTCAGCACCGGCACGCCCACCTCCACCTCGTAGTCGGTGGAGAACTTCTGGCCGCCCAGCATCACGGTGCCCTTGTCCGGCACGCTCACCGAGGTGTTGATCGCGGTGACGCGGAACACGGGCGCCTGGATCGGGTTGGTCACCGTGCCCTCGCCGCTCGAGAAGGTGCCGGTGCCCGCCACCGCCTGCTGGAAGTTGTAGGAGTCGAACTTCTCCAGGTCGTTGGACTCGAACTGCACGGTCACGGTCACGTAGCGGCGATCCGCACTGGCCACCGCCTCGAGGGTCAGGCTGATGCCGCTGTTGAAGGGGGTGATGATGGGCACGCCCGTCACGTTGCCCGTGCCCTGCGTGTAGCCGCTGATGTAGTTGGTCACGCGGCCCACGCTGATGGCGGACTGCTGGCCGTTGAGCAAGGTCAGGCGAGGCGCCGTCAGGATGGCGTTGCGCTGGTCGGCCTGCGTGGCCTGCACCAGCAGGTCCACCTGCACGTCGTCCAGGAAGGTCATGCCCACGGTCATCACCGGGTTGGCCAGGGCGGTCAGGCCCATCAGGCCCGAGATGCCGCTTGCGGCGATGGTGTTGGCCAGCGGCAGGCCTTCCTGCTGCACCTGCGTGGGCCCAAAACCGCTGCTCGTCTGCCCGTTCGGATAGGTCTCACCCGCCTTCACCACGCCGATGGGCGTGCCCACGGGCCCGGTCTGGTAGGTGATCTGGCCCGGGGTGGTTCCCGGCAGGCCGATCGCCGCTCCCGAGGCCGTGGTGTTGCCCTGAACGTTTCCCGCACCGCCGATGCCGTTGAAGATGACGGGGTTCTTGAGCTTGCCGGTGTTCCGGTTGCCCGTGGCCGCGCCGTCCTGGAAGAAGAAGTCGCGAAGCTGGAAGTTGGGGTCCGCCTCGCGCGCGGCGGCGTACATGCCGTCGTTGGTGTTGAAGTACAGGTCGAAATCGATGCCGATCTGCTCGAACCAGTCGGTGCTGATCGTCAGCACACGGCACTCCAGGCTGATCTCCAGCGCCTGCACCTGACGAATGTCCGAGAGCAGGTCACCGATCTTGCGGTGGGTCTCCGGAAGGGCCGTGATGATCAGCTTCTGGTCGAACTCCTCCATCTTGCTGGTCTCGTCCAGCCAGCTCTCGGCGTCCACCACCTGCTTGATCAGGTTCTCGATCTGGGTGAGGCGCTCCTCGATCCGCTCCTGCTTCTCCTGATCCTCCTGGTTGCTGCCGCCTCCCTGGCCGCCACCACCGCCACCTCCGCCGCCACCGCCGCCGCCGCCAAAGCCACCGCCACCACCGCCACCGCCACCACCGCCGCCACCACCGGCGCCGCCACCCTGCCCACCGCCCTGCCCACCGAAGTTGGGCTGCGGCACGCCCGTGGAGCGGAACTGGCGCTCCTGGAAGACCAGATCACGCACGTCGTAGACCAGCGGCTTGCGGGCCATGGGGGATCGCTGCAGATCCTGCTTGCTGGTGATCAGCACATAGCCATTGATGATCTCCACACGGGGCGTGCGTTCGTCATCCAGGTCGCCCTCGTCGCCGCCAGCCTGCTCGAGGATGCGGCTGAGCAGGTCACCCTTGGTCATGGTGACGCGGCTGTTCTCGCTCATGCGGGGCAGCTCCACCTGCACCGGCTGGTTGTCCGGCTGGACATCGTTGGCGGCCAGCTTGGTCCAGTTCACGTACATGGGCAACTGCGCCTCGATCTGCCACCAGGCGAGCGCGTCCTCGAGCGTGCCTGGGCCGAACTCCTTCAGGTTGGTGATCGGCATCGCCAGTTCCTTGGTCAGGGCCTCGTCCTGCGCCGTCTGCACGTACCCGGTCAGCCCGAACCGCTGGCGGTTGGCGGAGATCTGCGTCCAGTCCTCGGGATATACCAGCGTGCCGGACGTGCTCCGCGGGCCGGGACCCGCCAGGTTCTCGCGCGGAGGCACCCCGGCCTCGAGCGTGTCCAGTTGCAGCTGCCCATAGCCAAAGTTGCGCTGCCGGGTGACATCGTTGAACTTGCGATAGATGCGGGCACTCTCGATCACGTCGCGCAGCGTCAGCGCCGCGGCGTTGTTGGGATCCTCGAACAGGATCTCGTCGAGCACCTGCAGGGCCTCGCCGTACTTCATCTCCATCTGAAGTTGCCGCACGCGGAGCAGGTTCTCGTTGATGCGCTTCTGCCGCTCCTGGGCCAGCTGCTGGCGGCGCTGCGAAGCCTGGTCCTCGGCCGTCTTTCGAGCCGAGGCCGAACGGGACTCCTCGGCTCCGACGCGAGCCGTCTGGATGCGATCGGCCATCTGCGTGGCGCGGGCGAAGAGCTCCTGGTAGCGGGCGGGGCTCACGGCATTTCGGTCACGGTCCAGCACGGCCTGCGCGGTGGCCACATCCTGCTGGGCGCCGACGTAATCGCCGGACTGCAGTTTCTCTCCCGCCCGGATCATGGCGCTCTCGAACTGCACGGTCATCCGCTGGGCCATCAGCGAATCCTGCTCGGCCACCGCGTCAAGCAGCGGGGTCTGGCCCATCTGGGCCTGGCAGTTCTCGAGGCCGGACTTGGCCTCGGCGTCCGAAGGATCGGCGTTGAGCACCACGGTCCAGGCATCCACGGCCTCGCTCCATCGGCCCGCCGCCATCGCGTTGCGGGCCTGCTGACGCGCGGCATCCGGATTGCCTGCGCCCTCAAGCGAGGGTGGCGTCACGGGCTGGCTCGGCTCGGTTACGGGAGCGTCCAAATCGGCAGGAGCGGGCTCGACCGGAGCAGGCTCGCTCGGCGCAGGCTCGGTGCCGACGGGCGGCTCGACCGGAGGCGTGGACGCCGGCGGCGGACTCTTGGGCGGCGCCTTGGAGCCACCCATGGGCGAGCGCGGGACGCCGGGCGAGGGCGGAGCGGTCTGGGCCACGGCCATCGCGTGCATCGCCGCCAGGCAGAGGCTGGCGAGCAGCGTGGTTTCGATACGGCGGCGCCAGAACGGACGCGTCGAGGGGCAATGCATCGTGCGAAGGCTCCGAGTGATCTTGGGTCTGAATCGTGGGAGGTACGGAAGTGAACCCCGCTCAGGGGCAGACTGGGCCTTCGACCCGCTGGTCGCGCGGGTTCCGGGCAAGAGTCGGGAAGGTACCGGGGGCCGGAGGGGCTGGCAACGAGGATCCGTGGGTCCGGGCCACGGTCGGAACCCCGGCGGAACCGGACGGCCGATCCCTAGACTGGACCGCCATGCATCCTGAAAGCAAGGTTCCGGCCCGACTGGCTCTCGAGGACGGCTCGGTCTTTCATGGCCACGCCTTCGGCCACGCCGGGCAGCCGGTGGTGGGCGAGGTGGTCTTCAACACGGCCCTGTGCGGCTATCAGGAGGCCCTGACGGATCCCAGCTACGCGGGGCAGATCCTGGTCATGACCGCCACGCAGATCGGCAACTATGGCATCGCCGCCGAGGACGTGGAGAGCGCCCGTCCGCAGGTGCGAGCCTTCGTGGTGCGAGAGCGTTCTCGCATGACGTCGAACCATCGCGCCGAGATCGGGCTCTCGGAGTGGCTCAACGCCCACGGCGTGAGCGGGATCGAGGGCATCGACACGCGGGCGCTGGTCCGCATCCTTCGTGCCCAGGGCGCGCTCCGCGGCGTGGTGGCCACGGGGGTGATGCCGACCGACGCGGAACTGGTGGACATGGCCCGCAAGGCGCCGCCCATGGATGGCCAGAACCTGGCCGCGTGCGTGAGCCCGGCGGCACGTGGCGCGTTCACGGAGAACCTTGGCGCATGGAGCCCCGAGCCCGCGCGCCGCACGGGCCGTCGCTTCAAGGTGGTCTCGCTCGACTGTGGCGCCAAGCGCAACATCTACCGCCACCTGGTCGATCGCGGCTGCGAGCTGATCTCCCTTCCCCATGACGCCTCGACGTCTCAGATCCGCGCCCTCAAGCCCGACGGCCTCTTCATCAGCAATGGCCCGGGCGATCCGGCCGCGGTGCAGGCCACCATCGCCACCCTGCGGGCGATCGCGGGCGAGATTCCCACCTTCGGCATCTGCCTCGGACATCAGCTGCTGGCCCTCTCGATGGGCGCCACCACCTGGAAGCTGAAGTTCGGCCACCGCGGCGCCAACCAGCCCGTGCGCAACCTGCTGACCGGCCGCATCGAGATCACCAGCCAGAACCACGGCTTCTGCGTGGACGAGGCCAGCCTGCGGGCCGCCGGCGGCGAGCCCACGCACATGCACCTGAACGACGGCACGCTGGCGGGGTTCCGCCACACCAGCAGGCCCATCTTCTGCGTGCAGTACCACCCCGAGGCCAGCCCGGGCCCGCACGACAGCAGCTACCTGTTCGACTGCTTCGTCTCGATCATGGAGAGCCGAGAGCCACTCACGGCCGAGGTGATGGAACGCCACCAGTCCGCCGACGCCCGCAAGGCCGCCGCCGTGGCGGTGTAGCCCCGTGGGCGGACTGTTCGGCCAGGATCCTTTGGAAGCGCTGGGGGCCGCGGGCGCGCGGAGGCGGGGCAGCGGGCCGAGCAGGCCGGTGACCAAGTCCGTGGCATCGCAGGAGTCCTTCGCGCAGCGTGTCCTGGTCGCGGTGGAACGCGGCATGGATGCGTATCCCGAGGGCCTGATGTACGGCGTGCCTGCATCGGTGGCACCGCTCCGCGCTGGCCAGCGCGTCGTGGTGCCGCTGGGCCGCGGCGATGCGCGCAGCCATGGCTGGGTGGTGCGTGCGCTGCCGGCGGATCAGGCCGGTGGTGTTCCCGCCCGCCCGCTCAAGCCCGTGATCGCGGCGGAGCCCGCCGAATTGCCCGAGCAGGTCATGGAGCTGGCCCGGTGGATCAGCGGCTACTACGCGTGCCCGCTGGGCGTGGCCATCGCGGGCGTGCTTCCTGCAGCGGTGAAGAGGGGCGTTGGCCGGGTGGACCGGGCATACGTGCAACTGTCCACGGCGGGCGCGGCGGCGATCGGGGCCGTGTCCACCAGGCGCCGCGAACGCAGGGATCCGGCTGCGGCCCGGGGGCCCCGGTTCTCCCCGGCCCAGCGAAGGCTGCTTGCCTGGTTGCATGCCAACGCCTCCACGGATCCGGTGGACATCGAACACGCCCTTGTCGGCGGGGGCGTTCGCACTCGGGCTCCCCTGAATGCGCTGGTGGAGCAGGGACTGGTCCTGCGCACCATGCGCACGCACGTGGAGGCGGACTGGCTGGAGCAGGCCGCCCGGATCGAGGCCCGGCCCCCGTCGCTTCCCACCCCCACCACGGAGCAAGCCAGGGCGATCGAGGCGATCGGCAACGTGCTGGGATCCGGCTTCTCCCAGCACCTGCTCTTTGGCGTGACCGGCAGCGGCAAGACCGAGGTCTACCTGCGTCTGATGCGGCAGTGCCTGGACATGGGCCGCACCGCCCTTCTGCTGGTGCCCGAGATCTCGCTCACACCGCAGACCGCAGGCCGTGTGCTGGATCGGTTCCCGGGGGAACGCGTGGCCATCCTGCACAGCGCCCTCACGGCGGCGCAGCGGCACCAGCAGTGGATGCTGGTGGCCGAGGGGAAGGCGAGGGTGATCGTGGGTGCCCGCAGCGCGGTGTTCGCGCCGATTCCCGACGGTCAGCTTGGCCTGGTGCTGGTCGACGAGGAGCACGATCACAGCTACAAGCAGGACCAGGCGCCGCGCTACCACGGCCGCGACGTGGCCATCCGCCGTGCCCAGATGGCCGGCTGCCCCATCGTGCTTGGCAGCGCCACGCCGAGTCTGGAGAGCTGGTTCAACGCGGTCGATCGCCATGCCAGCACGCTGCACGAGTTGCCTCACCGTGCCCCCGGCCTGACCGTGCCGAAGGTCGAGATCGTGGACTTCTCCGGCGATGTCCGTCGCTTCCGCGACCGCCGCGTGCACCTGCTGGGCGAGCGGCTGGCCGAAAGCCTGGCGCACGTGGTCTCGCAGGACGGCCAGGCCATCCTGCTGCTGAACCGACGCGGCTACGCCAACTGGATCAGCTGCGCGGCCCGCTGCGGCTGGCTGATGCGATGCGAGCATTGCGACGCGGGCATGGTCTGTCACGCCACGCCCAGCAGCCGCTTCGTGCGCTGCCACCACTGCCTGACCGAGCAGCGGCTTCCGCCCAGGTGCCCGGACTGCGGTGCGGGGGTGAGCGTGTTCGGCCTGGGAACGCAGCGCGTCGAGGAGGAGTTGTCGCGCGTGCACCCTGCATTGGCCCTCCCGGGCGCGGTGCAACGCGTGGACGGCGACACCATGCGAAGCAGCCGCGATCTGCACGAGGCGCTTGGGCGGTTCGCCAGCGGACAGGTGAGGGTGCTGGTGGGCACGCAGATGATCGCCAAGGGTCTGGACTTTCCCAACGTGCGGCTGGTGGGCGTGGTGAACGCCGACACAGCGCTCAACCTGCCGGACTTCCGTGCCGCGGAACGCACCTTTCAGCTTGTGAGCCAGGTGGCCGGCCGCTGCGGTCGAGGCAGCGCGGGCGGGCGGGCGATCATCCAGACCTTTCAGCCCGAGGCATTGGCCATCCGCGCCGCCGCGGCTCACGACTATCGGGGATTCGCCACGGCCGAACTGTCGGATCGGAAGCGTTTCGGCCTGCCGCCCTGCAGCCGCATGGCCCGCGTGGTGGTGCGGCACCGGTCGGACACGGCGGCGCAGGACATGGCCCAGCGCATCCGCGACGCGTTGGCCGCGTTGCCCGAAGCCCTCGCTTGCGAGATCCGCGGTCCGAACCCCTGTCCCATCACGCGTGTCTCGGACCGCTTCCGCGTGCAAGTGGAGGTGTTCGCTCCGGATGCTGGGGCCCTGCAGCGCCTCATCACCTCGGCCCGCAACGCGGGCGCGTTCCCGGGTGGCGATGTGGCGGCGGTGGACGTGGATCCGGTGGCGCTGCTATAGGGTCCGAACTCGGATCGAGTCCGATACAAGGGACGGGTTTCGTTATCGGATGCAATTCGCCCATGATCACCTTCAGTCATTGTGTTTGGACCGTTGAGTTGACAAGTATCTGATAATCAAACCCGTCCCTGATATCGGAACCGCTAGAATCGGGCGGTTTCGGTGCACGGATCGAGGTTGGGCGGGCATGTCACCCTCCCACGCAACGCACTCGGTCCGGCCCCCGGAGAGTTGCCTTGAGCACCCCACCATCCATGCCCCCGTTCAACCTGCCGCCGCAGGTGAATGGACTGGATCCCGCGTTCCTTGAAGCGCTTTACAACCAGTGGAAGAACAACCCCGCCGACGTCCCCGCGGACTGGCGCCCGTTCTTTCAGGGCTTCGAACTGGGCTTCGAGCGCGCCCCGGCTCCCACGCGGGCCGATGACGCCGTCGCGGCGTCCGAACCCGCGCCGACCGCGATCACCACGTCCTCGCCGGCAACGCACGCCACTGGCCCGCGCGGTGCGCAGAGCAAGGTCGACAGCCTCATCTACGCCTACCGCAACCTGGGCCATCTGGCGGCGGACCTGGATCCGCTCGGCAGCGAGCGCCCCTTTCCGGAGCAACTCACTCTGGAGTCGTTCGGCCTGACCGACGCCGATCTCGAGGCGACCTTCGATCCCGGCTCGCTGCCACTGCCCAATCCTGCGCCGCTCTCGGAGATCGTGAGCCTGCTCGAGGAAACCTATTGCGGCCACATTGGCGTGGAGTACGAGCACGTGCAGCACCGCGACAAGCGACGGTGGCTGCAGCAACGGATGGAGAGCGTCCGGAACAAGCCCGCCCTCGATGTCTCCGTGCGCAAGCGTCTGCTGGACCGGCTGGTCGCGGCCGAGGGATTCGAGTCGTTCCTGGAGAAGCGCTACATCGGCAAGAAGCGCTTCGGCCTGGAGGGCGGCGAGAGCCTGATCGCCATCCTGGACACGCTGGTCGAGCGGGCCCCGGCGAACGGCATCCACGAGTTCGCGCTGGGCATGGCCCATCGCGGGCGCCTGAACGTGCTGGCCAACGTGCTGCACAAGAAGTTCGACCAGATCTTCACCGAGTTCGAGGAGGCATGGACCGAGGACTTCGTCGAGGGCGGAGGCGACGTCAAGTACCACCAGGGCTACAGCGGTGACGTCACCACCACCAGCGGCCAGTCGATCCATCTCACGCTCGCGGCCAACCCCAGTCACCTGGAGTTCGTGACCGCGGTGGTCATGGGCCGCTGCCGCGCCAAGCAGCGCATGCACCATGACACCGAGCAGCGCAAGGCCGTGGTACCGGTGGTCATGCACGGTGACGCCGCCTTTCCGGGCCAGGGCGTGGTGGCCGAATGCCTGAACATGGCGCTTCTGGACGGCTACACGGTGGGCGGCACGGTCCACATCATCGTGAACAATCAGGTGGGATTCACCACCAACCAGCGTGACCTGTTCAGCGGCACCTACTGCACCGAGATCGCCAAGATGGTCGATGCCCCCATCTTTCACGTGAACGGCGATGACCCGGAGGCCTGCGCCTGGGTGGCCCGGCTGGCCCTCGACTGGCGCCAGAGTTTCGGCACCGACGTGGTGATCGACCTCTGGTGCTTCCGCAAGAACGGCCACAACGAGACCGACGAGCCGGCCTTCACGCAGCCGCTCATGTACCGGAGGATCCGCGCCCATCCGGGCGTCATGCGCCTCTATGCCCAGCGGCTCGAGCAGGAGGGCGTGGTCACCAAGGCCGACATCGACGCCATGCACGCGGAACTCCACCAGCGCATGGACGAGGCCCAGACCCGCACGCGCGGCCAGCCGGTCGATCCAAGCCCCGATCCGTTCAAGCTGGCGTGGGCCGGCCTGCGCGAGGACTACAGCGACGCGCCGGTGGAGAGCGGCGTGCCCGAGACGTCCCTGCGATCCATCGCCGCCCGACTGGGCCAGCTCCCCGAGGGCTTCACGCCGCACAAGAACATCGCCCGCCTGCTCAAGAGCCGCGCAGAGCTGGGTGGCGCCGCGGGCGTGGACTGGGCCCTGGGCGAACTGCTGGCCTTCGGCAGCCTGCTGCTCGAGGGCCACCCGATCCGCCTGACGGGCCAGGACGTCGAACGCGGCACCTTCAGCCACCGGCACGTGGTGGTGAACTGCCAGGAGCGCGGCACGCCGCATGTGGCCCTGAATGACCTGGGCGGCGAGCAGGCCAGGTTCTGCGTCCACAACAGCCCGCTGACCGAGCAGGCCGTGGTGGGCTACGAGTATGGCTACTCGCTCACCGACCCGGGCATGCTCATCATCTGGGAGGCCCAGTTCGGCGACTTCGGGAACGGCGCGCAGGTGATCATCGACCAGTTCATCGCCAGCGCCGAGACCAAGTGGCAGCGCTTCAGCGGACTGGTGCTGCAGTTGCCCCACGGCTACGAGGGCCAGGGCCCGGAGCACTCCAGCGCACGGCTGGAACGCTTCCTGCAGCTCTGTGCCGGGGACAACATGGTGGTCTGCCAGCCCACCACCGCGGCCCAGCTTTTCCATCTGCTGCGGAGGCAGATGAAGGTCAACTTCCGCAAGCCGCTGGTGCTCATGACGCCCAAGAGCATGCTGCGACTGCCGGCGGCGTGCAGTCCGCTGAAGGACTTCACCACCGGCTGCTGGCAGCGGGTGCTCGCCGACGAGGCGGCCCCGCCGCCTGAATCCACGCGGCGCCTGCTGTTCTGCAGCGGCAAGATCTTCCACGAGCTGGCCGCCCAACGCGCCAAGGCCGCCGCGGGCGACGTGGCGATCGTGCGGGTGGAGCAACTGCACCCGTTCCCGGTGGACGAGATCAAGGCCCAGCTCGATCGCTTCGCCAAGGCCGAGGTGGTGTGGGTCCAGGAGGAACCCCGCAACATGGGCGCCTGGCGACACGTGCAGGCCGGCTTCATGGATCACTTCGCCGGCCGGCCCATCCGGTATCTCGGCCGAGCAGACGCCGCAAGCCCCGCCGTGGGCAGCCAGAAGATGCACCAGCAGCAGCAGGATCGGATCCTGGTCGAGGCCGTGGGCGCCGCCCGATCCGAGGCCGCGACCGCCAAGGCCGCGACCGCCGCCAAGCACTGATTCCCATTCGGCGGCGATGATGCCGCCCTTCGCACGGAGAGCCACGCATGACCGACGTCACCATCCCAAGCCCAGGCGAGAGCATCACCGAGGTTCGCATCGGCGCGTGGAAGCGTCACGATGGCGACTGGGTCGAGAAGGACGAGTTGCTCAACGAGATCGAGAGCGACAAGGCCACGCTCGAGCTGCTCGCCCCCGCCGCAGGCATGCTCAAGGTGAGCGCCGCGAGCGGCAGCGACCAGAAGGTGGGCGCCGTGGTCGCCCACATCGACGAGAAGGCCAAGCGCCCCGCCGACGCTCCGGCCAAGCCGGCAACCTCGGCGGCACCTGTTGCGCACGCCACCGAGCCCAAGGCGACGAGCGTGGCCCGCAAGATGGCCGCGGACCGTGGCGTGGACATCACCGCCCTCGAGGGCTCGGGTCCCGGCGGCCGCGTCACCAAGGCGGACATCGAGAAGGCTGGAGCCGCGGTCAGGACGGGTGTCCCGGCGGCGCCCATGGCCCCCGCGGCCCCAATCCCCAGCGGAAGCCGCGGCGTGCGCCGCGAGCGCATGACCAAGCTGCGCGCCCGCATCGCGGAGCGGTTGGTGGCGGCCAAGAACACCGCCGCCATGCTCACCACCTTCAACGAATGCGACATGACCGAGGTGATGCGGCTGCGCGCCGAGCACAAGGAGTCGTTCGAGAAGCGTCATGGCGTGGGCCTGGGCTTCATGGGCTTCTTCGTGAAGGCCGTGGTGAGCGGCCTGCGCAAGTACCCGCGCGTGAACGCCAGCATCGCGGGCGACGAGATCGAGTTCCACGACTTCATCGACGTGTCGGTGGCCGTGGGCACGGACAAGGGACTGGTGGTTCCCGTGATCCGCAACGCCGAGAGCCTCTCGATCGCGCAGGTGGAGCAGGCCATCAAGGACATGGCGGTGAAGGCTCGGGAGGGTCGGCTGACCGTGGAGGAGATGACCGGCGGCACCTTCACCATCACCAACGGCGGCATCTACGGCAGCCTGAACAGCACGCCGATCCTGAATCCCCCGCAGTCGGGCATCCTGGGCATGCACGCCATCAAGAACCGGGCGGTGGAGGACCCTGCACGGCCGGGCCAGGTGGCGATCCGTCCGATGATGTACCTGGCCCTGAGTTACGACCACCGCATCGTGGACGGAGCCGAGGCCGTGGGCTTTCTGGTGCAGGTGAAGAACGCGATCGAGAAGCCGGAGCGGATGCTTCTGGACATGTGACGATGCCGGTCCCCGGAGACCGGCATCGCGTGCATGCGTAACGTGACTTCGTTACGGATTCGGCAATCTTGATTCCAAAGCCCGAACTCCCCCTGAAAGGGGGAAGTTCGCCCGGATCCGGCAACCCAGAAACCCCGCAAGAGCTCGACCCGCCAACCGTGGTGGCGTGCCGGTTCCATGCGTCGTGGCGGCATGGGACGCGCACGAGTTTCTGTAGATTTTTCGCATGTCTGGGGCCCAGCTTGATGACATGACCCGCCTGGTGAACCAGGCCGTCGACGGGGATCAGGCCGCCGCCCAGCGCGTGTGGGACGCCCTCTACGAGGACCTGCGCGTCACGGCGCGGTGCGTGCTCGGGCCACGTCCACTTCATGACCTGCAGCAGCCGGGCCCCACGGAAGTGGTGCATGAGGTCTTCCTTCGCATGTTCGGGCGCAGCAGCGCGCCCACGCACTTCGAGAACCGCCGTCACTTCTTCGGCTCCATGGCACGTGCCATGGCCCAGTTCCTGGTGGACTTTCGAAGGCACCATCGCCGCGAGAAGCGCGGCGGACTGGTGCGCACCCTGCCGCTGGGCATCGACGTGGAGCATCTGGAGAGCCTGGATCACGCGCTGCTGGCCACCGACCACGGCCTGCTGGAGTCGATGCGACATCTGGAAGCGGAGCACGCCGTGGCCGCCGAGGTGGTGTGGCTGCGATTCATCGCGGGACTCGGACTGGAACACACCGCGACCGCCATGGGCATCGCGCCCCGGACCGTGAGCAAGCACTGGAACTTCGCGCGTGCGTGGATCCGCCGCGACATGGAACGCCGCCACGGTCCGCTCCGGTCCGCCTTGGATGGGCCCATGCCATGAGCGAACCGACGCAGCCGGGACCGGTGGATCCCAGGCGAGCCGAGGAAGTCCTTCAACAGGCACTCTGCACGCCGCCCGAGCGGCGGCAGGCCGAGATCGATCGCCTGTGCGATGGTGACGCCGCGATGGCAACCGAGGTGCGCAGCCTGCTCGCCCACCTTCCGGATCCTGAGGATCCCGACGACCCCACGGGCGCGACCACGGAACGGCCTCTCGAGGGCCGAGTGATCGGCGGATGCCGAGTGGAGTCGCTGATCGGGCGCGGCGGTTCGGGGCGCGTCTTTCGAGCCATGCAGGAGTGGCCGCCACGACTGGTGGCGCTGAAGGTGCTCCGGCCGGAGCTGCTCACCGAGTCGGCGCGACGGCGCTTTCGACGCGAGACACGCGCTCTGGCGCGACTGGATCATCCGGGCATCGCTCGGATCCTCTCGGCCGGCCTGCAGCGGGATGGCGAGGGCGAACTGCCCTGGGTGGCGATGGAACTGGTGGATCCGCCCAGGTCGCTGACCGACTGGTGGCGAACCTCGGCGCTCCCGCTGTCGGAACGGCTCGCCCGCTTTGCCACGCTCTGCGATGCGGTGCATCACGGGCATCTGCGAGGCCTGGTCCACCGCGACCTGAAACCATCCAACGTGCTCGTGGGCGCCGACGAACAGCCCAAGGTGATCGACTTTGGCGTGGCCGCCATCACCGCCGACGACGGCTCTCCGCTCACGCTGACGCGTGCCGTGGCCGGCACCCCGGGCTACATGGCGCCGGAGCAGTTCGAGCCCGTGGGTGGCACCGATCTGCGCACCGATGTGCATGCCCTTGGGCTGCTGCTCTTCGAGTGCCTGGCCGGACAGCCCGTCTTCGCGCGGCCGGGACTGAGCCTGGCCTCGGCGGCACGGCTCATCGGCTCGGAAACGGCGCCGTCGCTCCGCAGCGTGGTGCCCGGCGTGGATGCCGATCTGGCCACCATCGTGGAACATGCGCTCGAGAAGGATCCGGCGCGCCGCTACCAGTCCGCTTCGGAGATGGCCGCCGATATCCGCCGCCACGTGAACGGCCTTCCCACGCTGGCCCGCCCCGTTCCGGCCCTGCGAAGGCTGCAACTGTTCATGCGCCGCAATCGCCTGGCCACCGCGGCCGTGATCGCCGCGCTGGCCAGCGTGCTGGTGGGAAGCACCACCAGCGTGATTCTGGCCATTCGTGCGCGCCGCGCGGCACTGGTGGCGGCCGAGGCCCGAACGCGTGCCGAGGACGCCATGCGCCGCATCTGGATCGCCGAGGCCACCCGCGCCCTGGAGGCGGATGACGCGACCCACCTGGCCCGCCTGAGGACCCAGCTTCAGGGTGACGAGAGTTGGCTGGTGCGCCTGATCGACGGGCTGGCGGACGAGAGCCTGGGCCAGGTGGACCAGTCTCACGACGAACGCCTGGGCAGTTTCGCGGCCATGGCCTGTGACACCTCGCCCGATGGCAGCGTGCTTGCCTTCTGCGGCGACGCCGCCTACGGCGCGGCGTTGGTCGACACCCAGTCCTTCACGATCCTCCGCTTCCTCAATCCGGTCATGGGAGCGTGGGCGATCACCTTTGATCCGGTCGGGCATCGCCTGCTCATGGCCGAGGGCAACCGGCTCTTCGTTTGGGAGAGGCCATGGGTCGATCCGCCCCGCGTGATCAAGGTGCCGATCTCGGTCGGGACCGGGATCGCCGCCAGCCCGGACGGCACGCACGTGGCGGTGGCCGGTGATGGCATCTGCGGCGTGGTGGACCTGTCATCAGGACGCCTCCTGGCGCAGAGCGAGCGATCAGGCGGCCTCACCACACGCGTCGATTGGAGCCCCGACGGACGCTGGATCGCCATGGGGGTGCAGCCCGGCACCGTGCGACTGCTCCACGCCGATGACCTGACGGTTGGCCACGTGATTCCCGCACCGCCGCAGCGCTCGCAGGCGATCGCCTTCGATCCCACCGGCACCTGGCTCGCGTTCGGAGGCGACGATCGGATCCTGCACGTGTGCCGTGTGCAGGATCCGACGAGTGTCCGGACGCTTCCGCTGGACTATTCCCTCTGGGGGCTGGATTGGCACCCCACCGAGCCACTGCTCGCGGTGGCGGACCGCGGCAAGGGGGTGCGCCTGGTCTCGGTGCCGCCGGGCGGCGAGCCCCTTGAGGTGATCAGCAGCTATCGCGGGGCGGCCGCCGAGGTGTGGGACGTGGACTGGGCCCCCGACGGCTCGCGGCTGCACTCGGCCGGACAGCGGTCGGTCCGAACCTGGCCGCCCCGTCCCAGGCAGGGACCCCATCGCTCCGAACTTGGTGCCGCCGGATTGTGGCTCGGCCATGCAGGCGACGGTGCCGGCTGGGCGTTGACCGCGGACGGCTCGTTGTGGGGTGTTCCTGCGGATCCGCTGCAGCCTGTCATGCGGCTGTGGCAGGTACCCGACTTCACGGCCTCGGCGGCGGCGGGTGCCCCGGATCACGATCGCTGGGCATGGGTGTCGGCGCAGGGAGAACTGGTGGTCATGGACCGTCCAGGCTCCGATCGCGCCACGGTGCGAAGACGGACGTTCGACGGATTCCAGACGCTGCCCACACGCATGGCCATCTCGCCGAATGGACGATGGGTGGCCATGCTGGGCCGGTTGGCCCAGGATCCGCTGATCATCGTGGATGCGGAGACACTTGAGCAGGCCACCGTGCTGCCCGGACCATGGGACATCCAGCCGAGCGGCCTGGACTGGATCTCGAACGACCGACTGGCCGTGTCCACGTTCAGCCTGACCTCGATCATCGAGCCGGACCCCACCGGAGGCTGGCGCCGGGGCGAGGGCACGATGCGATCCATGATCGCGACACGGCGCGTGGGCGAGGATCGGATCGTGGGTGGCAGCATGAGTGGCGACTGCACGGAGTTCGACACCCGTACCGGCATGCCGCTCCGCATCTACACCGGCGTCACCGACATTCCACTCACCTTTGCCGCGTCGCCCGATGGCTCGATGCTGGTGGCCTCCGGCAATGATCGGAGTCTTCGCATCTTCGACCGCCGCAGCGGAGAGCAGATCACCGCCCTCTCGGGCCATGGCCCGGGTCGCCGCGTGATCGCGTCGGACTTCTCCCCCGATGGCGAACGGGTGCTCACGCTGGACAGCGGCGGGACGCTGCTGCGATGGGTTCCTCGGCCGCGCGCGGCAGCACGCGAGTCCGACGCTCAGTGACGCTCGGTGTCCTCGCGGAGCGCCGCCACCTGCTCGCGTCGCTGCGCGGGCTGGTCCGGCGCCACGCCCATGTACTCCAGCGTCTCGTCCACGATGTCACGGCACACCGGGCCCGCCACGCTGCCACCGAAGTGCCCGCGGGCCTTGTCCGGGTCGTCGATCACGACCAGGCACACGATGCGCGGGTGCTCGAAGGGCGCGCCAGCGATGAACGAACTCACGTAGCGGTCCTCGAAGTAGCCCTTGCCCTGCCCCTTGGGCTTGGGCAACTGCGCGGTACCCGACTTGCCGAACATGCGGTACTGCTCGCTCTGGGCCTTGCGGCCGGTGCCCTCGGTCAGCACCCCCTCCATGGCCTCGCGCGCCGCCAGCGCCACGGCCTCCGAGATCACCCGCCGAGACGGGGGCGGGTAGTCGCGCTCGGCGCCCTCCTCACCCAGGGTGAGTCGCGCCGGAACCATGGTGCCGTCGCGACAGAAGGCGCTGAAGGCCTGCACCATCTGCACGGGCGTCACGCCAAGCTCGTGGCCCATGCACACGCTGGTCTGGGTGTACTTGCTCCAGTCCTTGGGCGAGGTGAGCAGGCCCTCACTCTCCCCCGGGATGCCCACGGCCGTTCGCCGGCCAAAGCCGAACCGCTCCAGCACCGACTGCATCTGCGAGTAACTCATGCGCTCCGCAGCCGCTGCCATGCCACCGTTGAGGCTCTTGACCAGGACGGTCTTCCACGAGACCGGACCGGTGTACTTCACGTCGCGGATCATGCGGCCAAAGCGCGTTCGATACGGCCCGTTGGGCAGCGACACCGTGGAGCCGGGCCGAAAGATGCCCTGTTCGGTGGCCACGGCCCACACGAAGGGCTTGAAGGTGGACCCCGGCTCGTAGGGGTCGGTCACGTTGCGGTTGCGGCCAAGCGACACGTGGATGCGCCGCTGCGGATCCGTGGCGATCTCCTGCCATCCGCGACGCGAGCGCAGCACATCGGCGATGGCCAGAATGTCGCCGGTCTCCACGTCCATCACCACAGCGCGGCCGCCGCCGGCGTTGTAGCGGCTGACCGCCGCATCCAACTGTCGCTCGGCGATCTCCTGCACCACCAGGTCCAGCGCCAAGCGAACGTCTCGGCCGTGCCGGGATGGACGATGGTCGCGCTCGTCGATCCAGAGCGGGCGCCGACGCACATCACGCAGAAAGCCCAGCGAGCCGTCCATGCCGGCCAGCGCCACCTCATGCTGCAACTCCGCGCCGGACTGGCCCTTCTGCTCGGTGCCCACCCGCCCGATCACCTGCGAACCCACCTCGTCCGCGGGATACACCCGCTGCGGGAAGGTCTCCACCCCCACGCCCGCCAGATGGATGGAACGCAGGTCCGCGGCCTGGGCCTCGGTGAGTTCGGGCCAGATCACCACGTAGCGGTTGTCGGCATGCTCGCGCAGCACACGGTCGATCGCCACAGGCGGCACGCCCAAGGCGTTGCCCACCACCTCGGCCGCCTCCACGAAGGGGTCACGATCGGTGGTGCGAACGCCCTTCTCGCGAAGCCGCTCCCAACCACGTTCCCAGATGAGCGCCGGATCCGCGAAGGCACGCCGGGCCATCAGGCTGGTGGCCAGGACACGGCCGCGACGGTCCACGATCTGCCCTCGCCGCGCGGGCTCACGCGCCTCGCTGCGCTGGGTGCCGGCCGCAGCCTCGAGCCGCGGATCCGGCGCGGTCTTCAACAGCACCACCTGGACGGTGGTACCCAGCAGCGCCACCGCCACCAGCGTGATCCACGCCACGCTCCACACGCGCACCCGCCGGGCCTGGGCCAGCATGACCTGCCGCTCCGTGCCGCTCATCCGCCGAACTCCACGGGACCGGTGTCCTCGCCGTTGGCCGCCTCAGGCCGCGTGGCGAGCCTGGGCTGCGAGGGCGGACGCGGCGCATCGAGCCGATGCGGGATCGGCTGCCACGACCAGGGCAGCGCCGCGATGGCCTGGCGAATTCGAATGGGAGACACGTCCGCCGCCAAC
Organism: Planctomycetota bacterium; assembly: GCA_046048055.1. GTDB lineage: Bacteria > Planctomycetota > Phycisphaerae > Phycisphaerales > SM1A02 > SYAC01. The sequence continues at coordinate 24,035 of JBJOGW010000062.1, forward strand.
TCGGCTCGCAACTGCCCGATCTTCCGCTCCTGCTCCAGCAGTCGCCAGTGCGTGCGCGAGATCCGTGATGCAAGCTCGAACCGCTGCTGCCGCATGGAGAGCAGCGTGGTGGCCATCACGCCCAACGCCAGCACGATCAGGACGCACTTGCCGAACATGCCGGGATGGCCTCAGCGACGCGCCGGCACCTTCAGGATCATGCCCGGTCGAAGCGCGGCGGGATCCGTGAGCGTGTCGCGGTTGGCCGCGGCGATCTCCTGCCAGCGGGCCCGGCTGCCGAGCAGCTTGCCGGCGATGCCGCTCAGCGTGTCGCCCTCCCGCACCGTGTAGGCGGTCTGGGCACCGGAGCCGCCTTCGATCACGTCGATGGCGGTGGATCGGGTGGCGGGTTCTCGAGCCAGCGTGGCATCGCCGGCCTCGATCGCGACTTCGGGCGAGACGGCCACGGCACGACCATTGCCGCGAAGCGCGTCCTTGCCCGGAATCCGGATGGTGGTTCCCGCACGGATGCGACGGGGATCCGGAATGGCCTTGGCGTTGTATCGCAGCAAGGCATCCGCCAGCGTGGCGTCGCCGTACTCGGCGCGACAGATCGAGGTGATGGTCTCACCCCTGGCAACCGGATGCAGTCGCACACCGGGCTCGCTTTCCTGCTTGCGCGGCGACGCGGCCACCGTGACCTCGCGGTGGGCCGGCTCGCCCATCACGATCTCCTGGGTTGGTCGGCTGGAGACGGGTCGAACCTCGGCGCCGGGCACCGGTGGCTGCGGCAACGTCGTGGCTTCGGCCGCGTTCACCAGGGCGTTCGCCACAGGCAGCGGCGCGATGGATACGGCTCGCATGGGCCGCTCCTCGCCACGCTGAGCAAGACCCAGACCGTTGCCTTCCCGCCGCTGGGCGGCGCTCAGGTGATCGCTCACCAGGATGCCCACGAAGAGCAGGAGTCCGAATCCGACCACCAACGCCAGCTTGTTCTCTCGAGTCATCTCGCGTCCTTGCGTCGCCCGCATCCGCTGAAGATGCGGCATTTCATGTCACGCATCCCTGGGCCGCGGATCATCCTCCTTCCGCGGCTCCGCCCGCACGGCCCTCAGCTTGGCCGAGCGTGCTCTGGGATTGTGCGCTTGCTCCGTCTCGTCCGCCACCTGGGGCTTTCGTGTCAGCCGGGTCGCCCATCCCTGGCGTTCCCATTCGACCATCGCCCGCTTGATGCATCGGTCCTCCAGGCTGTGAAAGGCCACAATTGCCGCCACCGCCCCGCGACGCAGCCAGCCCCCGGCAGCCACGTCCCGGACCCCTCGCTCGACCGCAGCCAACAGGCCGTCCAACGCCTCGAGTTCCCGGTTCACCGCGATCCGCAAGGCCATGAAGGTCCGTGTCGCCGGATGAACCCGGCTCTGGCGAGCACGGGACCCGTAGGCACGGATCACCGCCTCGGCCAGGTCCGTGGTGGTCTGCAGGCGGCCGGAATCCCGCCGTTCCAGCACGCTTCGGGCGATCCGCCGTGCAAAGGGGTCCTCTCCCAGCTGGTGGATCAGGTCCGCAAGGTCGCGGTCGCCGATCCCCGCCAGCAGGCTGGCCGCGGTGGTGTGCTGGCGCGGATCCAGCCGCATGTCCAGCGGACCCGGCTGCGAGAAGGCCATGCCCCGATCCGGATCGTCCATCTGCGTGCTGGCAAAGCCAAGATCCGCGAGCATGCCATCCAGCCGCAGCCCATGGGCCTGAGACACCCGCTCCACATGCTCAAAGTTCTCGGCCACGGCGATCACCCGGGGTGGTTGTGGCAGGGACTGCACCCGGGCCCGGGCAAATTCCAGATTTCCGGGATCCACGTCCATCAGCAGCAATGTGCCGGTGGGACCCAGCCGCTCGGCGATGGCCCGCGCATGCCCGCCTCGTCCAGCCGTCAGGTCCGCCATGGCCTGCCCGGGAGCCGGTTGCAGCAACCGCAGCACCTGCTCCAGCAGCACCGGCACATGGCCCGGCGTACCCCCCTCAGGATGGCTCATGCGGCACGGGCGCGGCGGGTGCGGAGGCCGGCAAGGTCGGCGCCACGGCTGCCGGTGCGGCGTCCGCCGGCACCTCGCCTTGCCGCTCGGCCACCTTGGCCTGGAGCTGCCAGACCGCCTGACGGGCCGCCTTGATGGCCACCGCGCAGATGAAGGCGAAGATGGCAAAGGCCAGCGACACCACCGCCAGCACGCGGGTCTCGGTGAGAAGCCGCGTGGCCGCCATCAGCACGCCCAGTCCCGCAAAGGCCGCGGTGATGGCGTACAGGGCGAACACGGCCCGCTTGACCGAGCCCAGCGACCGCTTGAGCAGGTGATGGATGTGGTTGCTGTCGGCGCTGTGGAACGGCAGCCCCGCCAGCCGTCGCCGGATGATGGCCAGAATGGTGTCCATGATCGGCAACGCGAACACCACCAGCCCCGCCACCACCAGCTCGGTCTGCCCTCGCTCGCCAAAGCTCATGATCAGCACCACGCACAGGTAACCCAGGAGCAGGCTGCCGCAGTCACCCAGGAAGATCATGGCGGGATTGAAGTTGTACGGCAGGAACCCCAGCGTGGCACCCAGCAACGCCAGGCTGACCACTACCCGCATGCCCACCAGGCTCTGCTCGGGATCCTGCACGGGCTCGGTCATGGCCATGAGAAGGCTGATGCCCAGGAATCCCGTGGCCATGATCGCCGTGGTGCCCGAGAGCAGACCATCCAGGCCGTCGATCAGGTTGGCGGCGTTGCAACCGCCGATCACGAAGAGCGCCACCAGCGCCGTGCCCACCCAGTAAAAAAGCTCGGCATTCTGCACCGTGAAGCCACCGATCGAGAGCAGCGTCTCGTCCATGTCGCCGAAGATGGGCTTGAGGGCACCGGTGGCCAGCTGGGGGCCCACATCCTCGATCGCCAGTGCCGCCGCCGCGATCAGCTGCCCGGCCACCTTCAGTCGCGGATCCCACTTCCAGATGTCGTCGGCCAGGCCCGTGAACACGATCGCCACCATGCCGATCACCACGCTGAAGGGAACCACCTTGAACAGCGACACGTCGCCCCGCGACAGGAACGAGGCTCCCAGCAGCGCGAAGATCACGCCCAGGAACACGCCAAGCCCGCCCAGGTAGGCCACGGGATACGCGTGCAACTTGCGCGCGCGATCGGGCATGTCGATGATTCCGGCGTTCACCGCCACCCGGCGCACCACGGGCGTGGCCAGCAGCGTGACCGCAAAGGCCACCAGGAACGCCGGCGCGTAGCCATTGAGCAGCTCAAGCGGCGGCACCAGCAGCCCGGTCTCGGCAACCTTGGTCGCGGTGGAGGCAGGCACGCTCATGCCGCACGCTCCCCGGCCCGCGCACCCTGCACGGATTCCGCCAGATTCAGGATGGTGCGATCCAGCGGCGTGCCTGCCAAGGGTCCCAGCAGCGATCGCAGCCGATGCAGGTCCGGCTGCCTCGCACGCAGGTCCTCAAAGCCCGGGCCCAGGGCCGCGTCGTAGGGCACGTGCACGATCGAGGAACGCGAACCCGTGACCGCGATCACCCGCTCGGCCAGCTGCCGGATGGTGATCGGGGTGTCCGAGCCCACGTTGAAGACCAGCCCCGCGGCCTCGGATCGCCCCATCAGGCCCTGCAGCATGCCCACCACGTCGCGCACGTCGGCGAAGCATCGCGACTGCCGACCGTCGCCGTGGACTTCCAGCGGCCGATCGTGGACTGCCGCCTCCACGAAACGCGGCAGCACCATGCCCCAGGTGCCCACCTGGCGCGGCCCCACGGTGTTGAAGAGCCTGGCCACGACCACGGGAAGGCCCGAATGCCGCCGCGTGGCCAGCGCCATGGCCTCATCCAGCGCCTTCGAGCAGCCGTAACTCCACCGCGTGATCGACGGTGGCCCAAAGACCACGTCGTCGTCCTCGGCAAAGGGCAGCCGCTCGGACTTGCCATAGACCTCGCTGCTGCTGGCCAGCAGGAACGGGGAGCCGCCGCGCCCGGCGATCCGAAGGGCTGCACCGGTCTCGAGCACGTTGTTCTCGAGTGATGCAACGGGCTGCTCGAGCACGCGACGCACCCCCACCGACGCCGCGAGGTGGTACACGGAGGTGAAGGCATCACGGTTTCGGGACTCGAACGCCGACACGGTGCACCAATCGCACCGCAGCCGCTCGCCCCCCAGGCGGCGCGCCGCAGCCAGGTTGGCCTCGCGCCCCGTGGACAAGTCGTCCACCACCACGACCCGGTGGCCCTCGGCCAGCAGGCGCTCGACCAGATGGGAGCCGATGAAGCCGGCCCCGCCGGTCACCAGGATGGCTCGCATCGCGTCGGGCATGGCGGCTCAGGCGGGTTTGGCCTTGGGCCCCTTGCCCTTGGGAAGCTTGGGTGCGGCCTCGTCCTTGCCGCCGAAGGCGGTGGTGTGCGTGGCGTAGCGGGCCATGGCCTCGGCGTTCTTGCGCAGGTAGCCGCCGGCGGTCATCCGCATGTCGTTCAGCATCACGCCCAGGAAGTTGCTGCGGCTGTCCAGCAACTGTCCCGCCAGCTTCACGATCAGGCCACGCTGATCCTGCCACGCGCGGGCCACCACCAGGCTGGCGTCGGCCTTGTTGGCCAGCGTGAGGGCCTCGCCAGCGACCACGCTCGGCGGCCCGTCGATGATCACCAGGTCGTACTGCGCGGCCGCCCAGGCCAGCAGCTCGTCCATGCGCGTGCTGTTGATGCGCTCGAACACGCGCTTCCCCGGGGCCCCGGCGGAGATCATGTCCAGCCCGGGCTTCACCGGCACCACGACGCTGGCGGGATCGGTGCCCTCCAGGATCTCGCCAAGTCCGGGCATGCCCGGCTGCATGCCCAACGCCTTCACCAGGCCCGGTCGCCGCATGTTGCCGCTGATCATGAGCACGCGACGGCCCACCGCCGTCTCGCATGAGGCCAGGTTGAGCACGACCGTGGTGGTGCCGGCACCGGGCATGGTGCCCAGCACCAGCAGTGTCTTGGCGCCAGCGGCCTGCATGCCCTTGTCCACCTGCACCGCGGCCTGCCGGAAGCTCTCCGCCAGGATCGACTGCGGCATCTCGGCCACCACCAGCTCCGCCCGCTTGGGGTTGGCCGGGTCATCGTTGCGCGAGGGAATGGCCCCGAGCAGCTTGCCCGGCACGGCGGCCAGGTCGCTGGGGTACTTCACCCGCTGGTCCAGCAGCTCGCGCACGAAGAGAATGCCCACGAACAGGCCCGTGAGCAGCACCGCCGTGACCGGGATCATGATCTTGAGCTGCGGAAAGGTGATCTCCTTCGGCGTGAGCGCACGCTGCACCACCTCCACGCGCTTGCTTTCCTCGCGCTGCCGGGCCAGGGTCAGGTCCTGGATGATCTTCACCACTTCCTTGCGGCGCTCCTGCAGCGTCTCCAGCTGGATCTGCTCCGCCTTGATGTTGGACATGTTCTTGGTGAAGTCGCGCACCGCCTCGGAGGAGGTCTGGAAGTCGCCCTCCTGCTTGCGCAGCAGCGCCTCGAGTGACGTCTTCTCGTCGAGCGCCATCTTCAGGTCCGCCTGCAGGTTGCGGGCAAGCACTTCCACCTGCTTCTTGCGAAGATGGGCTCTCGTGGCATCCAGCTCGGCCTGGAACTGACGGCGGGCCGGATGGTCGGGATCCTTGAACTGACTGTTGACCGACTCCTCCCGACGGGCCAGCGACTCCATGTCGCGCTCCAGGGACTGCAGCACGGGGTCCATGCTCGCCATGCGCTTGTCCTCGTCACTGGCCTGGGCGGGATCGCTGCTCTTGCGGGCCACCTGGTTGTAGCGCGAAGTGGCCACGCTGAGCTGAGCGGTGGTCTGGGCGATGTCGCTCTGGAGCTTCTCCAGGGTGCGCTGGTTGGCGCTGTTGCCCTCGGCCAGGCTGGTGAGCCGGTTGGCGATGATGAAGTCCTCGATGTCCTTCTTCTTCTGGGCGATGTCCGCGTCGAGGCTCTGCAGCTGCGTCTGGTACAGCGACAGCGTGCTGTTGAAGCGGGCCTCCACGGCCGCGCGACGGTTCTGCTCGTAGGTGTCGGCCAGGGCGTTGAGCACGATCGGTCCGTCCTCGGGCACGTGGGTGGACCAGCTGATGTAGAAGATCTGCGTGCCGCGGCGGTGGCCCGAGCGGAGCTCCTTCTCCAGGTCCAGTTGCGCGTCCTCCAGGATGAAGGTGCCCGAGGGGTCGCGATAGGCGTTGCTCCAGGCCGTGCGCTGGATGTCCGGCCGCTGCAGCGCCCGGGCCACGATGTCCTTGCTGGTCAGGCGGGCCACCTCGGTCTGGGCCAGTCGGATCACGGTGTCCTCGGTGCCGATGTCCTTGGCCGTGAGGTCGTTGGCATCCTCGAGCTGGTTGCGGATCTCGAAGAGCACCTGCGAGGACCAGAGCGGATAGACGCTCGCGAACAGGAAGTTCAGTCCCACGCCCAGGCCGGCGCCCAGCACCAGCACGCCCACGATGCGCCACACGTTCTGGCGCAGGATGCGGACCGGGTCGATCGTGGGTGCCGCAGGGCGCGGCCGCGGAGGGCCGCCGGCGGACGGACGGGCGGGCGAGGACGTGATGGTGGGCGTGGTGATTCCGGACTGTGTCATGGTCTGTGCTCCTCGGCGCTCACTGCAGCGCCTTCTCGATCTCGTCCCGCTCGGCCTTCAGGTCGTCGGACAGCTTCATGGTCCTTGTCTTGGCCAGCGTGCTTCGGGCCTCGTCCATGCGACCCGCCGCACGCAGCGCGTCGGCCAGGTGAAGCAGCGTCGATGGGGCTGGCGCCATGGTGGCCGATCGCTGCAGCGGCGAGAGGGCTTCCTGCGGCTTGCCCACCCTCACCAGCACGTAGCCCAGCGTGTCCAGGAACTCCGGAGAACCGGGAGCCAGTTCCACGGCCCTTCGGGCCCAGGCTTCGGCCTTGTCCGGCGCGCCGCCACACTTGGCGGCCACGAACGCGGCGTTGTTGAGCGCCGACGGGTCGTCGGGAAGGATCTCGAGCGCCTTCTCGAAGCGAGGAACCGCCAGGTCGCACTTGCCAACAGCATAGGCCGTCTCGCCGGACTCCATGAATCCCTGCACCTGCATGCCGCGATTGTCACCGGCGGCCCGGATGGCGGCGTCGAAGTACTCCAGGGACTTGCCCAGGTTGTCGGGACCTGCCGCCCTCCAGATGCGCGCCAGTCCGCGGTTGGCAAAGAAGTCGGGCGTGGTGCCCGCCATCATGGTCTTCACGAAGGCATCGGCCTCGGCTGGCTGGTTCCGGAAGGTCTCCACGATCGCGGCGTACCACGTGTCCCAGATCTCCGGCCGCGCGGCACCACGGTCCACGCCGGTTCGGATCTGGGTGTACAGGTTGCGAAGTGCCTGCAGCCCGGCCTCGCGCTGCCCGGCGTTCACCAGCGAGGCCGCAAGCAGCGCCTGCAGCGCTGCCGAGTCCTTGGCGATCTCGGGATTGGCGCGGATCATCGCCACCACCTCGTTCCAGTCGGGCTTGTCCCTGCGAAGCCGCACGTTGACCGACCGGATCAGGTTGTTCTCGCTCTGGTCCGTCAGGAATGCACGGTCGAAGGCCCGGATGGCCTCATCCAGGCGGTTGGCGGCCAGCTGGACGTTGCCCACCGTGGCCGGCCACTCCGCATTCCGCGGCTCGAGCGTGGCCCCCACCTCGGCGGCGGCCAGGGCGCGGGCCGAGTTGTCGGCCCGCATGTAGAGGTCGATCAGTTGCCGTCGGGCGTCCGAAGCCTGCGGCATCACGGTCACGAACCGCTCCATGTGCTGGGTGGCCCCCGCAAGATCCCCGCTGTCAAGCAGCAGATCGGTCTTCAGCCGCGCCGCCGGCAGGTAGGTCGAGGCCATGCCGACCGCCTTGTCCGCCGAGGCGATGGCGTTCTGCAGATCCGCGGGCTCGCGACTCTGCAGGTACAGGGTGCGTTGGGCGTTGGCCAGCGCGGTCCAGCTCATGACGTTGTTGGGTTGCAATGCCGCAGCCTTCTCGAAGGCCGCGATCGCGTCGCGCAACCGGCCCTTCATGGCCTCGGTGTCGCCGCGCGCCATGGCCGCCTGGGAAAGGCCCTGGGCGATGCTCGCTCGCAACAACTGCAGGGTCACGTCGGGCTTGCCCAGTCGCTTCTCGGCCAGGTCCACGTACGCGGTCGCCGCGTCGTAGTCACGCAGGTTCTGGCAGATCTCGGCCAGGCGTCCAGCCAGGGCGTACACGCGCTGGTCATCCGACCCTCCGCTCGCCGCCTTCACCACCGGTTCCAGCCGCTCGCGCGCCCGCTGCCACTGTCGCTGCTGAAACCAGAAGTCGGCGATCTCCACGTCCACCTCGCGGGCCTGCGGATCCTGCAGCTTGGCGGCCTCGCCAAACTGCACCTCGGCCTGCTCGGGACGGCCATTCTCGAACATGATCGCGCCCAGTCCCATCAGCAGCGCCCGCTTCTGGGCGGGTGGCGCGTTGGCGATCGCCGCCGCCAACGATGCCTCGCCGTCCTGCGGGGATCGCTGCTCCGACAAGGCGCGGCCACGCATGATGGCCACCGTGGGATCGGTGGGATCCTGCTTCTGCAGCGTGTCCAGGATCTGAAGTCCCAGGTCCACGTTGGCCTTCTGCGCATCCTCGATGCGCTTGCGCAGGGCCGGGTTCATGGCCCGAAGCTCCTCGGGCTTGAAGAGCGGCTTGCCCTCGGCATCCTGCATGAACATGGGCTCGCCCGGAGCCGAGAGCAGCATCGAGGCCAGGGCCATCGCGTTCTCGCGATAGGCCGGCGAATCCTTGTACACGCGGCGTCGCATGGCCATGGCGCCGGCACGGTCACCGATGTCGGCCTCCAGATCCAGCCACCCCTCCAGGATCTCGCGGTTGGCGGGATTGGCGCGGGCCAGGTTGCGAAGCACCTGCAGCGCCTGCGAGCGTTCGCCGGCACGGTTCAGCAGCAGCGCGTAGAGGCGGGCCGTGACCAGGTCGTTGGGCTTGCGCTCGTACGCCTGCCCCATGGACTCGATCGCGGCGGCCAGATCACCGTCTCGCTCGTGCATGAGCGCCATCTGTCGAAGCAGCAGCGGCGACATGTCGCCGGCCCGGCGAGCCGCCACCAGCACCTCCATGGCCTCCTGCGGCTTCTCCTGTGCCATCAGGGCGCGGGAGCGCAGCGTGGCCGCCACCCCGCGCTCGCCCGCCTGCTCGCCGGCCGCGGCCACCCGTTCCGCCGCGGTCCAGTCCTTCCGCTCGATCGCCTCCCGCGCCGCGGCCTCCAGCAGGATCTCCTCGCGTGCACCCACCTTCAGGGCCTGGTCGAGCATGCCAGGCAGCATCTGGTCCATCCGGCGCAAGGCGTCCTCGGCCTGCGCGCGGTCCGCTGCCGGTGCCTGGGCATTGGCTGCCAGCTGGCGCAGGCGGACCCGCAGGTCGACCATGTTGATGTAGCCGAAGACGGCGCGGTTGTCGGGATCGGGGTACTGCAGCTCCACCGACTTCAGCACGCGCTCCAGCGGATCCCTGGAGGAGAGCAGCGCCTGAAACTGGAGCAGCGTGGGGTTGCCCGGCGAACGCTTCAAGCCCTCGACGATCCATCGATTGCCCTCGTCGGCGTTCTCCATCACGATGCCCGTGAGCTGGGCCAGGGCCACGTACAGCCGCACGTCGTCGGGGTTCTGGGCCAGGGCCGCCGAGAGCGCCTGCTGCGCCCCCGCCAGGTCTCGCTCGATCATCAACCGCTCGGCCTGCGACACCACCTGTGCCACCGCGTCGTCGCGGTTGGCCATCGCCATCTCGCCCACGTTCACCGCCGTGCCCTCGAGTGCCTTCTGAAGCCGGGCGGCGCGGTCGTTGGCCGGATCCGTGGCGAGCACCTGCAGCACCGTGGCGCGGGCCTCCTCCGTGCGGCCGGTGGCAGCCTCGATCTCGGCTCGCATGAGCAGCAGAGGCGTGAAGCCCGGGTAGGACTTGAGTCCGTCCGTGCAGATCCGCATGGCCGTGCCGGTCTCGCGGCGTCCCAGGTTGGCCATGGCCGCGAACAGGTACGTGTCCGGCCCCGGCTGGTCCTGCAGGCGAAGCACCTCGTCAAAGGCCGCCACCGCGTCACCGGGGCGGTTCTCCGCCACTGCAGTCTTGGCCTCGATCAGCTGCACCGCCAGTCGCTCGCCGCGGGGCTCGAGATACTGGATGGCCTGGTCGCGGGCCGACCGCAACGCCTCCAGCCTGGTGGCCCGCTCTGCGGCATCCTGCGAGGAGAGAAGATCCAGGAACGCCGTGTTGAACAGCGTGTTCACCGCCACCTGACGGGCATCCTCCTGCACCAGCGACTCGAGCGAGGTGGGCAGGTTGGGCATCGCCAGCGTCTCCCGGGCCACGGCCAGGGCCTTGGCGCGATCCGTGTCGCTGCCCGCCAGCATCAGCACGCGGCGAGCCACCATGTCGGTGGGATCCGCCTCCACCCGGTCGGACATGAGCTTGGCGGCCTTCTCCAGCCACTGGCGGTTGCGGCCGTCCAGCAGCGCCAGCGCCACGGTGAAGGTCTTCTCGCGGTCGCCGGCCACGCGGTCCTCGAGCGTGGCCACCTCGGCCCGCGCGTTGTCCACGTCCTGCTGGGTCACGCCCTGCTCGCGCTGGGCCAGCTGGTCCTGCAGTCGCTGCAGCCGACCCAGCCGCCAGGACAGGCCCGCGGGCGCGGCCTTGCGAGCCTCGTCGATCGTGGCGTCCACCTCGGCGAACTTGCGGCGGGCGTCGCTGACCCGGTTTTCCGAGCGGTACTTGATCGCCGCATCCAGCTGGGATCGGATCAGGTCAAGCCATGCCTCGTCCATCGAGGCATCCTGGGCGAGCACCTCCCGCAGCATCCGCTCCGCATCCGCTCGCTCCGCGTCGGTCAGGGCACCGCCGCGCCGCGCCGAGCCGATGGCCTGCCAGTACTTCAGGCGGTTCTGCGCTGGATCATCCGGAGCCAGCCGTCCGGCGATCTGCTCGGCCTCGGCCCCGAACTCGCGCCACAGCGTCTCGCTGTTGAACGCGTTGTTCCGCTGGTACAGCGTCTCCATGGCCGCGAGCCATCCTGCCGCCTCGTTGGGCCTGGCCCGAGCACGCTGAAACCGCACGCCGATGAGCTGGTTGTACGCCTCCCGCGCCTGGTCGATGGTGTCCGGCACCTGCTTGCGAAGGGCCGCGTCCAGCGCCTCCAGGTACTTCACGTTGGTGGGCTCGCGGTTGACCGAGCGGCCGTAGTAGTTGACCGCCTTGCGATAGTCGCCCTCGGCCTCGAAACGCTGGGCTGCGGCGAAGTTGCGCTCCGCGGCGGTGGATCGCTGCCACCACCAGACGAATCCGCCAAAACCCACGCCGACGGTCAGGATGATGGAGAAGATCAGGATGAAACGCGTGTTGAGCTTGGAGGCCATGGTCGTGTTCAGGCGGTGGGGCGTGCGGGAGTGAAGGTTCGGTCCGTGCCCGGGGGCGGCGTCGCCCCCTCCACCGAAGGCCAGTCCGGAAGGCACTTCATCAGGTGGGGAAGGAGCGCGGTCATCAGTTCCGAGGTCATTCGGTCGAATTGGGGCAGGACTTCGTCGGGTTCTCCCGGCATCCGTGCCGAAAATTGGACCTTGCAGTAGTAGGCGTAGCGGTCGGTGAGCTTGAAACTGAGGTTACGAACCGCCAGGGCCGAGGGAGTCAAGGCTCCGTTTGCGATGAACAGATAACCCCCCAGGAACGTGAATTTGGGGTTCCGGGGGTCCTGAAACACCGACACGGTCATCGAGACCTCGCCCAGCGGAAGGTTCACCACCGAGGTCTTGCGCGTGACCGGATCCTTGACGGACGCGGTCGGGTACCGCAGGCCGGATCCTGGCTGCACCGGGCCACCTTCCAGGTCCCAGGCCGAGCGGTCCACGGCCACCGTTCGAACATCGGGCTGGCCGCGCATCACCATGCCGCCGGCGTTCCAGCATCGCTCCGGAATGTGCGGCACCGTGTCGATCATCCCGGTGTAGTAGGCGGCATGCACCTGCATCACGCCCCTGGACGGCTCGCCGTCCACCGCATACGTGCGGTCGAGGTAGTTGCGGGTTCCCAGTTCCTCCACCAGCGCGTCGGAGAAGACCGCATCCTTGCCAACCTGCTTCCAGGTTCCCAGCGACGCGGGCACGCGGTCCAGAGGTTCTCGGAGCGGCACGGGCTCCTTCTTCAGGAACACCTGCAGCTGGGCCATGGCCACGCGGAATCCCACGCCGCCCACCAGCAGCGTGACGCATCCGGCCACGAAGGCGGTGCGGACCCGCCGGTCAACCTGCATGGCCGGCCTCCTTGCCCGTGGGTCCCTGCACCACCAGATTGGTCAGGATCCACAGGACCAGCAGGTAGAGCAGGAACGCCGGCACCAGCCACACCAGGCCGATGAAGTGGTGGAACTCGCCTGCGGCGAATTCGCTGTCGAACAGGCTGAGCACCCCAAGGCTGGCCACCCGGAGCACGTTCACGAACACCGCCACGGGCACGCCCATCACCACCAGCGTGACGCGTTGCCAGATGGTGGGCAGGCTCACGTACGCCATGGCCACGCCCAGGGCCATGAACGCCACCAGCATGCGCATGCCGCTGCACGCCTCGGCCACGTTGAGCTGGTGCGGATTGCCGTCCTGGAAGACCGTGAGCACGTTCCCGGTCAGGTCCACGTCCATTCCGAACAGGCCCAGCAGGATGTACGCCCCCTTGGCCGAGATGTCCTGCAGCTTGTAGGTGACGATGCTCAGGAACCGCTCGCTGATGGTCTGCCCGAAGGCGATCACGTAGCAGATGGGGAACCAGAGCCACTTCATCCAGGCCCATCCGGTGACCAGCAGCACCAGCCCGAAGAAGGTGAGCCCCACCGCGAAGCCCCGCGTGTTGTGGTGCTGCAGCGTGGCGGGACCGAACACGCACGCCGCGTAGGCGGCCACGCCCAGCACGATCAGCGGCAGCCCGCTCCACGCCGGTCGCAGCGGCTCGGCCAGGATGCGATCCCGCTTGATCCACACGAACCAGCCCGCGATGGCAGGAATCAGCAGGGTGTGCCCCCAGTCCGAGGGCATCTCGATGGCCCACCGCACCTGGCTTCGGAACCAGTCCCAGAAGACCGTGACCATCGCCGCCACCGCCACCACGCCCGCCACGATCGCCGTGCGGCCATCGACCGCGATGCGGTCGCCGCTGGGCGGGGAGCCGGAGAGGATGTTCGGAGCGGTGGTCACGTCGTTCCCTGGAGTCTGGTGGCCGCCTCCCTGCGGCAGGCTTGGGCTACGAACGGGCGGCGGAGCCGTTCAGGCGGTCTCCACAAAGCGACGCTCACTGGCCCACGACGTTGACCGGCGGGGCGCCAAAGATGTCGTTGCCCCAGTTGCGGTCCACCAGGAAGCCGAAGCCGTACGTCATGCGGAAGCCGTTGCGGATCACCGCCAGCGGCGTGGCCCAGAAGTTGGTGCCGATCAGCACGTGATCGTCGGCCTTCATGAAGATGTCCGGCTCGGCGCGATTGCGGATGGCGGCCAGATTCACTCGGATGCACGCTTCCTTGTCACCGCCGATGCGTCGGATCAGGTCCACACGCTCCGGAATGGCGATGCCACTGAGCCCACCCGCGGCATCGACCAGCCGGCTCAGCGTGAGCTTGCCCGAGGTGGGCAGGTTGTAGACGCCCGGACGCGTGATCTCGCCGCCGATGTACACCACGCCCACCTCGCCGGTGTCGCAGTAGATCATGTCCTCCGGGCGGATCACCACGTTCAGGTTGGCGGAGCCGCGGACCAGCTGGTTGTAGTCGATCTCGATCACGCGGCTGCTGAAGGCCTTCTTCTCCTCCAGGCGACCACGAGCGCGGGCGCGGGCACGGTCACCTGTCACCAGACCGGGCGTGGATGCCTCGGCGTCCGTCTCCGTGGCGGTCACGTCCGCGGACTGCGGGGCATCGGACTGCGCCGCGGAACGCGTCGGCTCGGCCGACCCCATCTTCACGAACTTCTGCGTGGCGTTGTCGAACGTGTATCGATCACCCACCGCGTCGTCGCTGACTCCCTGTGCTTGCGGCGCCGGGTTGGAACTGGGCACCTCGAGCTGGTCCACATCCACCGGGGGCGCCGGAGGCGTGGCCTGGGTACCAAGCATGCCCGGACGCGGCTGCTCAGGGCTGCCTGCTGGCTCAACGGGCGAGGTGCCGGCATCGGCAGGCGGCGCCGGAGGCGGCGTGGGTGCGCCTCCGGATCCCGGCAACTGCTGGATCAAGGCATCGATGTCCGCGGCGGAGGGCGGCGGAGGCGCGGGAGGCGTGGTCGGGGCTGGAGTGGTGGTGGTGGCCGTAGGCGGACCACCAGCCTCAGCGGTGGGCGCCGCAGGCGTCGGGGGCGGCGCCACGTTGTACCGCTCGTCCGTGGCCTTGGCACGCGTGATCAGCACCCGCGTGGTGCTTGGCGATGCGCCACGGGCGATCGCAATGGCGTCCAGGATCCGCAAGTCCGGCTTGTTCAACCCGTAGAGGCCGGGAGCATCCACCGCACCCATGATTCGGAACTGGTAGGCGCGAGCCTCCTCGATCGACACGTAGGCCTTGGGGTTGGAGAGGATGGGACGCAACTTCTCCACGATGACCGCCTCAAGCTGCTCGGCGGTCAGTCCCGCGGCGTTCACCTTGCCCACCACCGGCAGGTTGACTTGGCCCGCGGTGTCGATCACACGCGTGGAGATCTCCGTCTCCGAGGCCGAGACCAGCTGCGGGATGGAGATCTGCACCACGTCACCAGCGGCCAGCTTGTACTCGAGCGTGTTGGGCACCAAGTCGTCAGGCGTGGGCTGGGTGTACTCCACGCTGGAGTCCGAGGCCTGCTCGATCACGTCGATTCGGCTCAGGATGGGGATGGCCGTCGGTGTGGTCTCGAAGTAGCCGGTGCGGCTGGGATCGATGAAGCCGTCGGTTTCGCAACCCCATCCCGCGAGTGCACCCAAGCACAGCCCAACCGCTGCAACCGCCTTGACCAGCGTGCGGAATTCCGGAGATGAGAAGGGTCGAACCATGACGCGAAGGGGGGCCGGGCGGGGGTCTATCGGAAGGACGGGGAGGCTACCTGCACGAATCGATTGGTTCCAGCCGATCCGCGGCTATGCCACACCCCATGCCATGAAATTTCGCGAGAATGAAGGTCCCGCCGATTCTGAAAGTTTTCACGGGACATCCTCGGGCATGTCCCCGCCTGTTTACCCAAGCAAGGACTCCAGAACCGCCATGCGGGCGGCGACGCCATGAGTCACCTGACGAAGAATTCGCACCCCCCCGTGCTCGTCGGCCACCGAATCATCGATCTCGACACCACGGTTGATAGGTCCCGGGTGCAAGACCACCGCATCGGATCGGAGTTTGGAAGCTCGTTCCTGGGTCAAACCGTACATAGTCCTATAATCGGTTGATATGCCATTCGATGCTCCTCGTTCCATTTGTATCCTCAGAAGCATGATCGCATCAAGATCATGAATGATCGAATCTAAATCATGATTGATCACGACAAGTTCAGAGTTAGATACGACCTTTGATTCGCTAATCGGAACCAGTGCCGGTGGACCAATAAGAACCACTTGGCAGCCGAGAATCGTGAGCCCATGAATCGCCGAGTGAGCCACACGACTGTTGGCGATGTCTCCAACGATCCCAACCGTCTTTCCCTCCAGATTCCCAAGGGACTCGCGGAGCGTGACCAGGTCCAACAGCCCCTGGGTAGGGTGCTCATGCCGACCATCCCCAGCGTTGATCACCGGAATCCTCACGCGGCGGGCGACCTGATGTGCCGCCCCTGAGATCGCCGAGCGCAACACGATCGCCCCCACGCCCATCGCCTCCACGTTCAGGGCCGTGTCGAGCAGCCCCTCGCCCTTGCTGGCGCTGGTGCCGGCAGCGCCCAACGTGAAGACTTGGCCGCCGAGCCTGTGCACGGCCGTCTCGAAACTGCAACGGGTCCTTGTGGAATCCTCAAGGAAGATGTTCGCCACCACCCGACCCTGCAGGAGATCCTTGCGGGGAAGCCGCTGCTCGGCGATGGGCAGGTTGCTCTCCGCCGCATCAAGCAACGCGGTGAGTTCCGCGCGGGAGAGACCCTCGATCTGCAGGAAGTCCTTCCTGTTCTTCACGGGAGGGCACGATATCCCATCCATGGGCCCACCTCCGGCACGCGGAAATCGGGGCTAGCCTGCCCGCATGGCACGGACGGTGTGGGTCACGGCGGACACGCATTTCGGCGAATCCGGGGCGATGGCCATGTTCGGACGGCCGTTTCCGGATGCGCCGGCCATGGACGAGGCCCTGGTGGATGCCATCAACCGTTCCGTGGGCCGCCGCGACCGCCTGCTGCACCTGGGTGACTTCTGCGGCCCGCACCCTGAAGGCCGCGATGCGCAGGTGTCACATGCCATCCGGGTGCGCGATCGGATTCGCTGCCAGCGCATCACGCTGGTCCGTGGCAACCACGACCCGGCCTCGCGACGCTTTCACGCCCTGTTCGAGGAGGTGCACGATCTCCTCTCCTGGCGGCACGGGGACGATCGACTTCGCGTGAACGCGTGCCACTGGCCCATGCGGCTCTGGCGAGGCCAGTACAAGGGCGGCGCGCTGATGCATGGGCATGCCCACGGCGGCCTGCGGCCCATCGACCGATCCGTGGACGTGGGCGTGGACGCGTGGTGCTTCCGACCGATCCCGCTGGAGTCGCTGCTGACGTGCCTGCGGCGCGTGCGTGTGGACGCCCCGACCGCATGGCCCCACGCGCTCCGGGGGCTGGATCCTGATGCGTTGCCGGACCTGACGTGGCCGGCGTTAGCATCCTCTTCGTGTTGATCGCCGCACTGCGAGCCTCGGCCCTGGCCCTGCTGATGGCGGGCTGCGCCGCACAACCAGCCGTGGTCGGTCGAACACCCCTGGTTCCGATGAGCGCCAAAGTGGCCGAGGGAACCTGGGCACTCACCGATGATCGCAACGACACCTTCAACGTGATCCTTCGGGCCGATGGCTCGGCCACCAGCACGTGGAGCCGCGGCACCGACGGCGCCCGCGGCGAGCAGGGCGGATGGAGCCTTCGTGACGGCGAGGTGGTCGTGCAGTGGACCGACGGCTGGATCGACATCCTGCGGCTTGGCCGCTATGGCTACGAGAAGGTCTCCTACGCCCCGCAGGATCGCGAGCGCGACCTTCCCAACAGCTTTGGTCAGGCGGTCAGGCTCTCCACCGACACCATGTGGTGGGTGGGCGTGTGGCGCACCACCAGCGTGTACGACCGAACCGGCGGCGAGGAGCTGTTCGTGTGCCTGAGCAGCGATGGCTCGGCGGTCAAGAGCATCGACGCCATCAACACAGGCTGCTGGCAGATGCAGGCCGATGGTGCGGCCATCCACTGGAGCGACGGCTGGTACACGCTGCTTCGACGGGAGGGCGAGGCCGTGAAGGGCCAAAGCTGGAAGCCGGGCGCGGACCACCAGGGTGAGCCCACCGGCAGCGACATCTGGCAGGAGGTGATCGAATGAACAGGCGAGCGATCGCGGCATGCGCACTTGGAACGCTGGGCGTCCTGACGTCGGGCTGCCAGCAGCAGCGGCTCTTCCCGGACTCCATGTCCCCCACGCAGCTGCAGCAGCAGGAGATGAACGCGGGCGGTCAGCGCCTGCCCTACTACGACCTCAACGAGGGCGACAACGAGGATCCCTGCTTCGACAACGCGGCCTATCCCAACATGGAGCAGCCGTGGTGGAACTCACCGGGATACATCGGCGGCTGAGCCTGCCGCGGCTCACTCGGTCGCCTCGACCCGCCAGAGGCTGCCGGGCCCCGACTCGCCGCCATCGAAGGCGCACAGCACCAGTTCGCCCGAGTTGAGCTCGCCGAAACTGCTCCACATGCTGTTCTGGCCCCGTCGGCGCCAGACCACCTTGGCATCACCGCACCGCGACTGGCCACATCGGATGCCCCAGATGGTTCCAAAGGCGTAGTCCGCATAGAGGTACACCCCCTGCAGCGCGGGCAGCCGCGTCCCGCGATAGACGAAGCCACCCGTCACGCTCACGCCCTCGGAGCGCGGATACTCCGCGATCGGGTCGCGGTAGTCGGCGCCGAACGCGCCCGGCTTGCCGCCACCGAAGGCATGGAACCCTTCGCGCGGATTCCATCCGTAGTTGCCGCCCTTCTCGATGATGTCCACCTCCTCGAAGGCGTTCTGGCCGACGTCGCCGCCGTAGAGGCGTCCGGTGGCCCGGTCAAAGCTCATGCGCCACACGTTGCGAAGGCCATAGGCCCACACCTCCGGACGGGCGCCGGGCACCTCGACGAACGGATTGTCCTTGGGAACGCCGTAGGCCCTGTCCTGAGGCCGGTCGTCCACATCCAGCCGCAGCACCTTGCCCAGGAGCGATCCCAGGTTCTGCGCGTGCCCTTGCGGGTCGTTGGCGGCGCCGCCATCGCCGGTGCTCAGGTAGAGCATGCCATCGCGGCCAAAGAGCGCGGTGCCGCCGTTGTGATTGCCCCAGGGCTGACCGATCTCCAGGATCACGCGCGCCGAGCCGATGTCGGGGCGTCCAGTGGTGGCATCCACCGTGAACTCCGTGAGCTCGGTGCGCAGGGGGCGGTTGGCCGAGTAGTACAGGTAGAGGCGGCGGTTCTCAGCGAACCGCGGATGAAAGGCCATCGAGAGCAGGCCCTCCTCGTTGTGACGGCTGTGAACCTGCTCGCGGATGTCCATCCACACCGCGGGCTCCACGCCGGAAGGTTGCTCCAGGTCCAGCTTCAGGATGCGACCCGCCTGCTCCAGCACGTACAGGTGGCGGTCATCGCCCGGTGCCTGCAGCGCCTGCACCGGGCGGCGCAGTGACAGGCCCGGATACATCCGGGCCAGCCGAATCGAGGGCACCGGCAAGGACTCGGGCGGTGTCGACGATGCCGGAGCCTGCTGCAGAAGAACGCTCAGGATGGCGATGGCAAGGTGCATGACGATCTCCGGGTTGAGGTGGACAGGATCTGGGACCGGGTCCGCAGCGCGTCGATGATGGACCCGGCCAGCAGCGGAATGGAAGCGGGCGCGGAGCCCTCGGCCTTGTTGTTGATGATCACGATCGCGTCCTGGCCGGCGTTCGTGGCCGCTGCCACCATCGCCGCCACCCCGTGCCGGGTATCCGGGTCCGGCGCCGCAAGGTCGCGAAAGGGGCTGAAGCGGGCTCGAGCCTCCTCGTAGCCCAGCCCGTGGCCCAGAAGCCAGCGCACCACCAGCGGCCCATGGGTCACGCTCCACCCGGCCTGTTCCAGCAGGCCCTGCATGGTCCGCACATCCGGCATGCCGGTCATGACGCCGATCGCCGGCACGGCGTCGTGTGACCGGAGCACGGACACCAGTCGTTGCCCCGAGTCCGCTTTCAGAAAGCCGGGGTTGCGGAACTCCACCGCGTACCGAGGCCCTCGCGGCAACGCCGAGAGGAACCGATCCAGCCGATCCAGCACCTCGGTCTCGCCCGTCAGCGGCTCGCGAGGCCCCATGCGCAGCGCCGGGAACTGGAACACGATGGGGCCGCACCGCGCGCCCAGGCCCTCCACATGCGGCGCGATCACCGCATCGCGCGCCCACGCCGCGTCCAGAAAGCGCGGGTTCACCGCGCCGTGCGCTCGCGCACGCACGGTGGACCCGAGCGTGGTGCCGTCCTCTTGAAGATTTGGGCGGGTGACGGCCTGGTGGGCCTTGACCAGGATCCGGAAGCCAGGCGGCGCCTGCGCGGCCAGATGCGACAGCGACTCCACCGACGGCGTCTCGTAGAAGCTGCGATCCAGACCGACCGCTCGGTGCAGCGGGTGATGTGCGTAGGCCGCCAGGCCATGTGCGGCCAGATCCGTCGCCGGCGCGCGATCCGCGTAGACCGTGCCGCGCCATCCCGCGAACGACCAGCTGCTGGTTCCAAGGCGCACGGTCGCGGGAAGCGCCTGACGCAACGCGTCGTGCTCGCGGCAGGCGGGCGCAGGCGGCACACGCTCCATGGCCGCATCAGCCGGTGTCTGGCCGAAGAGCGAGGGACCCTCATGGCGGCGCGTGGCCATGAGCGAACGGTAGCCGCCCTTTCCGTAGACTTCCCGCATGACCGCCCCGAACGCCCTTGGCAAGGGTGCCCGAGCCCTGCTGGCAGGGGCGTGTGCCGTGATCATC
>JBJOGW010000063.1:0-5854 GCA_046048055.1 Planctomycetota bacterium
AGGATAGTAATGAAACCGATCTCGTTTGCTCAACTCGATCTTATCAAACCCTTGCGGCGCGCCCTGGGCGACGTGGGCTACACCGTGCCGACGCCCATTCAGGCCGAGGCGATCCCCCACCTGCTCGACGGCCGCGACCTGCTGGGCTGCGCCCAGACCGGCACCGGCAAGACGGCGGCCTTCGCGCTGCCGACGCTGCACCACCTGATCTCGCACAAGGCGGCGGCTCCGGCCAGGGGACCGCGTGCGCTGGTGCTGGCACCCACGCGTGAACTGGCCGCGCAGATCGGCGAGAGTTTCGCCACCTATGGACGGCACGCGGGCCTGAAGCACGCGGTCATCTTCGGCGGCGTGGGGCAGGGACCGCAGGTGCAGGCCATCCGCCGAGGCGCGGACATCCTGGTGGCTACCCCGGGCCGACTGATCGACCTGATGGACCAGAAGCTGGTGGATCTTCGCGCGGTGCAGTTCTTCACCCTCGACGAGGCCGACCGCATGCTGGACATGGGGTTCATCCAGCCCATCCGACGGATCGCCAAGGCGGTGCCCGCGAAGCGGCAGACCATGCTGTTCAGTGCCACCATGCCCGACGAGATCCGTCACCTGGTGCACGAGTTGATGCACACCCCCGTCGAGGTGCAGGTGACGCCCACGGCCAGCACGGTGGATCGCATCGCCCAGTCGATCTACTGGATCGATCGTGGCAGCAAGCCGGCGCTGCTGGCCCACATGCTGCGCGATCCGGCGGTGCAACGCGCGGTGGTGTTCACCAAGACCAAGCACGGCGCCGACAAGGTGGTGCGCAAGCTCAACGCCGCGGGGCTGCATGCCGCGGCCATCCACGGCAACAAGGCGCAGAGCCAGCGCACGCGAGCGCTGGACGCCTTTCGCAGTGGCCGCACCCCGGTGCTGGTGGCCACCGACATCGCGGCGCGGGGCCTTGACGTGGATGGCATCACGCACGTGTTCAACTTCGACCTGCCCATGGAGCCCGAGGCATACGTGCACCGCATCGGCCGCACCGCGCGCGCGGGTGCCAGCGGCGAGGCGATCAGCTTCTGCGATCCCGAGGAGCGAGGCCTGCTGAAGGCGATCGAGCGGCTGACCAAGGCCGCGATCCAGCGGCGCGAGATCCCGGCGGAACTGCCGGAGCTGCCCCGCGTGGCTCAGACCACCCGTGACGAGCCCCAACGCGCGCCGCGCGGGTCTCGAGGCGGCGGTGCCCAGCGCCGCAAGGGGCAGGGGCAGCGTCAGCGATCCTCCGGAGAGCGGGCTTCATCGTCGCACGCAACCGAGCATGCCGGCGTCGCGGTCGCGGAACCTCGCCAGGCGTCCGGCGGTGCGCCGCGGCCAGCCTCGCCGTCGCGTCATGGCTGGCCGGGATACCGCGGCCCGAGCCGTCGCGGACGCCGCTGATTCGATCCGTCGGTCATGGGGCGGGGTTATGCTCCCCGCTCCATGATCGACCCGAAGGCCTTCCGAGAGAGTCCCGACCGCTTTCGGCAGGGTGCCGCCGACAAGGGGGTGCAGATCGACTTTGACCGCCTGATGGCGCTCGACGAGCGCCGCAGGGCCATCCTGACCGAGATGGAGGCGAAGAAGGCCGAGCAGAACCGGCTGAGCAAGGAAGTCGGCCCGAAGATGGGCCAGATCCGGGGCAAGCTGAAGGCCGCTCAGGGCGCCGAGAGGGCCGCGCTGGAAGCGGAACTGGCCGACCTTGAGAGGAGGCCGCACGCCCTGAAGGCGCACGTGGCCACCATGGAACAGGAACTGGCCACCGTGGAGCCGGCGTGGCGCGACCTGCTCATGACCGTGCCGCAGCCGCCCGCGACCGATGTGCCCAAGGGCAGGGGAGCCGAGGACAACCGGGAGATTCGCCGCTGGAGCCCGCCGGGCTTCGACCCCGCGAGGAGCTTCGAGAGCCAACGCGGTTTCAGGCCCAGGACGCACCTGGAGCTGGTGCGTGACCTGAAGTTGGCCGACTTCGAGCGCGGCGTGAAGATGGCGGGCACAAGGCACTACGTGCTGACCGGCATGGGCATGCGGCTGCACCAGGCCGTGATCCGCCACGCCCTCGACTTCATGGCCGACCAGCGGGGCTTCACGCCCATGAGCGTGCCCGTGATCGTGCGCGAGGAGTGCATGGTGGGCACCGGGTTCTTTCCATTCGGTCGCGAGCAGGCCTACCACATCGAGGAGTCGAAACGGGGCAGCGGCCACGACCTGTACCTGACCGGCACTGGCGAGGTGGGCCTGATGGGCCTGCATGCCGACGAGATCCTGGCCGAGTCCGACCTTCCGCGGAAGTACTGCACCGCCAGCACCTGCTTTCGTCGCGAGGCGGGCGCCAGTGGCAAGGACACCGCGGGCCTGTACCGCATTCACCAGTTCGACAAGGTGGAGCAGGTGGTGGTGTGCAAGGCCGACGATGCCGAGAGCCGCGGCTGGCACAGGCACATGATGGAGAGCGTGGAGATGATCCTGCAGTCGCTCGGCCTGCCCTATCGCCTGCTGCAGTGCTGCACGGGCGACCTGGGCATGAAGAACGAGGACATGATCGACATCGAGTGCTGGATGCCCGGTCGTGGTGACGATGGCCCGGATGGACGACCCACGGGTGCCTGGGGCGAGACGCACAGCGCCAGTCGCCTGGCCGACTACCAGTGCCGACGCCTGAACCTGCGATATCGCGACGCCGACGGCAAGATCCACTTCGCCCATGCGCTGAACAACACGGTCATCGCCAGCCCGCGCGTGCTCATTCCGCTGCTCGAGATGCACCAGCAGCGGGACGGCAGCGTGGCCATTCCCGAGCCGCTGCGGCCGCACTGCGGCGGAGCCAGCCGCATCGGCTAGGTCACGCGGCCGGCGGCATGTCCGGCTGGGGCAGCTTCAGGCCCAGCAGGTGGTGGGGCAGCGTGGTGATCATGTAGAAGGCGATGCTGGCCACGGCCAGTTCATGCACGCCGAACCCGCCCAGCATCCAGCACAGCGGGGCGATGCACAGGGCGGTCGGCCACATGAGCGGCAGGCTGATCGCGTGCACGCGGATCAGTCGGGGCACCAGGCGGTCGGCGGCCGGCGGGGGCTCGAGCACCGACCGCGTGCAGGCCAGCCGTCGCGTGTGCCGGTAGGCGTGCACCCCCAGAAAGAAGCAGCCCACGGCGAAGAGCGGATCCGCGAACGCCGCCAACGCGGCCACCATCGCGTGCTCCACCAGGTCCATGGCGGCCTCGTGGGCATGCCCGGCACGCGCGCGGGCCGCGGCACTGCAGGCCGCCAGCACGGCGCCAGCCGCCACGCCCACGGCGGCCCATGACTGCAGCAGACGCAGGTCGGGCGTCCACGCCCAGGATGGCCAGGGTGACATGGCGGCGCCGATCTCGGCAAAGGGTGCCCACGCGGCGACAGGATGCGTGGCGAAGGCGGTGCTGAGCAGCAGCAGGCCCCGGCCGACCACTAGGCACCACCGGGCCGCGGGACCGTCGCGGTCGGCGTGCACCGACGTGGCATCGGCCATGCCGAAGTGGAAGACGGTGAGCAGCAGAAACAGCAGCGTGGCGATGGCCGGCTGCCACATCAGGAACGCGGTGCAGCCAGCCATCATCAGCAGGTAGCCCGAGAAACCCGCAAGTCGCGATGCAACCGTGCTGCGGCCGCCGAGGCGTGCCGCCACCACCCAGTCCGCAGCGCCGTGCGGCATGCCGAACACCAGCAGGGCGATCATGAAGGGCCAGGCCGCGGCCGATGCGGTGAAGTCGGGGAGGAACCAGCCCAGCAGCGCCGCGGTCCCAAGCACGCACCAGGGCAGGGGCCTGGGGCCAGCCCAAGCAAATCGCCCCGCCTCCACCGCCGGTTCACGGACTCCCGTGGGAGCCATGAACCCGGCGGCGGTGGGCGGGGCGAGTTTCAAGCGACTTCAGTTCGGATCAGGCGCGTTCGCCCAGGCTCTTCACGCCCTGGTAGCAGACCAGTCCGAAGAACACCTTGTTGATCACGTCGGCGACGTTGTAGCACACCTCGCGCCAGCTCTCGCCATTGCTGCCACCCAGGGCCATCAGGAAGCCGATGGGGTAGATCACCCAGCCCACGGTCACGAACAGACGCATGACCTTCAGGCTCTCCTGAATCCCGGCCGGAGCCGAGGCCATGGCCTCGCTCACCTTGGTGAACAGCGTGTAGACGATGTAGAGCCAGGCACCGCAGCTGACCACGTACCAGGTCCACCACTGCTGGCTGCCCGTGACGCTTTCCTCGGCCACCCAGGCGGTGACCAGCATGACCAGCGCCCAGAACACCAGGTTCTTGAACAGCTCGCCGCCCTTCTTGCCCAGGTTGAGCAGCAGGGGGAACTCCATCACCAGCAGCGGCACGGTGATCAGCCAGTCGATGTAGCGGTACGCCGTGGGAAACTGCTTGATGGTGGCGCCCTCGATGCGGGTGCCGTCGGCGTTGAAGAGGCTGGCCACGCCTTCCAGATAGATGCCGCTCATGCGCCAGTAGTGGAAGGCCGCCACCGCGCAGATGATGCCTGCCACGGTCATGGCCGTCTGATACTGCACCTGCACGGTCTTCCGCTGCAACCAGAAGTACAGGGCGCCGGCGCCCATCGCCACCGTCGAGAGCCAGAAGAGGTACATGGTGACCCCTTCCATGGACAGACCGGCATTCAATGCCTTCATGGTCGTTGACATGTCTGCTGCAAGGATCGTCACGAGCGTTTCTCCAATTGGCTTCGCGAGTGACCCACCGCGGGCCGCAGGCGCAAGCCGGACTTGAGGGACGGAACGTCCCCGTATTTATCGGTTAGCGGACCGCGAATTCATGGATTCAAATGTGTCGGAAATTCCAAAGGGGGCCCGGGGGACCGGCAGGAGGCATGCTCAAGTTGCAAGCCCATTTCTGGAATGGGTTTACATCGACCTTGGCTTCGAAGGGCTCTGCATCCCGATCGCGAACCGATGAGCGGGAGAGGCCAGTCTGTCCAAAATTCCGCCTGCGCGGTCTCGCGGTCGGACCGGCCTGAGGAACGCGGCGCGACTGGCTTGCCATCCCCGGGTGGGTCGATATGTTGTGGCGTTCCGATCCCCTATAGCTCAATGGTAGAGCGAGCGGCTGTTAACCGCTAGGTTGCTGGTTCGAGTCCAGCTGGGGGAGCTTCTCCGACCTCCGCGAATTCGCGGGGGTCGGTTGGTTTACGGCCCCGTCCGCAGCCGTGAGATCGGGCTGATCGCGTCAATCTCCCGCAGTTGCGGGCGTTTCTGACCACCGGCCTCCGAGAGCCGCGCTCTCGGTTCCGAAACCGAATCTCGGGGTACGAGCGCAACCGTCACGGTTCCTCTCGGGCCACCGAGGGCAACCCTCTCGGACTCTCGCGCTCTCTGGTTGACACCTCGCGTGAGGTTAACAGCAGGGTTCCTCTCGGGGGCCTTTCTCGACCGCTTCGGACACGGCAGAGATTCGCCCATAAACTGCCACCCTTGTCGCCGAGGAGCGCGCGCTGCATGAGATTCGAAACCACCACTCGCCCTCTTCGAGACATGATCAGGGACTTCCACTCGGGAGCAATCCTCCTCCCGCAGTTCCAACGCGACTACGTCTGGAAGCCGATCAAGATCCGCAACCTGCTCGACTCGCTGCTCCGAGGCTTCCCGATCGGTGCGTTCTACCTCTGGCGGCCCCAAAGCGGAACTATCGATGCGAAGCCGAAGGCGATGGGTCAACAGCGGATCGAGCCCCGATTCGTGGGATACTTGATTGACGGCCAGCAGCGACTCACGAGCTTGGAGGCGGCGTACAACCTGTTCACCGGGGACGACAAGAACGGCGCTGAGCTGCGGTGCTACCTTGATCT
>JBJOGW010000064.1:0-8104 GCA_046048055.1 Planctomycetota bacterium
CGTGAGGGATCCAGCGCCCCCCATGCCGAGAACTCGCGGGCCAGGTGATTGTTCACGCCGTAACTGGTGCGGCGGAATCGCCCGCCCGAGCCGGGCACGGGCACGCCAGCGCCCCCCAACGACGCAGGCCAGTGCGGGCTGGCATCCAGCGGGCTTCGCATGACCGCGGCCTGGTCATCCAGGAACGGCATGAGCGTGTCCACGAAGCTCTCGGCGTAGCCCTGGTCCGCGCCGCCGTGGGGCAGGCGGGCGTCGGCCATCCAGCCCTTGTGGCTCTCGGCATAGGCCAGATGCCCGCGCTGCAACGAGCGGATGTTGGCCAGGCATGCCGACGCCCGGGCACCCTGGCGCACCGAACGCAGGGCCGGGATCATCAGGCCGGCAAGCAAGGCCACCACGGCGATCACCACCAGCAACTCCACCAGGGTGAAGGCGCGTGGGGCATGGCGGCGATGGCGGCGAATGGATCCTGACACGGACGACTCCGGAACGCCACGTTCGGACCGCGGCGCTTCAGCAGCGAATGAGATGAACGGGGAATCGACGGCGATCCATGCGCCAAGGGCACGGATGCCGGATACGGGTCGGTCAGACGTGCGGTGGAGGTTGGGCCAGCGTGGTCCGCCACGGACGCGGCCGCTCCGGCACCGCGGGCGGAACAACGTTCACCGTGCCAGTCACGTGCATGCTTGCCAACGTGCTGCCGGTGCACGGCACCATGCCTGTCATGGCCTGCAGCGCGTCGCACTGCAGGCAGCCATGGCCGTCATGGGCGGGGGCCTGCCGTTCGTCCTGCGGGGCGTCCCCGTGATGATGATCGTGGTCCGAGCAGGTGATCGCGTGGCTGCCGGCGTGCGTGGCGCAGGCATGCACCTGCCTCAGCCAGGCGGGGCCCAGCAGCAGCAGCGTCAGGCACGCGAATCGGGTCAGCCACGTCACGGCCAGCAATGTAGGTGGCCGACCATGGGTGGGGCAAGGGTTCGATGCGCCGATTCCCCACCCGTAGACTTCGATTCTCATGCGGCGGCCGCCCCTGAAGGTCCTTGCGACCACGTTGTGGGAGTATCCCAGCCAGCACTACGACGCCGTGGACGCCCAGGGCTTTCGGGTCACGGTGCAGGGCGACAAGGACTACGTGGGGGCCACGCCATCGTGGGTGATCTGGCAGTTGCTGCAGCGCTACACGCGCGAGGGCGATCGCGTGCTCGATCCCATGTGCGGCTCCGGCACCACGCTCGACGTGTGCACGGACCTGCGCCGTCAGGGCGTGGGATTCGATCTGGCGCCCACGCGCCCGGACATCACGCAGGCCGACGCCCGCGAATTGCCGCTGGCTTCCGAGAGCGTGGACTTCGCCTTCGTGGATCCACCCTACTCCACGCACGTGAACTATTCCCAGGATCCACGCTGCATCGGCAGGCTCGATGCCTCGGGCGAGGACGGCGGAGCGGCCTACTACGCGGCCATGGACCGCGTGATCGGCCAGATGCATCGTGCCCTGCGCGACCGTCGGTACGCGGCGATCTACGTGAGCGACTCGTGGCGCAAGCGGCGCGGTCAGAAGGGCGGTGGCGGAGGGGTGTTCATGCCGATCGGCTTCGAGCTGTTCGCGCGCATGCGAAGGCTCTTCACCATGGTCGACGTGATCTGCGTGGTCCGTCACAACGCCAAGCTGGGCCGGCAGGATTTCGCCCGCGAGGCGGTGCAGGGCAACTTCTTCCTGCGCGGCTTCAACTACCTGCTCATCGGCAAGAAGGTCCAGGACGAGCGTTCACGGTAGGCCCTCGAAGGCGGCGGGCCGCTCGCGCGACCATTCGGCCACCTCGTCCCAGGCCCATGGCTCGTCACCGTGCAGGCTGGCCAGGCTGCGCAGGGCGCGGGCATCCACCTCGCGCCGGATCGACAGCAGCAGTCCCAGCAGCGGCGCCTGCCGCTCGATTTGGTGAAAGGTGCCGCGCGAGAGGCTGGTCATGTCGTTGGGCCAGGCGCGGCGGGCCTCGATCAGGCGCGGCAGCAGGGCGTCGTGTGCCGCGTCGCGGGCCGCCAGGATGCCGTCGGCGGCCACCCGGCTTTCCTCGTCCGCAAGGCCGGAGACCAGTCGGTCGATCACCGGGTCCGCGGGTCGAAGCTCGATGAACAACTCGGGAAAGGCCCGCTCCCAATAGTTGCGTCGCAGGGCGCGGGCCTGCAGCGGGTCGATGGAGCGAGCGATCTGCTCCATCAGCTCGTGCTGCAGCCGGATGCGCGTGCTGGCGTGCACGGCCACGGTGGCGGCGCTGCGACGCACCGCCTCGGCGGCCACCGGTCCCATGGCCTTGTCCTCCACGCCGCGCAGCTGCGCGCGCTTCAGGTCCAGCACCAGGCTCCGAAGCGACTGCACGCAGGCTTGCCGCAGCAGC
The DNA here is from genome assembly GCA_046048055.1 of Planctomycetota bacterium. Classification (GTDB taxonomy): domain Bacteria; phylum Planctomycetota; class Phycisphaerae; order Phycisphaerales; family SM1A02; genus SYAC01. The sequence goes on from JBJOGW010000064.1 coordinate 2,400, forward strand.
TCGGCGGTCTCGATCAGCGGCACGGCGCTGTCCACCAGCGCCATGTCGGCCACGGCTCGGCCGCCCTCGTCCAGGTCCGTGGCATCCACCACGGTGGGCAGCTCGATGGTGGCCTCGCGGTCCAGCTGGAACAGCGTGTGCACCGGCATCTCGCGCCAGCCCAGGCCGGCGAAATCGGTGGCCCGTTCCACCTGCAGCCGCTCCAGGCGCGGATCCTGTGGCGGAATCTCCAGCAGTTCCGCCGCCCGGTCCAGCAGCGGGTCCTCGATCAGCTGCAATCGAGCCCGCGTGGCATCCAGTTCGGCCACCGCCGTGCGAAGCCGCCGCTGCAGTTCGCCCAGTGAACTCTCCCGCTTGCCTCCCTCCTCGACCAGCTTCTGCATGGGTCGCAGCCTTTCCAGCGAGGCCGTCATCTCGGCGGTCCAGGCCGTGCATGCCTGCTCGATCAGGGGGGCCAGCGCCTCCTGGCGGTCCGGATCACCCTCGGCCAGCGCCGGGACCCGCAGGCGTGCCCAGGTGGGGAAGTCCGACGGCAGCAACTGGGCGAGCACGTCGCCACCGGGCCGCACCGGAAGCCGGTAGGCGGGCATCTGTGGCTCGGGGTCGGGCAGCTCGCGCTCGAAGCGACTGGCCACCGCCGGGTCCAGCACGCTGGCCAGCGTCTCGCGCACGCCTTCGAGTCCCTCGCGCTGCATCTCGCGCGTGGCACGACGCATGGACTCGGGAAGGGCCTGCACCACCTGCCGGTTCAGCTCGCGCAGGGCCTGCCATCTCGCCTTGCGGATGCGAGCGACCTCGGGGCTGGCGGGATCGCGCAGAGCCAGCGCCAGCAGTTCCTCGCGAAGTGGCGCATCCGCCGCCTCGTGGGCCTGCATGGCCTTGCGGATGTTCTGGCGCGTGGTCTCGTCGATCTCCGGCAACTCCAGCGACACCCCGGCGAGCATCTCGGCGGCCAGCCTTGGACGCTTGCGGTCGAGCGCGTTGGCCATGCTGGCGCGGATCCGCACCACGACCTCGTCGGGCACGGTTCCACGGCAACGCTCAAGCGTGGCCAGGTTCAGTTTCACCACGGCGTCATGGGGCCTGCGCGCGGACTCCTTCACCTCGGCCCCGATCGCGCGCTCGTTCACCTGGCCCCCCTCGGACCGCTGGCGCTCGCGCAGCTGAATCGCGAGCAGCGGCGCGCGAAGCCGCGCCTGGGCCAGTTCGCGGGCCAGCGGCTCGAGCTGCCGCGCGTAGTCACGCAGGATCGGCTCCAGCGCCGTGCGGTCCGACGGATCCAGTCGGCACGCCGGCAGCAGCAGCCGAAGATCCAGCAGGGCAGGGCCGCGGGCCTCGGCCACATGCCGCCACCGGTCGATGCCGCGATCGATGCGGAGGGTCTCCAGACGATCCGCCCACGCCTCGCCCAGGCAGACGCGCCATGCCTCCAGCAGCGAGGTGTCCAGCTGCTCCAGCTTTCGGAGCGTGGAGGCGTGCCGCCTGGCCAGCGACTGCACCGTGGCCAGGTCACCCATCCATGCGTCCGGTGTCGTCGCGGAGAGCGGGTTGGAGAGATCCGCGATGCGCCGCGCCTGCTCGGCGGCGTCCTGCGCAATCACCTCGGTCCACTGCTCCAGGTAACGGTCGTGCTCGGTGTCGATGCAGGTCCACGCCACGGCATCACCCTGCAGCCCCAGCGGCAGCAGCGTGCCGGTGGAGAGCGGCATGGGCTGCACGTCGAACCGATGCGAGGGACCGCACGCCGCCGCCAGCAGCGCGACACCGGCGGCCAGTGCATGGCGCAGGACCAGGAGCAGGCGGGCGTGGGGCCGCACGGAGGGATTCTGTCCGAAATTCCGTCCATCCGCCTTCAGTCGCCCCTGCGATGTGCCGACATCCTGGTCAAGCGGATTCCGGCCTGTCCTCTGCGGCAGCCTGGCCGCAACGGACCGGAAATTCCTTGCCACGGGGCAGGGTGCATTCCACTGTCCTGAAGTCGACTTGCGGGCCCTGGAGGGTTGGCCCGCAGGAAGCACGGAAGGTCGCCCTGGTGCGGGAAACACCATGCGACCGTGCAAGGGACTCGTCCGCACGGAGGGGTGCGGATGAGAGGCCTGCGGACGCAAGGAGGGTTGCGCCCGAGGGCCGACAGCGGAAGAAACGGTCGAACGATGTCTGGGTGGAGGCGCGGCACGCATGCCGCGCGGGATTTCTCGTGGAGGTCGAACCGATGACGCACGGACCACAAGTCAATGCATCGCATCACGCAGAGCGCTCACGACGGGCATGGGCCGCGCTCACGCTGGCCTGTGCCAGCGTGGGGGCTGGCGTGGCGTTCATCCACGGGGCCTTCCTGGGGTCGGCCCACAGCGAGGCCACGGTCCAGTCCCGGTCCGCGCTGCAGTCGCTCCGCACCGGCATCGAGGGCACGCTCCACGTGCCCGGCAACTACTCCACCATCCAGGCGGCGATCGATGCGGCCGCGGACGGCGCCACCATCGTCGTGGCGCCCGGTGTCTACACCGAGCGACTCTCGCTCGACGGCCGTTCGCTGGTCCTCTGGGGTGTGGGCGGTGCCGAGGTCACGACCATCGCCGGCGACACCGGCCACGGCCCGATCGTCTCCCTGCACGGAGGCATGAACCGGCTGCAGGGTTTCACGCTGCGGGGAGGCCGGGGTGAATCGGGGCGTGGTGCGGCGGTGCGCGACGGGGCCGCCTTCTTCACGGATTGCCGGTTCCACGACAATGCCGGCGGCGTGCACGCAAGCGGGTCCAACGTGACCTTTGCGCGCTGCCAGTTCCGTGACAACCGTGCCGACTTTGCGGGTGGCGCGCTGCTTCTGCATGGCGGTCACGCTCGTCTGGAGCACTGCAGCATGGAGTCCAACGTGGCCCGAACCTTCGGCGGGGCCATGAGCGTGATGGACGGACAGGCGGACTTGATCGACACCTTCGTGGCGGACAACCGCCTCATCAGCGGTGCCTGGGGCGGTGGCATCTACGCCAGCAACGCCGAGTTGACCGTGGAGGGCGGGGCCTTCCTGGCCAATGCGTCGGCTGAATCGGGCTCCGCGGCCTTCCTGCGCGGAGGCTCGGGCGTGTTCCGCGGTGTGCAGTTCCAGGACAACAGCACTGCCGAGGAGGGCTGGGTGGTGCATGCCCAGGATGCGGCGGTCTCGCTGCAGGACCAGGCGTGGCGCGAGCTGCCCAGCACGCGATCGCTCGGCTTCATGGGCCATCCGCCGGCCGAGCACCCTGAGCCGCTGGCCATGCTCGACGATGCGGTGCCGCACTCCGAGTTGCCGCCCCTTGCATTCACCGGCCGCTGATCGCGCGGCCCCATCCACGGACATCCACCGCTGGCCCGCCCTGAGCAATCGATGCTCGGGGCGGGCTTTGTCGTTCAGGTGGACGCGCGGATCCACGCTTCCTCGTGGGTGGCCAGATCGGCCTCCAGCCGCTCCCGCTCCTTGACCAACTTGTCCAGCCTGGCACGGTCGCGGGCCACCGCGGGGCTGACCAGTTCCTCGTCGATCGCCGCGCGGCGAGCCGTCATGCGGGTGATGGCCGCCTCGAGTTCCGCCGGATCCTTGCCATCGAGAGGCGATCGCTTGGGTGGGTTGACGGCGGCGGAACGGGGGTTGGCGGTCGCCGCGGCCTTTCCGGCGGGATTGGCGCGTTGGGCGCCTTCCCTGGCGGCGGCCCGGGCCTCGGCGGCCTGTCGCGCCTCCCACTCGTCGTAGGTGCCATCGAACACGGAGGCGTTGCCATGACCGTCGAGCACGATCAGGCGGTCGCACGTGCTCTGCAGCAACGCACGGTCGTGACTCACCAGCAGCAGGGCCCCGTCGAAGCCGCCGTCATCCGGATCCATGGCCAGCGCCTCTTCCAGCCGCTCCGCGCTGGGAATGTCCAGGTGATTGGTGGGCTCGTCCAGCACCAGCAGGTTGTGGCCACCGGCCACCAGTCCCGCGATCACCGCGCGAGCCCGCTCGCCACCCGAGAGCTCGCCCAGCTGCTTCTCCTGCTCGCTGCCGCTGAACAGGAACGCGCCGGCCAGATCGCGGGCCTCCTGCTCGGTGAGCTTGCCGCCACTGGGACCCTGCGGCACGGTGCGCTGCAGGTGCTGCCAGATGGTGAGCGTGCGATCCAGATGGTCATGCGTCTGGCGGAACCAGCCCGCGTGCATCCTGGGGCTTCGCTTGATGGTGCCGGTGTCCGGCTCCAGTTCGCCCAGCAGCGTGCGGATGAGCGTGGTCTTGCCCGCCCCATTGGGGCCGATCACGCCCACGCGGTCGCCCGGGGCAATGAACAGGTCCAGGTTGCGGAACAGCGGGCGTTCACCCAGTTTCTTGCCAATGCCTTCGGCCACCAGCACCGAGTCGCCCACGCGCGGGCCGCTGGGCAGGCGAATGCGCATGGAGTCCAGCTCGATCGGCCGTTCCACCAGCTCGTCGCGCTTGTAGCGCTCCAGCCGCGTGGCCCGCCCGCGCGCCTGCTTGGCGCGCTGCCCCGCCTTGTAGCGAAGGATGAATCGTTCCTCGCTGCGGATGCGGTCCAGCTGCTTCTCGTGAATCCGCATCTGGGTCAGGTGCCGCTCGGCTCGCAGGTTCACGAACGCCTCGTAGTTGCCCGGATAGCCCCGGCATCGGCCCTCGTGGATCTCCTCGATGCGGTGCACCACGCGGTCCAGCAGCCGCCGGTCGTGGCTGATCACCACCACGGCCCCCTGGAACGTGTCAGCCAGGAACGTCTCCAGCCACTTGCAGCCCTCGATGTCCAGGTGGTTGGTGGGCTCGTCCAGCATGATCACGTCCGGGTTCTGCAGCAGCAGTCGGGCCAGGCTCAGCCTTGCCTTCTGCCCGCCGCTCAGGCCCGTGACGGGAATATCGAACTGCGCATCCTCGAACCCCAGCCCATGCAGCACGGCATCCACCAGATGATCGTTGCTCCAGCCGCCGCTGCGCTCGATGGCCTCCTCCAGCTCCACCTGCCGCCTGAGGAGCCGCTCAAGCTCGTCACCCTCGGCTGTGGCCATGGCTTCGAACACCTGCTCCAGCTCGGCCTTGGCCCGGTCGCCCTCGCCCATGGCCCGGGCGGCCGCGCTCCGCAGCGTGTCACCCGCCTCGAACCGGTGCTCCTGCGCCATGTAGCCAAGTCGCACACCTCGCTGCAGGCTCACGTCACCGCTGTCCAGCGCGGCCTGACTGCACAGGATCTTGAGCAGCGTGGTCTTGCCGCACCCATTTCGGCCCACCAGGCCGACGCGCTCGCCAGGCTCAATGGCGAACGTGGCCCCGTCGAGCACCTGCTTGGCCCCCAGCGTGACACGGATGTTGCTGGCGGTGACGAGCGGCATGGGGCAGAAAGGGTAGCCCCCGGAGCAAGAACGCACGCGGCAGGATTCGAACCTGCGACCCTCGGTTCCGAAGACCGATGCTCTGATCCGCTGAGCTACGCGTGCTGACGGAGCGGCGAATTGTAGCGGAGCGGGAATCCGGCCTGGTTGCGGCGCATCTCGCGTCGGTCGCTGCGGACTCCGCATCGGTCGCTTCCGCGTCCCGCGTCGGCCGCTGCGCGTCCCGCATCGGTCGCTCCGCATCCAGCCTGACCCGCACGCGGCCGCCTCGGCTCCGCTTCGCATGCGCCTCGGCTTAGCGCTTCTCGCTCCGCTCGGCATGGGCCATCCTGCTTGGGTGGAATGGTCTCTCGCTGCGCTCG
>JBJOGW010000065.1:0-13032 GCA_046048055.1 Planctomycetota bacterium
CCCCCCAGTCGCTTCGAGCTGTCCTTGGAATCGAACTAGGCCGGATCACTCCGAACTCAAGGCAGCCCCGCAGGGATTTCGATCTCGCCGCCATCGAGGAGCTTGCGGAGTCCATCCGTTCGGCAGGCCTGCTCCAACCAGTCGTTGTCCGTCCAATTCTCGGCAAATCAGGCCATTTTGAGCTGATCGCCGGCGAGCGGCGTTGGCGGGCGTGCCGGCATCTTGGTTGGAAGGAGATCCCGGCGATTGTCACGCACGCCACGGATCAGGATGCGGGGGTCTGGGCTCTGATTGAAAACGTTCATCGTGCAGATCTCAATCCAATCGAGCGAGCGTTGGCTATGAAGCAACTTGCCAGCGAGTTCCGCATGACGCATGAATCACTCGCAGAGCGAGTCGGCCTGGACCGCTCCACTGTCACGAATCTGCTCCGTCTTGCCGAGCTGGATGAGACCACAGCCTCCTTGGTTCGAAACGGCCTTCTTTCCCAAGGACATGCGAAGGCATTGCTGAGCGTCGACAATCTAAAGACCCGTTCGACCCTCGCTGAATCCGCTGTGCGTGGAGACTGGTCGGTGCGCGCGCTTGAACGCGAAGTGCAGCGACTCGACGACGATTCATCCGACACCGTTCCACGTGGAACCGACTCCGCTTCCGGCCGAAGGCGTTCAAACATCAATGCCCTAGAGAAGAAGTTGAGTCAGGCCATGGCGACAGATGTGAGAATTCAACTCGGCCGCAAGCCGAACTCTGGCAAGATCCAGATTTCCTTCTACACCCTCGAGCAGTTCGAATCTGTCCTTCGGACCGTCGGCGTGAATCCCGAGTCGGTCTCGATTGACTAAATTATAGGACTCTAAGTAATCGTGGAATTACGAGGGTCAATGCCCTCGCGATCACGAAGCCTCAGATTTCGATCTGCTGGCCGGCTACCGGCGTCTCCACGGTCAGCCCGAGCCGATCCTGGATCAACTCCGCCACAGCCGCTCGCGCCGAATCCTCACCGTGATTCAGCAGCACACGCGGTGTGCCATCGGACCGCGACTCCAGCCAGTGCAGAAGGTCCATGCGGTCCGCGTGACCGCTGTAGCCCTCCAGGTGCACACGCTCGGCGCGCACCTCGAAGATGCCTTCCTTCAGCTCGATGGCTCGTGCGCCGTGCATCACGCCGTGCCCCACCGAACCGGGGAGCTGATGGCCGGCGAAGATGATCGCGTTGCGATCCTCGCTCACCAGCGAAGCCAGGTGATGCAGCACCGGCCCCGCATCCAGGAATCCGCTGCCCGCCAGGATCACGGCCGGTGAGGTTCCCGCGGCCACCTTCAGGCTCATCCGGCGGTTGAACACCTTGTGCAGTTCCGCAAACTCCATCGGATCCACCCCTGACTCCGCCATGGCGCGTGGCTCGGGGGCGAGCAGTTCAGGATGACGCCCGATGAGTTCCGCCGCGCGCGAGGCGAGCGTGGTGTCCAGGTAGACGCTCATGCCGCAAAGACCGCCGGTGCGAGAGAGCTCCGCAAGGCGGTAGTGCACGAGTTGGGCCCGGCCCAGCGAGAAGGTGGGCACCAGCACGCGGCCACCACGCCGCGACACGCGTTCGACCACCTCGGCCAGCGGCGTCACGCCGGCGGTGTTGCGCGGAATGTCGCGGGCCCCGTTGGTGCTTTCCATGATCACCGCGTCCACGGATGGCATGCGCGGTCGCTCCCGAAGCAGGGGCCCCTGGTGCGGTCCCAGATCGCCAGAGAACAGCACGCGGCGTGTCCGTCCGCCCTCCTGCCACTCGATCTCCACGCTCGCGGAGCCGATGATGTGCGAGGCGTCGTGCAGTCGCACACGCATGCCTTCATTCACCGGCCTCCATGTGGCGTAGGGCATGCCGCGCACCTGATGCAGCACCTGCTCCACGTCGCGTTCGGTGTAGAGCACCGGCGGTTCCACCTCGCCTCGCAGGGGCTCGGTGCTTGGCGGCGGGGCGGGATCCACCACGCGAGCCACCGGCGCCGTGCCGTCCTTCCACTCCTGCAGGCGGGTCGCCTGCAGGCGGGCGCTCGCCTTGAGCACCCGGGGAAGCAGGTCGGCGGTCACGTTGGAGCAGAGCACGTGCCCGTGAAAGTCCAGGGCAGGCAGCATGCCAAGTCGCCCGCAGTGATCCACGTGGGCGTGCGTGACCACGATGGCGTCCACGCCCTTCCAGTCCAGTCCCGGTGGCAGCAGGTTGCGCTGCTCCTGGAGCGGCGTTCCCTGAAACAGGCCAAAGTCCACCACCACGCATCCAGCAGGCGTCTCAAGCAGCGTGCAGGAACCCGTGACCTCGCCTGCGGCACCGAGCAACGTGATCGTGGCAGGTGCGGACACGCGGCGAGCATAACCATCCGTGACCATGTCATGCACGGATGCGCCATCGTTCCATGCTTGGCATGCGACGCCGCAGAGCCCTGACCCAACGATCCGGTGGCTCCGGGACCGCGTTCAGCCCAGGCACGCCGCCACGGCCGCCTTCAGTTCGGCCTCGACATCGACGCGCGGAGCGAACTCGTGCCCGATCCATCGCGTGTAGCCGGCCCGGTGCAGCGCCCGGATGATGGCGGAGTAGTTCAGCTCCTGTTCCGCGTCCAGCGGACCGCGTCCGGGCACGCCGGCGGTGTGCACATGCCGGATCCAGTGCACGTTGCCGGTCATGTTGCGAATCACGTCGCCATCCATGATCTGCATGTGATAGATGTCGTAGAGCAGCCCGAAACGGTTGTGACTGACCGTGTTGCACAGCTGCACGCCCCAGGCCACGCGATCACCCATGTGGTCGTGATGGTCGATGCGGGAGTTGAGCAACTCCATCGCCATCCACAGGCCACTGGCCTCGGCAATGGGCAGCAGCCGCTTCAGACCCACGGCGCAGTTCCACAGACCGGTCTGGTCATCGAGCCCGTCACGGTTGCCGGCGAACACGATCACCTGCTCGCACCCTGCCGCCGCGATCCGCGGAAAGAGCCTCTCGGCCCGCCGCACGATCTCGGCGTGGTGCTCGAGGCGGTTCAGGCCCTTGCCGATGGTGCACGGACCGTTGGCAATGGCGCACTGCAGGCCGCGCTCGCGCACGCGCTCGATGTCGTCGGGATCCAGCAACTCCACGCTCTGCACGCCGCAGCGCCGGGCCAGCTCGCACACCTGTGCCAGGTCCTGTCGAGCCAGGCACCAGCGGCAGACGCTCTGCCGAAGGCGGCCGCCTTCGGGCTGGGCGATGGGCTCCTGGGGCACACCCTCGTGCTGCATGGCGGAGCGCACGGGCGCCGTCGCCATCGCCGCGGCCGCACCCATGCCCGCCGCGATGAAGCCGCGACGGTCCATGGCTCAGCGATAGGAGCTCAGCGGCTCGCAGGTGCAGACCAGATTGCGGTCGCCGAAGGGGTTGTCCACGCGACCCACCGCGGGCCAGAACTTGCGGTCCCTGACCCACGGCAGGGGATAGGCCGCCTGCGAGCGCGGGTAGGCGTGATTCCAGGCATCCGAGCTGACCGCCTCGGCCGTGTGTGGCGCGCCCTTGAGCGGGTTGTCGACCCGGTCCAGGCGTCCCTGCTCGATGGAGCGGATCTCCTCGCGGATGTGGATCATGGCCTCGCAGAACCGGTCCAGCTCCTCCTTGGACTCGCTCTCGGTGGGCTCGATCATGAGCGTGCCGGGCACGGGCCAGCTCATGGTGGGGGCGTGGAAACCGAAGTCCATCAGCCGCTTGGCGATGTCGTCGATCTTCACGTCGGCCGACTTGTCGAAGCCGCGGCAATCCACGATGAACTCGTGGGCGCACCGACCGTTGGCGTTGGTGAAGAGCACGTCGTAGTGCCCGCCAAGCCGCTTGGCCATGTAGTTGGCGCTCAGAATGGCCACCTGCGTGGCCTTTCGAAGGCCCTCGGCGCCCATCATGGCCACGTACATCCAGCTGATGGGAAGGATGCTGGCGCTGCCGTATGGCGCGGCACTCACGGGGCCGATCGCCTGCTCTCCGGTGCCCAGCGGCCGGATCACCGGATGTCCGGGCAGGAACGGCGCCAGGTGACTGGCCACGCCGATCGGTCCCACGCCCGGACCGCCACCGCCATGGGGAATGCAGAAGGTCTTGTGCAGGTTCAGATGGCACACGTCGGCGCCGATCTCGCCGGGACGCGTGAGCCCCACCTGGGCGTTCATGTTGGCCCCGTCCATGTACACCTGTCCGCCAAAGCGGTGCACCACCTCGCACAGCTCGCGGATGCGGTCCTCGAAGACGCCGTGCGTGCTGGGATAGGTCACCATGCAGGCGGCCAGGTCATGGGCGTGAGCCTGGGCCTTGGCGGTCAGGTCGGCCAGATCCACGTTGCCCTCCTCGTCACAACGCACCGGCACCACCTTCATGCCGGCCACGATGGCACTGGCCGGGTTGGTGCCGTGGGCGCTCTCGGGGATCAGGCAGACGTTGCGATGGCCCTGCTTGCGGCTCTGGTGCCAGGCGCGGATCACCATGAGCCCCGCGTACTCGCCCTGACTGCCCGAGTTGGGCTGCAGGCTGACCGCCGCAAACCCCGTCACCTCGCACAGCCAGGCCTCGAGCGTGCGGAAGAGCTCGGCGTAGCCCTTCCACTGGTCCGCCGGCGCGAACGGGTGCATGCGGCCGAACTCCGGCCACGTCACCGGAATCATCTCGCTGGTGGCGTTCAGCTTCATGGTGCAACTGCCCAGCGGAATCATGCTGTGGGCAAGGCTCAGGTCGCGCCCCTGCAGGTGAAAGATGTACCGAAGCAGTTCGGTCTCGCTGTGGAAGCGATTGAAGATGTCCTGGGCCATGAACACGCCGCCGCGGCGCAGCGTGGCGGGCACGGCGGTCTCGGCCTTCAGGTCCGAAACCTCGGGTGTTGGTCGGCCGGTGCCGTCGGCGAAGCAGGCAAGCAGCGCCTGCACGTCGGCAACCTGGGTGGTCTCGTCCAGGGCCACGCCCACGGTGCCATCGTCGTTGCGACGCAGGTTGATGCGGCGAGCGACCGCGGCCTGGTGCACCTGCTCGGCGGTCACGCCGCGCGGCTTGACCTGGAGCGTGTCGAAGAAGGCGCCATGCATCACCTCGTGCCCAAGGGCCCGAAGGCCGGCCGCCAGCGTTGCCGCGGCGCGGTGCACCCGCTCGGCGATGCGGCGCAGCCCGTCCGGACCGTGGTAGATGCCGTAGAGGGCGGCGATGTTGGCCAGCAGCGCCTGCGCGGTGCAGATGTTGCTGGTGGCCTTGTCACGGCGGATGTGCTGCTCGCGCGTCTGAATGCTCAGCCGCAACGCCGGCCGCCCATGCACATCGCGGCTCACGCCGATCAGGCGGCCGGGCATGCGCCGCACATGGGCGGTTCGGGTGGCGAAGTACGCGGCGTGCGGGCCGCCAAACCCCAGCGGCACGCCGAAGCGCTGCATGGAGCCGATGGCCACGTCGGCACCCAGCTCGCCCGGAGGCGTGAGCATGGTCAGCGCCAGCGGATCGGCCGCCATGGCCACCAGCGCGCCGGAGGCCTTGATGCGGTCGATCTGCTGGCGCCAGTCCACCACGCGGCCGTTGGTATCCGGATACTGCAGCAGGGCGCCGCAGAACGCACCGGGCGCAAACTCGACACGGTCGGCGTCACCCACCACCAGCTTCACACCCAACCCGTCGGCCCGCGTGGCCACCACGGCGATGGTCTGCGGATGACATGCGGCATCCACGAAGAACGCCCGCTGGGCCGATGGCACCGCGCCCAGGCACAGCGTCATGGCCTCGGCCGCGGCGGTGCCCTCATCCAACAGGCTGGCACCGGCCACCTCCAGGCCCGTGAGCTCGGTGCACATGGTCTGAAAGTTCAGCAGGCACTCCAGACGGCCCTGCGCCACCTCGGCCTGGTAGGGGGTGTATTGCGTGTACCAGCCGGGATTCTCGAGCACGTTGCGAAGGATCACGCCGGGCGTGATGCAGTCGCTGTAGCCCATGCCGATGCAGCTTCGAAAGACCTGGTTGCGGGCCGCGACCGCCTTCAGCGCGGCCAGGCACTCCGCCTCGCCACGCACCGCAAGGCCGCTGGTGTTGGTGGGGTCCGCGATGCTCAGGGGCGACCGGCTCAGGATGGACTCGGGAATCGCGGCATGCGCCAGCGCGTCCAGGCTTTCGTGGCCCACGAACGCCAGCATCTCGGCGATGTCGGCGTCGCTGGGGCCGATGTGACGCCGGACAAAGGTGTCCAGCGGGTCCAGAGGACCGTTCATGACGGAGGCGGCCGTTGGAGCGGACTTTTCCAGCATGGTCATGGGAAGGCCAGTATAGAAGTGAGTTGCATCGATTCCCTTCGCAACTGCCGGGGATTTCGCCCATATAGTGCGGACCCACCCTCTTTCACGGAGTCCTCATGAACCTCGTCCGACCCTGCCGTGCCGGAATGCTCGCCGCGCTGCTGACTGTGCTGCCACGGGTCTTGGCCCAGGAGCCGGCCGCCGTGCCCCCGCCAGTGCAGCCCGCGGCGCCGGCCGCCGACGGAGGCAAGCTGGTCGAGGGGGAGAAGATCAACCCCTACACCTACGCCCCCAAGTCGGCCCAGCCCGATGCGTCGGACCCGGCCCAGGTGGACCTTCGCAAGGCGTTCGAGGCCATGGGGCCGGTGGCGATCGAGTGGTACCAGCATGTGCAGACCCTCGCCAATCCGTTCTTCGAGGGCCGCGCGCCGGGCTCGCGCGGCATCGAGCTCGCCGCGGAGTACGTGGAATTCTGGCTCAAGCAGGCAGGGCTGGAACCCGCATTCCCGGTGTCACCGGGATCCCAGGAGCGGTCGTGGCGACAGACCTTCGAGCTGGAGGGGGGCGTGCCGCAGGTGGAGCGCAGCGTGGTGCGCGCAAACGGCGTGGAACTGGTTCGGGGCACCGACTACCAGGTGATCGGATCCAGCGGAAGCGGAGCGGTGAAGGCACCGCTGGTCTTTGCGGGGTACGCCATCGAGGAGGGCAAGGATGGCTACACCAGCTTTGGACCCGACGAGGACTTCGCCGGCAAGGTGGTGATGTTCCTGCGATACGAACCGCTCGACGCCGAGGGCCGCAGTCGCTGGAGTGACCGTCGCTTCTCGCCGGCTTCGGCCATGCGGGCCAAGCTGGACGCCATCAGCGACCGCGACCCGGCGGCGATCATCCTGGTGAATCCCCCGGAGTGCCGCGACGGCGCCACGGGACTCGAAGCCACCGAGAGCAGCATCTTTGGCCAGGGATACGACGTGCCCCTGATCCAGCTCTCGCAGGAGAAGGCCGACGAGATCCTTCGAAAGGCCGACACCCAGGGTCGTGGCCTGATGGACTTTCGCAAGTTGGCCGACGAGGGCGCGCTGCAGTGCGTGTCGTTGCGCGAGCAGGCCCCCATGGAGCTGCAGGTGGCGGTCGCCGAAAAGGGCATCGCCACGGCCAACGTGGGCGGCGTGCTCAAGGGTCGCGGCAAGCTGGCCGACGAGTGGGTGGTGATCGGCGCCCACTACGACCACGTGGGCATGGGCTACTTCGGGGCAGATCCCCAGAACCGGGGCAAGCTGCATCCCGGCGCCGACGACAACGCCAGCGGCACCGCGGCCATGCTCTGTGCGGCCCGCGCGCTGCGCGATCACTACAACAGCCCGGACGCGGCGCCGGACCTTCGCAGCATCATCTTCCTGGCCTTCACCGCCGAGGAGGGTGGCCTGGACGGCAGCCGCGAGTTCGTGAAGCGGCCCACCATGGCGGCGGACTCGATCGCCGCCATGATCAATCTGGACATGGTCGGGCGCCTGCGCGGCGACGAGCTGGCCATGAGCGGCACGGGAACGGCGGAGAACTTCGGCGAGATCATCCGTCCGGCCATCGCGCGGTCGGGCATGACCGTGAAGGCGGACCCCGGCGGCCGCGGTCCCAGCGATCACGCCAGCTTCTACGCCGCGGGCATCCCGGTGCTGTTCATCTTCACCGGCAACCACGGCGAGTACCACAAGCCCGAGGACCGGGCCTTCACCGTCAATCCGCTGGGCGCCAGCAAGGTGATCCGGTTGGTGGACGAACTGGCCCGCGACCTGGCGGCGATCCCCGACAAGCCGCGGTTCACCAGCACCGACGGCAAGGGTGGCACCGACCGGGGCTACGCCAAGGTGCGGCTGGGCATCCAGCCCAGCATGGAGCCGCGGGAGGCGCCCGGGTTGCTGATCGACGACGTGAGCAAGGACACCAGTGCCGCCGATGCCGGTCTGAGGGGCGGCGACGTGATCCTGATGTGGAACGAGCATCCGGTGGATGACGTGCCGGCGCTCATGGAACGTCTGCGCGACCACGAGCCGGGGGACGTGGTCAAGATGAAGATCCTGCGCGACGGCACGGAGCAGGTCGTCGACGTCACCATGAAGGCCTCGAGCCCGCGTGGCTGATGCGGCTGCATTGCTACGCTGCGGCCGATGCACGGACCCGCCATCACGGACTACGTCACGCTGGGCCGCAGCGGCCTGCGCGTGAGCCCCCTCTGCCTGGGTGCCATGACCTTCGGGACCGAATGGGGCATCGGCGTGGACGTGCCGGAGAGCCACGCCGTGCTGCAGGCCTATCTCGAGGCGGGCGGCAACTTCATCGACACGGCCAACATCTACACCAAGGGCCACAGCGAGAAGATCCTGGGTGACTTCTTCGCGTCGGGGCCCGGCAAGGGTCGTCGACACCGCGTGGTCATCGCCACCAAGTTCATGGGAAACCTGTGGCCCCAGGATCCCAACGGCGGCGGCGCCAGCCGCAAGGCCATCCTGCACGCGGTCGAGGACTCGCTGCGAAGGCTGCGGACCGATCACATCGACCTGCTGTGGGCCCACTTCTGGGATCGTCACACGCCGGTCGAGGAGATGATGTCAACCATGGACTTCCTGGTGAAGCAGGGCAAGGTGCGCTACCTGGGGCTCAGCGACCATCCCGCGTGGGTGGTGACCAAGTGCCAGTACACGGCCCTGATGCGCGGATGGGAACCGCTCTGCGCCCTGCAGATCGAGTACAGCCTGCTGCAGCGCACCGTGGAGAGCGAGTTGATGACCATGGCCCGAGACCTGGGGCTTGGGGTCACGCCGTGGAGCCCGCTGCGCGGCGGCGTGCTGAGCGGCAAGTTCGACCGCAACACGCCCCCGCCCTCGGACGGAAGCACCCGCGTGAAGCCCGACAGCAGCCATCTGAACGAGCGCAGTTACGCCATCATCGACCTGCTTCGCGAGATTGCGGCAGCGCATGGATGCAGCGTGGCTCAGGTCGCGCTGCGGTGGCTGCTGGATCGCGAAGGCGTGGCCAGCGTGATCATCGGGGCCCGACGCCTGGACCAGTTGCGCGACAACCTGGGGTGCTGTGCCGTGCGGCTCACCCAGGAGGATCATCGCCGGCTCGAGGAGGCCAGCAAGGTGGAGCGACCCTTCCCGTGGGACTTCCTGGACTTCGTCCGGTCCGGCATCCAGAACGGCACCACGATCAATGGTGTCAAGAGCGATCCCTGGCACCTGACACCCCGCAGCGACGACGAGCGACACTGAGCGGCCGCGGTCAGTCCCAGCGAAAGACGCCCTTGCGCCAGGCGTAGATGTACGCCACGACGCTGGTGCCGATGAAGAACAGGATGCGGCCCAGGAACAGCATGGCCTCGGGGCTGCGTGGCTCAAGCTGCGAGTACGTCACGGCCCAGGGGTAGAGAAAGATGATCTCCACGTCGAAGACCAGAAAGGTCATCGCCAGCACGTAGAAGCGCACGTTGAACTTCTTGCGGGCACTGCCGAAGGGCTCCATGCCGCTCTCGTAGGCGGTGCCCTTGGTGGCGCCGGTGGCGCGCGGCCCCAGGAACTGGCTCACGCCCACGTTGAACGCGGCGAAGACCAGGGCCATCAGGAACACCACGCCGATGGGCAGGTAGGCGTCCACGGGGCTGGCGGCGAGCGGCGCAGGCGTCATGAGGGCGGGCATGGTAACGGAGTCGGGGCGGCCGGATTCGAACCGACGACTTCCTGCACCCAAAGCAGGCGCTCTAGCCAAGCTGAGCTACGCCCCGAGCGTGAACCTCGAGTCTACGCCTCAGATCGGCGTTCGGAAACCCATGGCTCGCACGGCGCACCAGCCCATGGCGCCCTCGATCACGCCGAAGATGCCACCCACCATGCAGCCGATCGCGGGCCAGATCAGCCATGCCGGCCCATCCAGGAACCACCACACCAGCAGGCCGGTGCCCACCGCGTCGGTGATCGCGCCGATCACCATCCGCACCTTGCGTCCACGCGCGTCGATGTTGCATTGCATCAGGTCACCTTCACCTTGGAGAGATCCATCTTCGGCTTCGGCCATTCCATCTTCAGGCCCTCGAGGGTATGCCGCAGCACCCGGGCCACCATCCAGTTCCGGAACCACTTGCGGTTGGCGGGCACGATCCACCACGGCGCGTGATCGGTGCTGCACCGCGAGAGGGCCAGGTTGAACGCCTCCAGATACGCGTCCCAGCGCTCGCGTTCCTTCAGGTCGGCCTCGCTGAACTTCCAGTTCTTCTCGGGATCCTCCAGCCGGGCCTGCAACCGCTTGCGCTGCTCGTCACGGCTGATCCACAGGAAGAACTTGACCACGTGCGTGCCCTCGTCGCAGAGCATGCGCTCGAATCCGTTGATGGTGTCGTAGCACCGCTCCAGGCGCTTGCCCTGCACGAGCCCATGCACGCGCGCCACCAGCACGTCCTCGTAGTGGCTGCGGTTGAACACGCCGATCTCGCCTCGGCGGGGGCAGGCGCGATGCACGCGCCACAGGTAGTCATGCTCCAGCTCCACCCCGGCGGGTCGCTTGAAGGGTGTCACCACGCAGCCCTGCGGGTTGAAGCCGGTCATCACCTTGCGGATCACGCCGTCCTTGCCCGCGGTGTCGATGCCCTGCAGCACCACCAGCACGGCACGTCGGTCCTCGGCCCACAGCAGCTGCTGCAGGTGCGGCAGCGCCTCCAGATCCTCGGCCAACTGGCCTTCGCCATCCTCCTTGGTGAGGTCGGAGCAATAGTCCGGATCCAGTATCGCCAGGTCCACGCGCGAGCCCGGCTTCACCTGCAGATGCTCGATGCCTCGCAGGCCGGCCATGGCTCAGAACTCGCAGTTTCGCGGCGTGCGCGGGAAAGGAATGCAGTCGCGCACGTTGCCAAGCCCGGTGGCGTAGCTGATGGTGCGCTCGAAGCCCAGGCCGAATCCCGCGTGGGGCACCGTGCCGTAGCGACGCAGGTCGCGGTACCAGCCATAGGCTGTCGGGTCCAGGTGCATGGCGCGCAGGCGCGCGTCCAGCACGTCCAGCCGCTCCTCGCGCTGGCTGCCGCCCACGATCTCGCCGATGCCGGGGGCCAGCACGTCCATGGCCGCCACGGTCCGGCCGTCGTCGTTCAGCCGCATGTAGAACGCCTTGATGTCCTTGGGATAGTTCATGACCACCACGGGCCGGCCCACGATCTCCTCGGTCAGGCAGCGCTCATGCTCGCTCTGCATGTCCATGCCCCAGCTCACCGGAAAGTCGAAGGTTCGTCCCTTGGCGGCCACGGCCTCGAGCTGGCGGATGGCCTCGGTGTAGTCCATGCGCTCGAAACTGGCGTTGACGAACCTCTCCAGCCGCTCCACGCACGTCTTGTCCACGCGCTCCACCATGAACGCCATGTCGTCGGCCCGTTCCGAGAGCAGCGTGGTGAACATGGACTTGAGCAACGCCTCGGCCAGGTCGGCGTCCGCCGCCAGATCGGCAAAGGCGATCTCGGGCTCGATCATCCAGAACTCGGCCAGGTGACGACTGGTGTTGCTGTTCTCGGCCCGAAAGGTGGGCCCGAAGGTGTAGACCTTGCTCAGCGCCAGGCACCAGCACTCCACGTCGAGCTGGCCGCTCACGGTCAGGTGAGCCTGCTTGCCGAAGAAGTCCTTGTCCCAGTCCACCTGGCCCTCGGGCGTGCGCGGTGGGTTCAGCGCGTCCAGCGTGCTCACCCGGAACATCTGCCCGGCGCCCTCGCAGTCGCTGGCGGTGATGATGGGCGTGTGGATCCACAGGAACCCGTTCTCATGAAAGAAGCGGTGCACGGCCATCGCCAGGCTGTGGCGGATGCGGCCCAGCGCGCCGAAGGTGTTGGTGCGCGGCCGAAGGTGCGCCACCTCGCGCAGGTACTCGTACGAGTGCGCCTTGGGCTGGATGGGGTACGTGTCCGGGTCGTCCACGAAGCCATGAACATGCATCCGATCGGCCTGCAACTCCAGGGTCTGCGACTTGCCCTGTCCCTTCACGAGCGTGCCCGTGGCTTCCACCGAGCAGCCGGCCGTCAGGCGAAGCACGTCGCTCGCATAGTTGGCCAGCGAACTGGGCGCCACCACCTGCAGGGTGGCCTGGCAACTGCCATCGGAGACGTTCACGAAACTGACCCCAGCCTTGGAATCACGGCGGGTACGAACCCATCCCCGGATCGTGGCGGTTTTGCCCTCCACGGTCTCGGGTTGCTGCAGGACCTTGGCGATGGAGATGGGTTGAGCCATGGCGAAGGCCCGCATCTTGGGTCGGGACCGAGATTTCGGCAACTGCAGTCGAATTGGCAGGCCTTGTGATCCCCTCTGGTGTCATCTGAGTGTTTCAAACCATAAAAAACATGGATATGGCGAACATGATGGATATGGCAAGATCAGCATAAATCGACACGAATCGATGCTCAAAGTCAATCAATCGATACATGATCGACTCATTTCAAATCACGATGCTTTCTGTAACTGAACTAACGTCCTATAAATCTAAAGTATACAGTTCAAACCAGTTTGGTACAGGGATTGCATCGACCAAGGATCGTGTTTCTGCGCTTCCTCCATCCCTCGGTCTCCGACGCCGGAACGGGCGGTTCCACCGCCTGGGACAACCCTTCACGCCCCAGGCTGAACCTGCTCCTGAGCTACGGCGGCTGGCGGGATGATGCGTTGGAGCGGCAGTTGCCTCCGCTGCTTCGCCCCATGGGTGTGCAGTGCCTCGAGGCCCGGACCGGTGAGCAGG
>JBJOGW010000066.1:0-54950 GCA_046048055.1 Planctomycetota bacterium
GCGCTGCGGCATCGTCTTCGACTCAGCTTCGAGGCTGGTGCCGACCGCGTTGACGCGGACGCGGTCATTGCGCACCTGCTCGGAAATCTCCCGTTGGAGGCGGCATGAACGGCGGCGCGCTGGAACGGCTGCTCGACCCGGCGCTCATGCAGGCGCTGGAGCGGCTGGACGTGGGAAGCCGGCGCATCCTGCGAGGCACCCGGCAGGGGGAACGCCGCAGTCGGCGGCGCGGGCAGGGGATGGAGTTCGCCGATTTTCGTCCGTACGTGGCCGGTGACGACCTGCGCTTCATCGACTGGAACATCTACGGACGCATGGAGCGGCTCTTTCTCAGGCTCTTCGAGGAAGAGGAGGACCTGAGCCTGGTGGTTGCGGTCGACGCGAGCGCCAGCATGGGATTCGGCACGCCCCGCAAGTTCGATGTGGCACGCTCGATGGCGATGGCGCTGGGCTTCGTCGGCCTGGTGCAGCAGCACCGGGTCACGCTGGCGGTGTTGCGCGGAAACGCGGCCGAGCGGCTGGACGGCCTGCGTGGACGTCGAAAGGCCTCGGAAGCGGCGCGTTGGCTGCTGGCCCGCGACGCCGGCGGGCCGCTGGACTTCGAGCACGCCGCGCGATCGCTGGCGTCGCACCGCATGGGTCGTGGCGTGGCGGTGGTGATCGGCGACTTCCTGTTCGCGAAGGGGCTGCCCGAGGGGGTGCGGGCACTGGCGGCGCGGGGCTGGGACCTGTTCCTGCTGCAGGTGCTGGCACCGGAGGAGGTGCGCCCGGGTGACCATGGCGTGCACGGTGACCTGCGGCTGGTGGATGCGGAGGGCGGCGCCGAGGTGGAGGTGACGGTGTCGGAGGCTTCGCTGCGAGACCATCGTGCCCGGCTCGAGGCCCACAACGCCGCGCTGCGCGAGCTGTGCCTGCGTCTGGGCGTGCGGCAGATGACGGTGGAGACCACCGCGGACCTGCCGCGCCTGGTGCTCGAGGGTCTTCGGCGCGGGGGACTGCTGCGATGACGCTGCTCACGCCCGCGCTGGGCATGACGCTGTTCGCGTGCCTGGCGGTGCCGCTGCTGGCCCTCTACATCCTGCGCCTGCGGCGCACGCGGCGCACGGTCAGCAGTACCGTGGCATGGGCCAGCCGCACCGAGGACCTGCGGGCCAACGCGCCGTTCCAGCGGCTTCGGGCCAATCTGCTCCTGTTCCTTCAGTTGCTGGTGCTGCTGGCCCTGGGCGTGGCGGTGGCGCAGCCGGTGCTGCAAGGATGGGGCCGCACCGAGGGCCGGGTGGTGCTGCTGATCGACGTCTCCGCAAGCATGTCCACGCTCGACGGCCCCGGAGGCTGCTCGCGTCTGGAGCAGGCGCGCGCGCTGGCCTCGGCCCGGGCGCGGGCGATGCAGGGCGGTGGCCTGTTCGGTGGCAGCGTGCCCGAGATCATGGTGGTGGCCTTCGCCCAGTCGCCGCAGGTGGTGCTGCCCTTCAGCGCGTCGCTGGGTCGGGTGGAAGCCGCGATCGCGTCCGTGCAGCCAACCGACGAGCGCACGCTGGTGGAACCCGCCCTGGAACTGGTTCGTGCCCACCGCACGCCGATCGGCGAGCAGGGCACGCCCGAGCCGCCGCCCTCGATCGAGCTCTTCAGCGACGGCAGGCTGCTCGACGCCGACACGGCGCCGCTGCGTGGCTCCGAGGCCCTCACCTACTGGCGATGCGGCCGGTCGGACACGCCCAACGCCGGCTTCTCCGCCGCGGGTAGCGATCCCGGCGCGCGGGATCCCGCCCTTCGCACGCTGTTCGCCGGTCTTCGAAACTTCGCCACCGAACCCGCCGAACGGCGCGTCGAGGTCCGAAGCGGTGACGCGGTGGTGGCGGCCACGGCGGGCCCCGTGGTGCTGCCAGCCCGTGGCGACGAAGGGTCCGCCATGCCCGGATCACGCCGCGTGGTGCTGAACGGTCCGGGTGCCGCCGGAAGCCTGACGCTCTCGAGCGTGCCCGGTGACGCGTTCGGCGTGGATGACCGGGCATGGGTGGTGCAGCGCGAGCGTCGGCCCCTTCGGCTGGCGATGCTGGGATCCGATCCCTCGCTGGAGGCGCTGCTCGAGGCCCTGGAGCCGGATCGACTCGACCGACTCGCGCTCGATCAGGTGCAGGCGCTGCAGCAGTCCGATCCCGCATGGGCCGAGGCGTTCGATGCGGTGATCAGCGTGGGCTCGCCGCCGCCATCCATGGAACGCGGCCGCTGGCTGCACTTCGGGCCGCCACCCACCGTCCGGGGACTGAACGCGTTCGGAGATCCGGGCCGCGACTTTGCCGTGTCGGCGCGGGGCGACCATCCGGCGCTTCGCCAGTGCAATCTGTACGAGGTGCTGGTGTCCAAGGCCCACCGGGTGGCGGTGTCCGCCCCGTGGGAGCCGCTGGTGGAGGGCCGTTCCGGCGCGCTGGTGATGGCCGGACCCACCGCCCGCGGCTACGCGATCGTGGTCGCCTTCGAGCCTGGCGACTCCAACTGGCCGTTCCAGCGCAGCTTCGTCAACTTCACGGCCCAGTCGCTGGACCTGCTCGCGGGACTTGGGGATCTGGCGGACCTGCCGTCGCTGGCCCCGGGGGACATGCTCTCGTTGAGGGTGTCCGACGGCATCACCCAGGTGACCGTGGAAGGACCCGACGGTCGGGCCGAACCGCTTGTCGTGCGTGACGGCGAGGTGTCGTGGGGTCCCATCCGTCGCGTGGGCGCCTACCGCGTGCATTGGCTCGGACCGCGCGGACAGATGGTGGAGCGTTGGGTGGCCGTGAACCAGTTCGATCAGGGCGAGTGCGACGTGGCGGCGGTCGAGACGCTGGAACTGGCGGGCTCGGAGGCGTTCTCCGGCGGCGTCCAGATGACCACGATGGAGCTCTGGCCCTGGTTGGTGGGTGCGTCCCTGGTGCTTCTGACGTGGGAGTGGTGGCTGCACCACCGCCGAACCGTGCCGAGGACGGCGCGGGGTCTATCATCCGCCCCATGAACCCGGATCGCATCGCCAATTTCGAGAAGATGGCTCAGGCCGACCCCACGAACGAGATGGCCCACTTCAGCCTGGGCAACGCCTACCTGCAGGCGGGTCGGCATGCCGAGGCGGCCCAGAGCCTGGAGAAGTGCCTGCAACTGGCGCCGGAGATGAGCAAGGCCTGGCAGCTGTGCGGACAGGCCCAGGTCGGCGCCGGGTGGACCGACAAGGCGGTGGAGACGCTCATGCGTGGCTACGAGATCGCCGCAGGCAAGGGCGACCGACTTCCGCAGCAGGCCATGGCCGACCTGCTTCGTTCGATGGGTCGCGAGCCACCGCAGGTGACGGCAGCGCCGACGCCCGAAGACGGCTCAGGCGGATCCTTCGTCTGCGGGCGTTCCGGCAAGCCGGGAACGCAACTGGAGAAGGCTCCGTTCCGTGGGCCCGTGGGCGCCTGGATCCAGCAGCACATCAGCGCCGAGACGTGGCGGGCCTGGATCGGGCAGGGAACCAAGGTCATCAACGAGCTCCGACTGGACCTGTCGCGTGACCATGACCAGGACGTCTACGAGCAGCACATGCACGAGTACCTGGGCCTGGACCCGCAGACCCTCGCGTCGATCCGCGAGCAGGCCGCGTCGAGCAAGGGCGGCTGAAGTGACACGCCCGTCGGATGCGCTCCGGACCGGCCTGGCGGGTCTGTCGATGGCCACGCCGCTGGTCGCGGCCGCCGGCACCTGCGGCGTGCTGGACGAACTGGCCGAGGTGAGCGACCTTCGGTGGCTCGGGGCGCTCACCACCAAGAGCCTCACGCCCGAGTCGCGCGAGGGCAACGCGCCATGGCGCGTGGTCGAGACGCGTGCGGGCATGCTCAACGCGATCGGGTTGGCCAATCCGGGCGTGGATCGCTTCGTCCAGTCCGAAGCACCGCGCGCCGCGGGGTTGGCGTGCCGCGTGATCGGATCGGTGGCGGGACACAGCGTGGACGACTTCGTGCTGGTGGCCTCGCGACTGCGGCAGGCGGGCCTGCTGGCACTGGAGTTGAACGTGAGCTGCCCCAACACCGCCGATGGTCGGCACTTCGGCAGCGATGCCGCCATGCTGACGCCCCTGGTGCGTGCGGTCCGGGCAGCCACGCCGGGCTGCACGCTGCTGGTCAAGCTGCCGCCCGACGGAGACGCGGTGCGGCTGTCGGCCGCGGCGGTCGAGGCCGGCGCCGACGCACTCACCCTCTGCAACACCTACCCCGCCATGCAGGTCGATCCCGAGACGCGCCGACCCTCGCTGAGTCGCGGCATGGGAGGCCTGTCGGGTCCGGCGGTGCATCCCATCGTGGTCCGGATCGTGCATCAGGTCCACCGGGAGGTGGCTGGCCCGGCGCGGGTTCCCATCGTGGGCCTGGGGGGCGTGCTGGACTGGCGCGACGCAGCCGAGTTGATCGTGGCCGGAGCCACCGCCGTGGGGCTGGGCACCGTGCTCATGGTGGATCCCGCCGCGCCACGCGCCATCGCCCGTGGGCTTGATGCCTGGTGCGCCAGGCAGGGCGTGCGGCAACTCGGCGAACTGATCGGATCGATCCGCAACTGACCGCAGCTCAGCGCTTGCGGGCTGCCGTGGCCTCGGCCTCGGCCGGCAGGTGCAGGATGCGGTGGCAGCTCACGCACTGCACGGCCTGGTCGGCGTCGCCGGCCAGCCGGGCATAGATGGCGAAGGGAATCTGCGTGCTGCAGGCACTGCATGCGTACTCGCGGTGGCGGGCGCTGATCACCTCGACCTGGCTCATGGCCTCGCCGTCATGCAGTTCGGCGGCGTCCTCGAACAGCGCCATCGCCGCGGCGGGCACCTGGGCCGCCGCCGCGGCCCGCTCGCGATCAAGTTCGGAGAGCCGCTCGGCGGCGTCGGTGTGGCGCTGGTCCCGCTCGGCCCGGGCCTCGTCGCGAAGGCGCGTGCGCTCGGCGATCACCGGCACCATGTCTGCGATCCGCCGGGCCAGGTGCTCCAGCCGTTCCATCTGCGCCAGCACCTGCGTCTCCAGCTCGTCCTTCTGCCCCTCGATCACCTTCATCTCCTGAAGGATCGCGTTGTACTGCCTGGGATTGGAGCTCTTGTTCAGTTCCTCGCGCAGCTTCTCGATCCGCTCCTGGAATCCGCGAGCCTCCATCTCCATGTTGCCGACCTGCGCCTGCAGCTGACGGTGCTGGGTCTCCACATCGCGGTGCTGGGCCGTCACGTCGTCAAGCTGCCGTTGCTGCACGCCGAGGTACCGGTCGGACTGGGCCAGCCGGGACCGGAGCGAACGCACCTGCACATCGACCCGGTGCAGGGCGAGCAACTGCTGCAGAAGACTCATGCGAGATTCTCCATTCGGGCCCCCGAGAGTACCCGTTTCGACCGTCTGCGTGGGATCACGCGGCCGCGGTCCCCGAAAGCAGCCAGAGCGCCGCGGGCGCGGTGGGAAGCAGGCTGTCCATCACGTCGAAGACGCCGCCCATGCCTGGAATGGTCCGGCCGGAGTCCTTGGCGTCGGCCTGCCTCTTGAGCACGCTTTCCGCCAGGTCACCCAGCGGACCCAGGACCGCGACCGCGACACCGTACACGGCACCCCACGCGGGGCCGGTGGGTGCCATCGTGCCCAGCCAGACGCCCATGGCCGTGCTGGCCACCAGGCCGCCAGCGAATCCCTCCCAGGACTTCTTCGGCGAGATCCAGGGCAGCATGCGATGACGCCCGGCCAGCATGCCCGCGGTGTAGGCCCCGATGTCATTCGACTTCACCGTGAGCACCGCCATCACCAGCGTCATCCAGGGCACCTGGCCCCGCAGCGCGATCCAGCATGCGGGCATGGCGCCGATCCACACCGCCGCCATCAACCATCGACCCAGATCCGCCACGGCGCCTGGTGCGTCACCGCGCAGCGCGCGGGCCAACGGAACCAGCAGCGGCAGCACGGCCAGCAGGGTGGCGAGTCTGGCCCAATCACCCAGTCGCCAGGCATGCAGGCACACGGCCGCGAAGGCCGTGGCGGCCACCATGGCGGTGGCGTGCCAGCGCCATGCGGCGGTACCGCCCGCCTGCAGCAGCGCGCTCAGCTCGCGGGCCAGCAGCGGCACGATCACCAGAATCGAGAAGACGGCAAGCACCAGGCCACCCGGAAGACTGCCGCCCGGCCACCACGCCACGGGCACGCCCTGCACGCGCCCATCGGACCACAGCACCAGCGCGAGCAGCGCCACCAGCAGCGCACCAACGGGAAGGCGCCAACGCAGCATGGTTCAGTAGATGGGCACCGAGGGATCGATGTCGAGCGACCAGAGATGGATGCCACCGGCCAGGCTTCGCACCTGCTCGAAGCCCAGTCGCTGCAGGGCGGCCGCCGCGCGCAGGCTGCGCACCCCATGGTGGCAGTGCACCACGATCAGGGAGTCCTCGTGTGGCCGAAGTTGCTCCGAACGCGACTCGATCTCGTTCAGCGGCAGGTGGATGCTGTCGGGCAGGCAGGCGGTGGCGCGCTCCTCGGTGGTGCGCACGTCCACCAGCACCACGGACTCGCCGCGATCGCGCATCGACTTGAAGGATCTCGGCGTGACTTCCCAGTCCGGCTGGAATGGATAGCCCTCCGGCAGGCCACGGGCATCCAGAGAACTCATGGTTCCTCCGGGGCGGGCGCGCTCACCCAGATCCACATGCCGGCACACTCGCGAGCCTGCGCGGCTGGCAGCACGCCCTGGGGCTGTCGGGGACCCCGCATGGTCAGCCACGGCGGCATGCCGAGCACCATGCGGGCTGGCGAGGCGATCATGAGCACGGCAGGCCACACGCTCTCCACGGCGCCTTCGGCCGCGGCCCGGTCCAGGGGTGTTCCCCGTTGCATGGCATCGGCAACGGTTGGAAAGGTCTCGCCGTTGCGTGCATCGCCGCCGTTCATCACGAAGGGCTCGGCGTAGGTGGGCTGGTGTTCGACCTGTCCGCGTGGTGCGGCAACCACCGTGACGGGCCAGTTCCGCCGGTCCAGTCCGCGCACGCTTGGGCCCTTCGAGTCGACAGCCTGCGGGGTGGCTTCCGGGCCAAGATCCGGCAACGCGTCATGCTCGACCCCGGTGAGCGAGTCGCTCGCGTTGAGGCAGCCGGCCACCAGCGGAAGCAGGCAGGCCAGTGCGGTTGGAATCAGTCGAGATGGGGCCATGGGATGCGGGCTCGGTGCAGGGCGGCCGCGATGCTATCCGCGTCGAAGCCGCCCCGTGCAAGCTTGCGCGCGATCCAGGTGCCATCGCGTCCCGCCCGCTTCCATGTTCGCACGTGTGCATGCAGGGCGTCGGGATCCTGGTGCGCGGACACGGCCCGCGCCGCCACCCGCGGCAGCACGCCCTCGGACTCCAGTCGCGCCTGCAACGCCTCGGAACTCAGGGGCGAGCGTGCCGCAAGCCGCTCGGCCCGGCGTCGCGCATAGGCGTCGTCATCCAGCCAGCCGCCCTGGGCCAGAGCGTCCGCGGTGCGAGCGGCCAGATCAGCACCCCACCGCGCGGCAAGCCGGGCCGTGAGCATGGCCCGGCTCAGGTCATGTCGGCCCAGTCGGCGAAGGGCGTCGTGGCGGCACGCCGCCTCATCCAGCAGCGCCTGCACGGCCCTGGCCCGGGTCGCGGTCCACGCCATGCCCTCCGTCAGGCCAAGGCGGCGTGCGTCGTCCCGGCGGATGGAACCGATCGGTGTTCCCTGCAGTTCCAGGCGCACCATCGCCGGGTCGCGCGGATCCGCACGGATCGCGGTCAGGGTGACCCGGACGCTCATGGCGTGATCTCGTCCAGGAACGAAGCCAGTTCGCCGGCGGCCTTCGCGTCGCCGGTGCGACGGGCTGCATCGAGCCCGTGCTGCAGCGTCCCGACGGCCTCCGGCATCCGGCCGGAGCGTTCGAGCACCTTGGCCAGGTGATAGTGGCCGTAGGCGTGGTCGGGATGCGCCCGAAGCAGTCGCTCGAACCATGCGATGGCCTCGTCGAGTCGGTCCGCCTTGGCGTGCTCCTGGGCCACGCCGTACAGGCAGAACGCATCGGCCGGATCGGCCGAGAGCATGGCCATGAGCGACGAGAGTCGGTCGGTGCCGGACATTCGGGCGAGCGTAGCCGCCACACCGGGCCCCGGGGGACTACCTTGTGCCACATGCGCCGCATGCCATGGTCGATGGCCCTGTCGCTGCTCCTGCTGCTTCAGTCGGGGTGCCTCTTCGACAACACCTACGTGAAGGAGGACCGCACCGACCGCCGGCCGCGCGTCGCCCGGATCACCTCCCACGTGGGCGGATCGCACGACTGCGTCCTGGTGCACGAGCGGCTCTGGTATGTCGGACACGGACCTTCGCTCCTGGTGATCGAGGGCCGCGGCAGTCGCGACGCCCGCAGCGAGACGGTGGGTGAGGTGGGAACGGTGGGGCCACTGGTCAACCTGGCCATGTGGCGCGGCGATCTGGTCGGCGTGATCGATGGCGATGCCGTGCTGCGTTGGGACGTGAGCGTGCCCCGCACGCCGCTGCTGATCGACCTGGTCTCCTCGAAGGCCCTGGGCGTGCGCCCTCGTCGTCTCGACGTGGTGGGTGACGAGCTCTACGTCAGTGGCGACGGCGGCGTGGTGCGCGCCAGCGACGGACGGCGCTTCCTGCCGGAGGCGACCCGCGTGTTCGGCGTGGTGCCCACATCGCAGGGACTTGCCGCCATGGTGGGACGTCGCGTGGTGCTGCTCGAGGACGGCCGCTTCATCGGTGCCGCCACGCAGCTCATCCCGCTGCCCGAGGCGGCGGGCATCCCGGGAGGGTTCGCGTTCATGCTGCAGGGGCGGGAGGGTGTCACCGTGGGCCTGATGGGTCCGGACGTGCGCGAGCGCACCGGGCAGGTGGTCAGGGGGATGTTCACGCGGATCAGACTGGTGGGCGGCCGGTTGTGGTTGATCGGCGACACGGAGATGGTCAGCTGGGCATTGCGGGACGGCGCCATGGAGGATGCGGTCTACACCCGTGTCAAGGGTGTCCGGGACATCGATGCGCTCAGCGAGAACCTCTTTGCCACGGTCGGATCGTTCGGCCGCGCGACGTTCCGGCTGCACGATGACCGCGAAGGGCCAGGCGACGAGTTCTCCGACGTGCAGCGAGAACCGGGCAGGCTGGAGCGGTCCATCTTCGACGGCCGTCGCCTTCTTGCCGGAAGCGACGAGGGATTCTGGCTCTACCCGATCCGCGGCACGCCCACGCTCTCGGACAAGATGGTGGAGCTCACGCAGATGCCCGAGACCAAGGCCACCCTGGCATGGGGCACCGCCACGATCGACCGAGGCCAGCCCGTCGATGGCGTGCCCGCGCCGGGCGAGGTTCGCATCGAGGGCCCGGACGGCAAGGCCATCTGGAAGGCGCCCGATGACGCGTGGATCAGCACCGTGGTCGCGGTGGACGGGGACCTCTGGATCGGCCATGGCGAGGGAATCACGGTGCTCCGCAAGCGCGCCTCGCCCGCCACGGATCAGGCCGAGCCCGCGGCCACCCGTCGCGCGGCCGAAGGGGAACTGGCCCTCGACACGTTGGGAACGCTGCGGCTCTCGGGGCCGGTGATCTGGCTGCATCCTCTCCGGACGGGCGGCGGCGTGGCCTTCGTCAGCCGCTTCGGCGGGATGGGCGTGGCCGAGCTGGTTCCCGAGGACGCGCCGACGGCTTCCGCCGTGACCCGCTGAGCCGCGCGGCCGCGCTGCAGAACCGTCGGCAGACCGGATCCGTGGCGCACCGCCCGCCGCGGGCCTTGCAGACCCGTCGTCCCTGGAAGATGAGCAGGTGGCTCAGATCGCACCACGACTCGCGGGGAAACAATGCCATCAGATCACGCTCCACCTTGATCGGATCGGTGTGACGGCTCAGCCCCATGCGCCGCGCCAGGCGACCCACGTGCGTGTCCACCACCACGCCCTCCTGCATGCCGAAGGCGTTGCCGAGCACCACGTTGGCCGTCTTGCGGGCCACACCACGAAGCGTGAGCAAGGACGCCATGTCGCGCGGCACCTGGCCCCCGAACCGCTCCTCCACGGCCTTCATGCTCTCGTGCACGGCTCGCGCCTTGTTCCGCCAGAAGTTGAGCGTGCGCACGAATGGCTCGATGTCGGCCGGCGTCACGCGCGCATAGTGAGCTGGCTTGGGAAATGCGGCAAAGAGCGCGGGCGTGGCCTTGTTCACTCCCACGTCGGTGCTCTGGGCGCTCAGGATGGTGGCCACCAGCAGCTCGTGGGGCGCCCTCCAGTGCAGCTCGCACGCGGCGTCGGGATGGGCCTTTCGCAGCGCGGCCAGCAGGGCACGTGCGCGCCGCAGCTGCTGCGGTGACTTGCGTGGAAGCGCGCGGCCTGGCATGCGCAGGCAAGCCTACGGGCGCGGCGTCCTTCACGGATATGCTGCCGCCCGCATGCGTGCCGCACCCGTGATGCTCGGCGTGACCCTTCTCCCGCTGGGGCCGGCCGCGGAGTCCTTGTCGGTCGCCGCATCACTGGGGGTTCGCGGCGTGCAGCTGGACGCGAGCGATGCGTCGATGCGTCCACGGGACCTTGATGCCGGCGCCCGGCGCGACGTGGGCGTCATGCTTCGCAGGCTGGGCCTGGTCGCCAGCGGCATCGACTGCTTCGTGCCAGTGGAGCGATTCGCCGACGCCTCACGGGCGGAACGGGCCATGGAGGCCGTCACGGGATCGCTGGTGCTGGCGGAGGCGCTTGGCCGGGTGCCCGTGTGCCTGTGGTTGCCGCACCCGGATGACGGGGGCATTCGCCAGGCGATTCTCCGCGAGGCCGACCGTCGTGGCGTGCCCGTGGCCGACTTCAACGCGGCATCCCGGGACCTTGGGAACCTGTCGGTCGGCGTGGACCCGGCGATGGAACTTGCCGAGGGACGTGACCCGGTGGCGGTGGTTCACGCGCTGGGTTCGCGGGTCGCGGCCGCACGCGTGGTGGACCTGCTGCGGAGCGGGATGCGCGGGCCCATCGGAGAGCCGGGCGACGCGCGACTGGACGCGGCGGCGTGGAGACTGGCCCTGGAGCTGGCCGGTTTCACGGGGCTGCCCGTGATCGATGCCAGACAGTGGGCAGAGCCGTTGCAGGGGATCCGGGCATCCATCGATCGCTGGACGTCCCTGCTGCCGGTCACGGGAGTGGCGCCGTGAGGCCTGGCATGCTGGTGGTGGGTCACGGCGTGGACCTGACGGACATCGCACGCATCGAGCGGATGCTGGCGGATCACGGTGACCGCTTCCGTGAGCGTGTCTTCACGACCGTGGAGCGTGCCTATGCCGACGCGGGCGGATCCCGCGAGGCGGAGCGCTATGCAGCCAGATTCGCGGCCAAGGAGGCGGTCATGAAGGCCCTGGGCACCGGCTGGCGCAGCGGCGTCTCGTGGACCGACGCCGAGGTGGTGCATGGCGCCGATGGGTCCCCATCCCTTCGACTGCACGGTCACCTGGCGCAGGTTGCCTCGGAGCACGGGGTCACCATGTGGCTGGTGAGCCTGAGCCACGTGGGTGGCCTGGCCATGGCAAGCGTGATCTGCGGCCGCGCCGGTGAGTCTGTCGGGTAGCATCCAACCTCCATGCGGAGGCGAGGCGCACCAACCCTGTACGAACTCGCCCGAGGGGGCATGCAGGTCGGCTCGTCGCCCACGCAACCTCCCGCGTTGCTCGCTTCGGCGATGCGTTCCATCCGGATTCCTCTGGGATTCCTCTGGGTGCTTGGCGTGCTGGTGCTGCTGCTGATGGTGGTGGCATACGCCTTTGGGCATGGTCGCGGCAAGGCGGCGGGCTTCCAGGAGGGTGTGCGACAGCAACTGGATGACGCGACGGTCCGGGCGACGTCCAGCCAGGTCCGTGATCCGCTGGCGCTGCCGCCGCGGACGGTCACCGATCCACCGCCGCAGCGCACCGTGCCCGCTCCCGAGCCTTCGCCCGCTCCGACCACGGGGGATCCGCGTCAGAAGGGTCTCTTCTACTTCGTGCTGGTCACCGACCCCAGCGAGGCGGGAGGGCGTTCCGTGGTGGATTTCTGCAGGGCCTCGGACCTTGATGCGCACCTGGTTTTCGACAATAATGGCAAGTCGCGCAAGGTCATCGTGCTTCCAGCCCTGGCAACATCGGCGGCACGGTCCTCTCGCGAAGGTCGGGATCTCGAGGCACGCATCAAGGCGGTCGGACGCCGCTGGCAGGCAAAGGCCAAGGGAAACCGCAATTTCGACGACACGTACCTGGTTCAGCATCGCTAGGCACCGCGCCGGCGTCCGGACCTGATCGGCACAACCCTCACCCCCCACACCGCCATGAGCCTCCATCCCAGCCTCAAGACCAAGTCCGGCGCCCTGAACCAGCATCGCAACGTGCTCACGCGAGCCGAGCGCGTGGCCAAGCTCTCGCTGGAGAAGGGCTTCGATCCCGAAGCCAAGGGCGTGCTTGGGCTCGTCAAGGTCCGCTCCATCAAGGTGTCGGCGGGCAAGAAGGCCACCAAGAAGGGCGAGGCCGAAGGTGGTGACGCCAAGGCCGCCGCTCCGGCCGCCAAGAAGAAGTGATCGGTGGCGGCTCCTGCATCGCAGGCTCCCGAGCGACTGCCGCTTGAGCGGCTGATCGCGGCGCGCAGTCGTGCGGTCGATGCGTCGGGCATCCGCAAGGTCTTCGACCTGGCGGCCAGGCTCAAGGATCCCATCAACCTCTCCATCGGGCAGCCCGATTTCCCCGTGCCCGAGGCCATGAGGCAGGCCGCGGCGCAGGCGGTCCTGGAGAATCGCAGTGGTTACTCGGTCACTCAGGGCATTCCCGAACTGCACCAGGCCATCTGGAAGCACCTCGCGACCGACGTGGGATGGCGGGGCCCCACGGATGACCTGGGCTGCGTGGTGACCAGCGGAACCAGCGGCGGACTGCTGCTGGGACTCATGGCCGTGCTGGATCCCGGTGACGAGTTCATCGCGCCGGATCCGTACTTCGTGATGTATCCGCAGATGGCCACCATGCTGGGGGCCCGTTGCGTGCTGTGCGACACCTACCCGGACTTCCGTCTGACGGCCGAACGGGTGGAACCCCTGATCACGCCGCGGACCAAGGCGGTGCTGATCAATTCACCCAGCAACCCCTGCGGCACCGTGCTCACCCGACGCGAACTGGCCGACCTGGTGGACCTCTGTCGCGGCAAGGGCGTGCTGCTGATCAGCGACGAGATCTACGACGAGTTCTGCTTTCCCGACGCTCGCGAGGAGGGTCGCTGCCCGAGTCCGGCCCGCTTCACGCAGGACTGCCTGCTCATCCGCGGCTTTGGCAAGACCTACGGCTGCACGGGATGGCGGCTCGGGTACGCCGCCGGTCCCATGGCGCTGGTCCAGGAGATCGCCAAGTTCCAGCAGTACACGTACGTGTGCGCGCCCACGCCGCTGCAGTGGGGCGTGGTGCCCGCGTTCGACTGCGACCTGGCCCCCATGGTGAGCGACTACGCACGTCGTCGGGACATGGTGGTGCAGGCGTTCGAGGGCGTGACGAACGTGGCGCGGCCGGCAGGAGCCTTCTACGCGTTCGTCGAGGTGCCAGCTCGGCTCGGCATGACCGCGTCGCAGTTCGTCGAACTGGCGATCGGGCGGGGCGTGCTGGTGATTCCGGGCAACGTGTTCAGCCGTCGCGACACGCATTTCCGCATCAGCTTCGCCACGCGTCCGGACCGCCTCGAACGGGGGCTGGCCATCCTGCGCGAGCTGATGTGAACGCGGGTCCGGCTCACTCCCCGGGAATGTGCACGAACGTGCCGCTCCATGGGCTGCTGGCCGATCCGAGCAGCTTTCGGGGAATGCGCCCGGCCCGGGCGCCGAGGTAGCCCGACGCGCAGGCCATGCGCATGGCATGCGCCATCCGCACCGGATCCGCCGCGTGGGCGATCCCCGTGTTCAGCAGCACGCCGTCCGAGCCCAGTTCCATGGCCACGGTCACGTCGCTCGGCGTGCCCACGCCGGCATCCACGATCACCGGGTAGGTGGGGTCACCGCCATGGGCGGGGTCCTTGAGCGCCTGCAGCAGGATCGCGATCGCCGCCGGGTTGGCCACGCCCCGGCCCGATCCGATGGGACTGCCCGCCGGCATCACGCTGGTGGCGCCCGCCTGACGCAGTTGCCGCGCCAGCACGGCGTCGTCGCTGGTGTAGCAGAGCACCTCGAAGCCATCCTTCACCAGTTCGCGGCAAGCCTCGAGCGTGCCCATGGGATCCGGCAGCAGGGTGGTCCTGTCGGCCAGCACCTCCAGCTTCACCCAGCGGGCACCCCGGTTGCCCAGTTGCTCAAGGAGATCGCGGCCCAGCCGGGCCACGCGCACCGCGTCGGGCGCGTTGAAGCAGCCAGCGGTGTTGGGAAGCACGGCAACGCGGTCCAGCGGCAGGGCATCGAGCAGCGATCGTCCCTGGGCATCCACGAGCCGCTCGCGTCGCACGGCCACGGTGACCGCATCCGCGCCGCTGGCATCCAGGGCCTGCCGCATCTGATCGAGATCGCGGTACTTGCCGGTGCCCACGACCAGCCGCGATCGAAGCATGAACGAGCCCACCTGCAGGGGCGCGACGCTTTCAGGGGCGTGGGGCACGCACGCGTCCATGTTCAGCCGCCCCCCACCAGCGTGACGACCTCGATCCGGTCGCCCTCGTGCAGCTCATGATGATCACGCTGGCGGTGCGACACGAGCGACTGATTCACCTCCACGGCGCAGGGGACCGACTCCTTGCCGATCGAACGCAGCAGGTCCGACACGGTGCGGACCTGGGAGAAGGCGTGGGGCATGCCATTCAGGATCACGTTCACGCCGGGATGGTAGTGCCGACATCCAGGCCACGCGGAACGTTTCCTACCATCACGGGCGTGCTCCGCCGATTCGCGATTCCTTGCCTGCTGCTGGTGGCGTGCGAGCGTCCGGCGTTCGACACCAGCACGCCTGAAGCCGCGCTGGACGCCGTGGTGGCCATGGTCCAGCAGCGGCAGGCCGCGCAGATCCCGCAGCTGATCGAGATCGAGGCCCGCGACATCACCTTCGAGGATGGCGTGACCGAGGCCAGCGCCATCGGAGAGGTCAAGGCCAAGGCCGGAGACATGCTCGATCGCCTGCTTGGCGTGGCGGCCGGACTGCGGGAGCGTTTCCCGCAGGCGGTCGAGAAGGAGGTCCGGGCCGCCACGAGCAAGCGCAACCGTGGCATCCGTGACAACACGCTCGCCATCCTCTCCGATCCGGGCGCGTGGCTGGCCTCGCAGCGTCCGCGCCTGGCCGCCACGGATCTGGGCGACGGCACCGCCGCCCTGACCTGGGATGACGAGCCGTTGCTGGCGGGTGTGCTCACGCTGGTGGAGACGCGTGATGGCTGGAGGTTCCGCGTGCCGGTGGAACTGGTTCGCGAGAACCCGTACTGGCCCGACACCCGCGAGGAGTGGAGCGTGATCGCCAGCATGATGCTGGCCGCGGAGAACGCGCTGATCGACTTCGAGCGCGATCTCGATCGGGGCAGGATCGCCAGTCTGGACGCGGCCAGCGCCCGCGTCGGAAGGTTGGTGGGGGAGAGTGTCGTGGTCCAGAGCGTGATCTACGCGGCGATGCAGCGCGCCGATGAACCGGATGGCCCGCGATCCGCCGGCAGCGCTGGCGCGACCGTGCCCTGACCGGTGCGCTCAGCGCAGGAACAGCATGCTCAGCAGCACCAGCAACGGAACCAGCAGGCCCAACGACCAGAGCATGTAGCCGCCGAAACCCGGCATGCGGACGCCGGAACTGGTGGCGATGGCGCGGACCATCAGGTTGGGTCCATTGCCGATGTAGGTCATGGCACCCATGAAGACGGCGCCAAGGGACACGCCCGTGAGCAGGTCATCGCGGATGAAGCTGCCGTCCATCAGCTGCTCCACGCCCGGGGCCGCCGCCTGCTCGGTCACGCCACGGGCCACCTCCAGGAACACCAGGTAGGTGGGGGCATTGTCCAGCACGCTGGACAGCCCCCCGGTCCACCAGAACAGCCGCATCGGCGTATCCAGTCCGAGCGAGGCGCCCTGGGCCGCCAGCACCGCAAGCGGCACCTGCATGGCCAGGAAGATGCCGGCGAAGACCGCGGCGACCTCCCCCATGGGCATCAGGGTGAAGCCCTGGGCGCGCCGCTCGCTCCATGGCGCCACGCCCACGCTCGCGGCCGCCAGCAGCAGCAGGATCACCTCGCGACCGAAGATCGGCGGTGTCCAACCGATCACGGCCATGGGCCTTCCCGGCTGCACGGTGGCCACGGCCGTCACCGCCAGCAGCATCAGGATGACGCTGGGCCATCCCTTCACCCGCGGTGAGGCGGGCCCGGCGTTGGCCAGAGCCTCACGCGCCTGCGGGTCCTTTCGCAGCATCTGCCCGTCGAGTATCGCGTACGCCACCAGCAGCAGTCCCACCGCGCAGGCCCACTCCTTCCAGAGCCCGAGTGTCCAGAAGAAGGGCACGCCGCGCAGGAAACCCAGAAAGAGCGGCGGATCGCCGATTGGAAGCAGGCAGCCCCCGACGTTGCTCACGATGAAGATGAAGAACACCACCGTGTGTACCTGATGCCTGCGCGAGGCGTTGGCCCGGAGCAGCGGTCGGATCAGCAACATGCTTGCGCCGGTGGTACCCAGCAGGTTGGCCAGCACGGCGCCGCTGCCCAGGATCACCAGGTTCACCCGCGTGCTGCCGGGCAGCGTGCCCTGCAGTTGCACGCCGCCAGCGATCACGTACAGCGAGAGCAGCAGCACGATGAAGGGCACGAACTCCGCCAGTCCGTGAGCGGCCGCGGTGAGCGCCGCGTCCGGCCCCATCTGTCCACGCAGCCACAGCAGCGTCACCAGTCCCATCAGGCCGCTGAAGGCCAGCTTGCTCGCGTTGCTCTCCCACCACACTTCCACGGGCCGCACCAGCGGAAGCACCGCCAGCGCGCCCAGCAGCAGCGCAAAGGGAATGCACCCCACCCACCATGTCGCAAGCGTCGTGACCGAGGAGAGGTCCGCGTGCGCATGGGCGCTGGTGCCCCAGATTGCCACGGCGGCGGCGCCAAGTCCCATGACCAGGGCCATGCCGCGCGTGGCCGTGCGGATCCAGGGCGGTGGCAACGGGCCATGCATCCGGTCACTTGTATCCGATGCACGCGTTGCACGCGATCGCGACGCGGCGTACCGTCCCGACATGCGTCATCTGGCCTTGTTGCTTGTGCTGGCCGTGCACGCGGCCGGGGCCTCAGCCCAGGTGCAGCAGCCTTACATCCACGAGCGCACGGAGTCGGGCATCCCCACCCCCCTGGACGTGGGCTTTGACGACCAGGGCCGCCTTCTGGTGGCCATGGGCCGAGCCGGCCTGGTCCGGATCGAGCACGACGGATCGCGCACCCCCATCGCACCCGGCCGCGTGGATCGCGTGCCGATGCCGGGTCGTCCGCAGGCCGACGCGGCCAGACACGTGGTCCGGATGCCTGGTGCGGCCGAGCCCGTTTCGGGCGCCACATGGCCGATCGGTCGCCTGCTTTCGCCCGAAGCCGCCGCCATCGCTCCCGACGGATCCCTGTGGATCGCCGACACGGGCCATGCGCGCGTGGTGCGGGTGGAACCCTCGGGACAGGCCACCGCATTCGGCGAGCGTGGCTTCTTTCCCGGGCAGTTCATCGCCCCGAGCGGCGTGGCCTTCG
Organism: Planctomycetota bacterium; assembly: GCA_046048055.1. GTDB lineage: Bacteria > Planctomycetota > Phycisphaerae > Phycisphaerales > SM1A02 > SYAC01. Next base: position 17,662 of record JBJOGW010000066.1, read on the forward strand.
ACGCCGGCGGGCCGCTCATCACCGATCGCCTGAATCACCGGGTCACGCGTCTGGCATGGGATGGCAGTCTGCGCGACATCTTCGGACTGCATGCGGTGTGGCCGCGCGAAGGCGAGGGCAGGCTGCACTATCCGCGGGCGATCGCGGTCGATGCGGCTTCGGGCCGCGTGGCGGTGGCGGAGCCGTTCGAGCGCCGCGTGCAGGTCTTTCGCCCGGCCCAGCCCGGTGAGGTCGTGCCTCGCATCCCGCCCCTTCCGAGCAAGTCCGGCGTGAGCAGTCATTTCGGCCCCGACGTCTCGGTGGCGGATCCCTTGGTGGCCGCTTGGGAACCCGAGAGCGGATGCGTGGTGTTGTGGGACACCCGCGTGGATCCGCCCGCGCATGTCACCACGTTCGGGGGCGCAGGCGACCGTCCAAGCCTCTTTCTCTCGCCGGCGTCGGTGCTCTGCGAACCGGACGGTTCCGCCGTCTGGGTGCTGGACGCGCTCGGTGATCGGCTGGAGCGATGGGTTCTGGACCGGGATCCCGCCGGCGCGATCGGATTCGATCCGTTCATGGCCCGGTTGGACAGGGGGGTGTCGCTGCAGGTGGCTCGGGCGGAGTCGCGCCTTGCGCAAGTGGCCGGCAGCGACCTGCTGTGGGACCGGGGTCGCGTGGGCGTGGCGTTTGCGGATGGTTCCGTGGCGTGGACCACGCCGCTGCTGGATCGCTTCGAGCGCGATGCCCGTGATGCCCGCCCTCGCAACGACGGCGAACCGTTGCGCTCGTGCACCGTCGCCGAGAACGGGGACCTGGTGATGCTGTGGAGCAACGGCATCGAGCGGCGCTCGGCCAGGGCCGCCACGCTGCTGCCTCTGGCGAGGATCGCCGCGGATCCGCGAGGCGTGCTCGCCTTCGAGGGCGGGTACGCGGTGTCCGACGCGGACCGTGACGCGCTGCTGCTGCTGGATGCCGCGGGCCAGCCCGGGCCATCGATCGTCCCCGCCCGTCCGGAACCGGAGCGATTCGATGGTGCCGCGGCCGCCCGCGATGGAGCGCTCTGGCTTCCGGAGCGGATGGATCGCCGGACCTCCGATGGCTCGATCTGGATCGTCGACTACGGCAACCACCGGCTCCAGCGATTCGGTGCCGACGGAACCTGGCAGGCAACCTTCACGCTGAGCAGGAGCCGGGCCCGGGACAGGTCGGCGCCCTCGGCCGCGCCCTCGAACGAGCAGCAGCAGCGCACCGAATCGCGGCGACAGCAGGCTCTGGGGCTGGCCCGCGGCGGAGCCGGTTCCATGCCGATCGCAGGCGGAGGTCGACTGGACTGGAAGGCGGCCGGACCGCTGCCCAACGGCGAACCGTTCGCGCTGGACGTGTCGGCCACGGATGCCGCGGGAAAACCTCTTGAGGGGGTGCGTTTGCTGGCGGACTGCACCATGCCCCACCATGGCCATGGCATGAACGTTCGTCCCGAGATCACCACCATCGGCCCGGGCCGATGGCGCGTGGAGCCGATGCTCCTGCACATGCCAGGTCGTTGGGAACTGTCATTCGACCTGCTGGCGGCCGACGGCCGGCTTCGTCGGATGCAGCAGACCCTGGAGATCGAATGATCCGCGGCGCGTCGCTTCTGGTGGCGGCGTTGTGCGCGGCGAACCCCTGGGCGGACCCCGTCCCGGTTCCGTCACCGATGCGCGATCGCCTGCTGCGGCTTGGACCCATGCCGACGGTGCCCGCGGATCCGACCAACCGTGTGGCGGACGATGCCGCAGCCGCCGATCTGGGCCGATGGCTGTTCTTCGACACGGGCCTCTCCGCCAACGGCCAGGTCTCCTGCGCCACCTGCCATCAGCCCGACGCGGGATTCGCCGACGGCCGGCGTCTGGCCCGCGGCATCGGGATCGGCGCGCGCCACAGCCAGTCGCTGCTGGACGCGGCGCACCAGCGGTGGTTCACGTGGGATGGCCGGGCGGACTCTCTGTGGAGCCAGGCACTGCACCCGTTCGAGAACCCGCCGGAGATGGGCCTGTCACGTCTCGGGGTGATCGACCGCGTTCGTCGCGAGCCCGAACTGCGCGAACGCTACGAGGCCGTGTTCGGCACGCTGCCGCCCGAACAGGCCTTCGGACGTGGCTGCGATTCGGCCTGCGACACGGCCTTCGCCAACATCGGCAAGGCCATCGCGGCGTACGAGCGGCGGATCGTCACGGGTCCCAGCGCGTTCGATCGCTGGCTGGAGCGCCTGCGGGTCGGTGACGCCGACCCGATCGAGGGTTTCGGGCCGGCCGAGATTCGCGGTGCCGTGCTCTTCGCCGGCAGGGCCGATTGCATCCGATGCCACAGTGGGCCGCTGCTCTCGGACGGCGAGTTTCACCTGATCGGGGTGCCCGAGCCCGATGGCGGGTTGCCGCGGGACCGCGGGCGACTGGAGGGGATCGAGCGCCTTCGCAGGGATCCTTTCAACGCCGCGGGGGCGCACAGCGACGATCCATCCGGACCCAAGGCCGCCGTGACCCGGGCCACGCGGCACGACCCGGAGGCATGGGGTCGCATGCGAACCCCATCGCTGCGCCACGCGGCCATCACGCCCCCGTACATGCACCAGGGACAACTCGCCACACTCGAGGCGGTGGTTCGCTTCTACAGCACGCTCGAGGGCGCCACCGCGCTGGATCACCACGCCGAGTCGCTCCTTGAACCGCTCGAACTGACCGACCAGCAGTCGCAGGACCTGGTCGCCTTTCTGCGAGCCGTGCAGGGATCTCCCCCCAAGGGTGCGGAATTCACCGATCCATGGGTCCGTCCGACTGGGAAAAGTGTCGAATCTGGCTCCAAATCGCCACCGGCGACTTTTCAGACCGGGACAGTTGGGGCAGACTGACGCAGACGACGGGGGCGGCCCGCGCCTCGGGCGGGCCCGCGCATCGCCTGACCCACCACGGAAGGACCCACGTGCCCCATCCTCGAGACCAGCGTCCACTTGCCTTGGCCGCCCTAGTCGCTCTGATTGGCGTGACCGCCGCCACCGCCCACGAGGGCGATCCCAAGCTCCGCGACTGGATGGGGATGATTCCCGGCAAGGTGTGGCGTCTGGGCGATCCCACGGACAAGTCGGAGTCGTTCCGGTCGGACAACATCCGGCTGCTGGCCCACTTTCCGCTCAACGCGTTCGCCGGGGGCAACACCAGCGGCAACGACTGCTGGGGCTACACGAGTCCCTCGGGACGCGAGTATGCGATCATCGGTCTCTCCCACGGCACCGGCTTCGTGGAGGTGACCAATCCGTCCACCGCGAGCATCGTCGCCTTCAAGGCTCGCAATGCGCAGAGTTCCAGCAGCCTCTGGCGCGACATCAAGGTCTACAAGCAGTACGCGTACTCGGTCACCGAGGGTGGTGGCGGCATCCAGGTCTTCGACATGTCCCAGATCGACCAGGGCGTGGTCGATGAACTGGCGTCGGTCGACGCCACTGCGGGCACGGCGGCCACCCACAACGTGGCCCTGAGTTCCTACACCGATTCGAACGGCAATCCCCAGGCCTTCCTCTACCGCTGTGGCGGGGGAAGCCAGGGGCTTCGGATCTACGCGCTCGAGCCAACCACGACCCAGCCCACGGCAAGCCCAGCGGCCCCCAGGTTGGTTGGAAGCTGGAGCACGAAGTACGTGCATGATGCCGTGCCGCATTACTTCACCAGCGGTCCGTACGCGGGGCGGGAGCTCATCTTCTGCTGCGGCGGTCTCAACGGTGGGCAGACGGACACGGGTGTGGACATCCTGGACGTGACCAACAAGTCCGCGATCACCGTGGTCGGGCGGTTCACGTACGCCAACGCCAGCTACTGCCATCAGGCGTGGCTCAGCGCCGATGCCCGGTACCTGTACATCAACGACGAGCTCGACGACAACAACCGCGGCATCTTCGCCACCGGACGGATCGCGGACGTGAGCAACCCGGCGGCGCCATTCCTTGCGGGCACCTACGCACCCGGCGTGCGGTCGATCGACCATAACTGCTACACCCGCAGCAACCTGCTCTTCTGTGCCAACTACAGCAGCGGGTTGCAGGTGTTCGATGTGACCGCCGGCAGCACGGCGACGCGGGTGGGCTTCTTCGACACGCACCCGAACGATGACGCTTCAAGCCAGGACACCTTCAACGGCGCCTGGAGCGTGTACCCGTACTTCCCCTCGGGCACGGTGATCGTGTCCGACATCGAGCGCGGTCTGTTCGTGCTGGGAGTGGGACCGGAGCCCGTTGTGCTTTCCCTGCCCGACGGCCAGCCGGAGTTCTTCGATCCGCGCGGGCAGACGATCCGCGTGCAGACGGCGCTCCAGCCGGGTGTGGAGCTGGGTCCCGACGGCGTGATGCTCGAGACCGTGGTGGACGGCGTGCCCACGATCACGCCCCTGAACCAGTCCCGAGGCGGCACCTGGCAGGGCAACGCCCCGGTCATCGACTGTGGCAAGTCCGTCTCGTGGCGCGTGGTGGCGGCCCTTTCGGATGGTGGCCAGGCAAGCCTGCCTGCCACGGGCGTGTTCGAGGCCCTGTCGGGTCTGGGCCTGGACCAGGCCGTTCGTGACGCCTGCGAATCCTCGACCGGGTGGTCGGCAAGCCTGTCCACCGACAACGCCACAACGGGTCGCTGGGTGAATGCGGTGCCCGTCTCGACCAGCGTGGCGCCGGGTTCGGATGTGTCCGCAGACGGCACCCGTTGCTGGGTCACGGGAAACGGCGCGGTGGGTGGAGCCGACGGCGCGGCTGACGTGGATGGTGGAACCACAACGCTCACATCGCCCGCCTACAGCCTGGCGGGGCTGGAGGATCCAAGGGTCTCCTATCACCGCTGGTACTCCAACAACGGCGGCGCGGCCCCGAACGAGGACAGCATGCCCGTGCAGATCTCCGGTGACGGTGGAGCCAGCTGGACGCAACTGGAACTTGTGGTGGAGAACGCGGGGGCGTGGGTGCGCAGGGAGTTCCGCGTGTTCGACTTCGTGAGTCCATCCAGCCAGTCGATCCAGTTGCGTTTCATCGCACGGGATCTCGGCAGCGGATCGCTGGTCGAGGCGGGCGTCGACGAGATCGCGATCTCCGCCACGGCGTGCCCCGAAGCCTCGGCAGGCGACTTTGACGCCAACGGCACCGTGGACGCGGGCGACATCGGCCTGCTTCTGCTGCAGTTCGGTGCATGTCCGCAGCCGTGCGCCGCCGACCTGGATGGCAACGGCACGGTGGACAGCGGTGACCTCGGGCTCCTGCTGCTTCTCTTCGGTTGACGCATGCCCATCCGGCGGAACATGTGGCCCGCATGGTGCCTGCTGGCCTTGGGTGCGGTGGCGCCCGGCGTGCTGCACGCGGGGCGATCCCTCGAGGTCCCGGTGCCCGGCACGGCCCTGCAGGTGGCGCTGCTGGGCAGGCAGGACCACACCGCCGAGGTGTCATTGTGGATCGGCCGAACCGAGGTGCCGTGGGAGTTGCTCGACGCCTTCGTCTTCGAGAAGGTGGATCCGCAGCAGGCCCAACCGGCTGACGCAGTGGCGCGTCCGAGCAAGCCGTACATCTCGATGGACCGGGGCTTTGGACACGCGGGCTACCCTGCGATCTGCGTCTCGCAGCACACGGCCAAGGCCTTCTGCGACTGGCTCTCGGGCAAGACGGGGCGCCGCTTTCGCTTGCCGACCGTGCGGGAACTTCGCTCGATCTGCGGTGATGCGACGATCGATGATGCGGTGGCCATGGACGCGCGATGCTGGCACGCTGGAAACGCCAAGGGCACCACGCATCCCGTCGACTCGGGCCAGCCCGTCAACGGCTTCCACGCCCTTCTGGGCAACGTGGCCGAGTGGGCGGTGGCCGACGACGGAACGCTGGTGCTCTGGGGCGGTTCGTACCTGGACACGGCCGATGACCTGTCGTGTGACCGCATCCTGCGACCCACGCCGGCGTGGAACGCGAGCGACCCGCAGATGCCGCCAAGCCGGTGGTGGCTGGCCGACGCACCGTTCGCAGGGCTGCGTCTGGTCTGCGAGCCGCTTCCCTCGGAACGACGGGAGCGGTCGCCGGGCGTCCAGCCTGCCGCGCCCGACGGACGGCGAACGGAGACCATGCCATGACGGAACGTGAGCCAGGCAGCACGCGGCGGGCGTTTCTCGGCAGCGCGGTGGCCACCGCCGCGGCGATGGCGGTTCCGCGCCTGACGTTCGGCCAGGCCCCGGTGCACGGCAGTGATGGCATCCGCGTGGCCGTGATCGGCTGCGGCGGCCGCGGCACGGGCGCGGCGGCGCAGGCGCTCAGGGCGGATCCGGGCGTGGTGATCTGGGCGATGGCCGACGCCTTTGCGGATCGCATCGAGTCGGCGATCGAGGCGTTGCGGCAGGCGGGTCTTGGCGACCGGGTGCAGGTGCCTCCGGAGCGTCGATTCGCGGGCTTCGAGGGTTCCGAGGCCGCCTGCGGCTGCGACGTGCAGGTGGCGTTGCTGGCAGGGCCGCCGTTCTTTCGGCCGATGCATCTGCAGCAGGCCGTGAAGGCCGGCTTGCACGTGTTCTGCGAGAAGCCGATGTTCGTCGACGCGACCGGCGCCCGGAGCGTGGAGCAGGCGGCCGCCTCGGCGCGCGCCCAACGGCTCAATCTGGTCAGCGGGTTCTGCTGGCGCCGCGCCGGTCCCGAGCGGGCGCTGTTCGAGCGCATCGGTCAGGGCGCGTTGGGCGAGGTGGTGGCCATGCACAGCGACTACCTGACCAATCCCCTCGGCGTGGTGCCTCGCCAGCCCGGATGGAGCGACATGGCGTTCCAGGTCCGCAACTGGCAGCACATGGTGTGGCTCTCGGGCGACTTCATCGTGGAACAGGCCGTGCACAGCGTGGACAAGATCAACTGGGCGTTCGGCAACGAGCCACCCGAGCGCTGCACCGCGGTGGGGGGTCGGGTCCTTCGCGAGGACATTCCGGAGCGTGGGGACGTGTACGACCACATCGCCGTGGTCTACGAGTGGTCGCGCGATCGTCGGGCCACGCTCATGTGGCGGCAGTATCCGGACTGCTTCAACGAGAACGTGGACACCATCCTGGGCACCCGAGGTCGGGCATTCGTGAACGGATGGGCTGGCACGCACCGCATCCAGGGGGAGACGCCCTGGAGCTATCCCGCCGATGGGCCTCGACCCAACATGTACCAGGTCGAGCATGACGAGCTGTTCCGCGCCATCCGCGCCGGCACGCCCATCGACGACTCGGACTGGATGATCCAGAGCTGCCGGCTGGCGATCATGGGACGCATGGCCGCCTACTCGGGCGATGCCGTCACCTGGGATCAGGTGCTGCAGAGTCGCGAGGACCTGTCGCCTCCGATCCTGACGATGGACGCGTCGCCACCCCCGATCGTGGTGCGTCGTCCGGGCCACGCTCGGCCCGCCTGATCGTCGCCCACGCGCCCATCGGTTGCACGCCGCCCTCCTGTGGCAGGCGATCCAGCCGAACCGCGATGGCCGGCGCGTTCTGCATCACGGTGCGGCATGCCTCGGGCGAGAGCACGCAGCAGGCCGTGGCCAGCGCGTCGGCCGCGGCGGCCGTGGCCGCGATCACCACGGCCTGGCGAGGAAGGGGGAGCGGTTCACCCGTGGCCGGATCCAGGATGTGGCTGGCCAGGCGCCCGCCGATGCGGGCGGGCTGTCCCCGATCGCCACTGGTGCTGATGCCGCAACGCGCCAGCAGCAGCGTCTCGGCGGGCTGATCGTCACGGCCCGGCTCCACCCGCACCTTCCACCCGATGGTGCCCGGCGGTGCCTCGCCCACCGCGACATCACCGCTCACGTCCACGATGGCGCACGGCCATCCCGCCTCACGCAGCGACTGCAGCGCGGCGTCGGCGGCCAGCCCTTGCGCAAGACCACCAAAGTCCAGGCGCATGGCACCGGCATGCAGCGTGAGCGTGCGATCGTCGGGGTTCCACGTCATGTTCCGCATGCCGCTCGCGAAGCGCGCCGCCTGCAACGGCTCAGGCGATGGCCAGGTGTCGGACTGGCGAGCCGCGCGCCAGAGCCGCGTCAGCGGCCCCAGCGTCACGTCCAGGGCGCCGCGCGTGCGCTGGTGCCAGGTCGCGGCCGCATCCAGGGCCTCGGCCAGGATCGGATCATCCACCTGCACCGTGCCCGGCCCGGTGGGCAGTCGCATGGCGGCGGAGTCCGACTTCCAGTCGCTCAGCGCCAGGTCGAATGCCCGCACGCGGTCCATGGCAACGCGGACTGCCGGACGCGCGGCCTCCTCGCCTGGAGCATGCACCGAGATCCGGACCTGAACGCCCATGTGCACCTCGGTGAACGTCACGACCGCGCTGCCGGCCGCCGCGCCGGCCGCCACAAGACACGCGGCGATCACGGCTGGAACCGGACCTGCAGCAGGCTCACGTCGTCCTTGAAGCGGTCGCCGGCCTGCACGCGGCGCGCATGGGCCAGGATCTCGTCGAGCGGGCGTGGCGCCTTCTCCGCGCGTCCCACCTCGAGCACGAACTCCTCGAGCGTGGACATGCGGCCGTCGGGCTTCTCCAGCTCGTAGATGCCGTCGCTGTAGAGCAGCAGCGCGGAGCCGGGCTCCACCGGAATCTCGCTGCTCTCGTAGGGCACGCCCAGGGCCGCGCCCACCATCAGCCCCTGGCTGGGAAGCCGGCGCAGCGAGCCATCCGGGGCGCGCAGCAATGCCGGGGGATGTCCGCCACCACTCCAGACCAGGCTGGCGCGGTCCACGTCGAGGATGCCGTACCACAGCGTGAAGTACATCTCGTGGTGACGCTCCATGGGAAAGAGCTCGTTGAGCCCCTCGAGCACCGAGGCCGGATCGGCCATGTCGCGATTCGGTACCGCGTTGGAGTGGATCACGTTCATGGCGCTCACGCCCAGCAGCGCGGGTCCCACGCCGTGGCCGCACACGTCGAGCAGGTACACCGCGAGCCGGGACCGATCCAGCCAGTGGTAGCCGAAGGCGTCGCCACCCAGGCTCTCGCTGGGCACGAAACGCCACTCGGTGGTGGCGGGGCCGTCCAGCATCGGCGGAGGCAGCAGGCTCTGCACGTACTCCGCGGCACGCCGGGCCTCCTCCTGCAGGTGCCGTTCGCTCGCGGCCAGAGCCTCGTACGCGGCGTTGCGCTCGAGCGTGGCCTTGTAGCCGTCCGAGTGATGGCGGATGCGGGCGATCACCTCCACCGGGTCGGGCAGCTTGACCAGGTAGTCGTTGGCGCCCAGCGCGAAGGCCTGCGCCTTGGTCTGGGCCTCTTCCTTGGAGGAGAGCACCACCAGCGGCGTCTGGGCCAGCGTCGGTTCGCCGCGATAGGCCCGCACCAGGTCCATGCCATCGACGTCCGGCATCACGAGATCCTGCAGGATCACCGTCGGCTTCACCTGCAGTGCCGTGGCCAGGGCACGCGTCGGATCCTGGCAGTAGTGCAGCGTCCAGTCCGGCTGCGAGGCCAGCATCTTGCGCACCGCCGCGGCGATGATCGGCTGGTCGTCCACGAGCAGGATGACCGTGGGAAGGGTTCGGGCGGACGTGGGGGAGATGCTCATGGTCGTTCCGTCTCCGGCTGAAGGAGGAAGCCGGCCATCGCAGCACCGATCTGCGACAGCGGGAGCACGCGTTCGGCGGCCTGGAGTCTCACGGCCGTTCCAGGCATGCCCCACACGATGCTGGACGCCTGGTCCTGGGCGATGGTGTGCCAACCCGCGCGGCGAAGCGCCAGGAGTCCCTCGGCGCCGTCACGGCCCATGCCGGTGAGCAGGGTGGCCACGCCGGGCTTCACGCCACTGGCGGCAGCGCTGCGAAACAGGGCGTCCACGCCGGGATGGTGCAGGTCCTCGGGCCTGTGCCCACGACTTCCAAGACGACCGCCGCATTCGATCACCAGGTGCTCCGTGCCGCCCGCGATCCACACCACGCCGGGCTCCAGTTGGCAGGGCGAAGGGGCCACACGGACCGCATGCCCGGTCTCGCGGGCGAGCCACTCGGCCAGACCTGGCACGAATCCCGCATCCAGATGCTGCACCACCACGGCCGCGAACGGAAGGGGACGCGGCCATGCGTGCAGGACCTCCGCCAGCGCCTGGGGTCCTCCGGTGCTCGCACCGACAAGGGCCAGGCGCCGTCCTCCGCCGGTCTGGGACGCGGGCACCGTGGCGCGTGGCATCGCGGTGGACGTGCGTTCCGCGCGCGTCAGGCGATCGATGGCCGTGATGCGCTGGCACAGCCGAGCCACCCCATCAGGGCTGGTCATGGTGGGCGTGTCGATGGCATCGAGCGCCCCAGCGCCCAGCGCCTCGAACACCCGGGCGGCATTGCCGGTCACCGTGGCCGTGACGACCAGGATTGGGCAGGGCGTTTCCCGCATGATCCGACGCGTGGCCTCCACCCCGTCCATCACGGGCATGATCAGGTCCATCAGGATCAGGTCCGGACGGTCCAGTCGGCATTGGCGCACGGCCTCGGCACCATCCCGGGCTGTCCACGCCACGGTGGCGCCGGGAACCCGGCCCACGGCCAGGCGCAACGCCTCGATCGCCAGGCCCATGTCATTGACCAGCGCGATCCTCATTCGGCGGGCTCCCCGATCAGGTCGTGGATGGTGTCGATGAAGGTCTGGTCCTGGAAGGATCCCTTGGTCAGGTACGCGTTGGCACCGGCCTGAAGCCCCGCGGCACGGTCCTCGGCACGGTCCTTGTAGCTCACGATCGCCACGGGCAGATGCGCGAATCGCGGGTCACGGCGAAGCTGCCGGACCAGTTCGATGCCGTTCAGGCGAGGCATGTCCACATCGGTCACGAGCAGGTCATGCCGCCCGGTGCACAGCTGGTTCCAGGCATCCACGCCATCCACCGCCACGTCCACCTCGTGTCCCAGCCTCTGGAGCATCTGTCGCTCGACCTCGCGAACGGTGATCGAGTCGTCGGCCACCAGGATCCGCTTGCGCCCCGTGTGCGTCGCGTCCGATCCCCCGGGCTTCAGGCCTCGGATGACGCCCTCACCCAGTCCCCGGCGAATGGACACCAGCAGGTCCTCCACGTCCATGACCAGCAGCGGAAGCCCGTCCTCGTCGATCGCTGCAGCCGCCACGTGCGGCACGCGGCCCAGCCGCGCATCGAGTGGACGGACCACCAGGTCACGCTCGCCCAGAAAGCCCTCCACGAGCAGGGCGCATCGCTCGTGCTCCGGTCCGATCACCAGCAGGTTGAGCGGCGCGTCGGTGCTGGCCACGGCCTGTCCCATCTCCAGCACGCTGGCGGCTTCCAGCACCCCGACGGCCGCGCCATCCAGGTCGAACTGCAGTCGTCCCTCGGTGCGGGACATGTCCGTGGGAGCCATCCGCACGATGCGCTCGATGCGTGCCAGTGGAAAGGCCAGCGTCTGCCCGGCCACCTGCACCAGAGCCGCCCGGATCACGCTCAGCGTGATGGGAAGGCTCATCACGAAGGTGGTGCCGCGTCCCGGCTCGCTCTCCACGCGCACCGAGCCGCCGAGGTCGCGCATGGTCTGGTGCACCACATCCAGTCCGACACCGCGCCCGCTCACTTCGGTCACGCTCGACGCGGTCGAGAACCCCGGCAGGAACAGGAACTCGAGCAGTTCCGCCCGCCCCAGGCCTCGAGCCACCGACTCCGACTGCAGTCGGCGCTCGATCACCTTGCCACGGATGCGCTCGGGATCGATGCCGGCCCCATCGTCCCGAATCCGAACCTCGAGCATACCGGCGTGATGCCTGGCCTCCATCCGGAGCGAGGCGATCTCGGACTTGCCCGCGGCCACCCGCGCGTCCGGACGTTCCACGCCATGGTCGAGCGCGTTGCGAAGCAGGTGATTGAGCGGTGCGTCCAGCCGCGCCAGAATGTCCCGGTCCACGGGCGTCTGAACGCCCTCCAGTTCGAATCGAACCCGCTTGTCGAGCGAGCGCGCCAGATCCCGCACCAGCCGCGGGAATCCGGCCGTCGCGTCGCCGAAGGGCCGCATGCGGCTTCCGATCACCTCGTGGTACAGCCGCGTGCCCACCTCCTCGGTGCGTCGAAAGGTGGCCTCGAGCAGCGCGCCATGCCGCTGCAGCGCCTTCTCGATCTGCACGAGCTGCTCCCGCGCCTCCTGCAGGTCCACCCCCCGGCGAGCGGCGGCGTCCACGGTCTCGCGGGCCATCCGAAGGCGACTCTTGAACTCGCGCAGGCCACGCTGCACCTGCGGAAAGCGGCGTCCCTCGACCATGCTCTCCCCGGCCAGGCGCATCATGCGGTCCAGGTTGTCCGCATTCACGCGCACGGTGCGGATCTCGTTCGCGACAGGTTCGGCCGAGCGTGCGTGCAGGGTCGTCGAGGCCTCGGAGGGCAGGGTGGAGGCGGCTCCTGAAGGCACGGGTGCGCGGGAAGGTGCGGCTGGGAGGTTGGCCACGGGCCGCGCGTCCGTCGCGGGCCGGACGGCGTCCGAGTCTCCCACGTGGGATGTGTCCTTGGCCGGCCCCTCGGGTTCCGCCGGTGTCACGGGCGAAGGTGCCGGTTCCTTGCCGCCGGCAGGGGCGGCCAGCGCGGTCAGCAGGGCGTTGATCTCGGGGCCATGCTCGCTGGACCATGCCGCCATCTCGCTCTCGCGGATGCCCTGGAGGGAGACAAGCAGGTCGGTGGCCTGAAGCAGCTGTTCCACACGCTGCGGTGCGCAGGGTTCCTGACCCTTCTGGATGCGCACCATGGCGTCCTCCATCTGATGGGCCAGCGACACCACCGCATCGATGCCGACCACTCGCGCGGCGCCCTTGATGGAGTGGGCCGCACGCATCAGGGCCGCCACGGGCGCGGCGTTGGCCGGATCGGCCTCCAGCTGGAGCAGGCCCTCGTTCAGGGCGGCGGCATGGGCCTCCACCTCGCCCTTGAAGAGTTCGAACAGGTCCAGTCCCTCGAATCCGCTCACCTGGCGCAGTCCTCCAAGCCGTTCCGCAATGCCTGGGGATCCAGCACGGTCCAGGCCTGCTGGTCACGAACGAGCAGGGATCGCGTGGCGCTGCCGCGACCCCGCGTCACCGTGGCCGGGGCGGCCTTCAACTCCCCCGCACGAGCCTGGATCACGCCCTCGATGGCATCCACCTCGAACGCCCAGCCCCGTCCGGCGGGTCCAAGCACCACCACGCGGGCGTGTTCCGGCGAACGCTCCTCGGAGGATGGAAGATCCAGCAGGCGCTCCAGCGATGCCATCAGCAGGATCTCGCCCTCGTGCGCCACCAGCCCGCGAAAGGCGGGATGGCGTCGATGGGGAACGGTGCGCACCGGCACCTGGGCAAAGGTGCGTTCGACGCTCTCGGCGGGAAGGCCGAAACGCTCCTCGCCCAGCCGGAAGCAGAGCAGCGAGATGAGCGTCTCCTGAGCGTCACCGATCGGCGCGGCCAACGACCTGGTCTGCTCGAGCAGGGCATCCGAAGGCAACGCATCCGCTCGCATGCTCGCCGATGACTCAGGCAACGTGATTCGCCCCTTGCGTTCGCGACACCCGAAGGCGGTAGCGGTCCGCCTGCACGGGGTCGTGACGTCGCTCCGCCAGCGCACTCAGTTGCAGCAGCGCCAGACGATGCATGGGGTCAAGGTACACCACCTTGGTGAAGCATCGCTCCGCCTCGTCGGGTTGTTCCCTGCCCAGGGCGATCGACCCGGCGAGCCACCATCCGTCCACGGAGACCGGATCCTGACGCAGAAGATCCGTGATGCGCTGATGCGCCTCCTCCAGCCGTCCCTCGTCGGCGACACGCTCGATGTCCGCCACGGCCTCCGGGCGGGAACTGGACATCGATGGCCGTTCCGCGGGCACGTGGCGAGGCCCGGCGTTCCGTTCCGTCCGTGCCTCCGCGGGCGTGGCGGCATCGGCGCCCCGGGTGTCGACGCGCCGAAAGGCGAACGCGCCCTCCACGCCCAGGCCCGCGAAGCCGTCCACATGCAGGCTCATGGGATCGGCGTGGCCCACGCAGAGCAAGCCGCCTGGCCGGACCAGATCCCTGAGTCGGCGTCCAAGCCGCTCTCTCGACGAAGCATCCAGGTAGATGGCCATGTTCCGACAGAAGACCACGTCGAACGGTCCCGCAAGCGGCACCGAGCGAACATCGCCGTGCACCGTCTCGATCATGGCGAGAGCCCTCGGATCCACGGAAAGCCTGCCTTGCCGATCCGCCGTGAACGCGTCCTGCGCCCACACGGGAATGGGAGTCCGCTGCGCAAGCGGTGGAACGTTTCCCTGGAGCACATCCGCGAGATGGGTACGGTTCCAGTCCACCGCGATCACCCGCGCGGTGTCGGACGTGTGTCCGGCGGCCAGCGCCGTGACCGCCAGGGAGTACGGCTCGGCGCCTCGGGCGCACCCAAGGCTTGCCAGGCGCACGGGGCCGGGTCCGTGCCGAGCCAGCCATGCACGGAGGCACTCGAACGCGGGGGCCTGGCGAAACAGCCATGACTCCGGTGGCACGGCATGCTGCACCACGGACTCCCGCTCGGCCGGGTCCTGATGCAACCGTCGCGCATAGTCGGCTTCGCTCAAGCCCAGGCGTTCGGCACGTCGCCTGGCCTCCTCGATCGCGTGCAAGCGCACATGGGCCTCCAGCGGCAGGCGTTCCCGAAACCATGCCTCCAGTCCACTCATGAGGGAACGTCCGGCAGCGATCGCTTCTCGGGAAGCGTGGCGGTCCCCTCGAGCAGTCCCCGGTGCATCCCGGCGAGTCCCGGGGGATCCAGCAGCAGGATCGAGCCTTCGGACTCGCCGCGGATCTCACCAACGAACGGCATGCCCGGCAAGCCCTGGCGTGGTGTCCAGGCCGAGCCGTGGAGCTCCATGATGCCGTCCACGCGATCCACCACCATCCCGAACGCGATCAGCGGATCGTCGGGGTTGGCACGTCCCTGAAGCAGCAGCACACGGGTGCCCAGGCGGTCACGGATTGCCGCGGCGCCGAACAGCACGCCGCCGTCGACCATGGGAATCACCTGGCCGTGGTAGTCCATGAGGCCTCGCATCCATGTCGGGGCATGCGGCACCGGCGTGGCGAGCACGATGGGGCACACTTCACGGACCCACGCCAGATCCACCGCCAGAGTCTGGTCAGCCACATGGAATCTCAGCACCTGCACGGGGCAAGCATATGGCTGCAGGCACCTGGCCCGCCTCACGCCTCAGCCTCAGGAGCGGCTGCTCTCGCGAATCTCGCGTATGGATTCCAGTCGCTCGAAGAGCAGTTCGACCAGTTCGGGGTCGAAGTGACGGCCTGACTCCCCGCGAAGGGTGTCCAGCACGCGACGCTCCGGCCAGGCGTCCTTGTAGGGTCGCGGGCTGGAGAGCGCATCATGCACGTCGGCAAGTCCCACGATCCGTGCAAAGATCGGAATCTCCTCGCCGCGCTTGCCGCCCTGACGAGGGCCGCCGGTCACGGGGTCCGCCAGCGGCACGCCGCGCTCGGTGACGTGGCCCGGGTAGCCGTCGCCATCCCATCGCTCGTGATGGTTCAGGGCCACCTCGCGGGCCGCGGCTTCATGTTCGGTGCGCTGATCCACGAACAGCTGGGCCCCCAGCAGCACGTGTCGCTGGACCACCGATCGCTCCTCGGGCGTCAGTGGTCCGGGTTTCTGCAGGATGTGATCCGGCACCCCATTCTTGCCAACGTCGTGCAGCATCGCCGCACGGTGCAGTCGGTCGCGCTGCCGCTCGAAGGCGACACCCGTCAGCCCGCGGCGGCTGGCCCAGCCCTCGAACAGCAGCGTGGAGACGTCCGCCACGCATCGGGCGTGGACGAACGTCTCGAAGGGATCCCGCATCTCGGTCATCCGCAGCACGGTCCGGACCAGGTCATCGGACAGCTGGGATCGCTCGATCGCGGCTGTGGCCAGGCTGCCGAAATGGGCCAGCAACGCCGCGTCCGCGTCGCTGAAGCGGTCGCGTGGACGACCTCGGTCGTCGAGGGCGTTCAGCATCTGCAGCACGCCCACGTTGCGCCCCAGGCTCGTCTGGAGCGGTATGGCCAGCACGCTCCGGGTCCGGTAGCCGGTGAGCCGGTCGAAGGTGGGGTCGAAGCGGTAGGGCCGCGACGGTTCGATGTGGTACGCGTCCGCCTCCCGCACCGTTTCGCCGCTCGCCGCCACCCAGCCCGCGATGGACTGGTCATCCACCGCGAGATAGAGGTTGCCCGGACCTCCTGAGCCACCGTCCCGTCGCGCCAGCGTGTCGTTCTGGGCAAAGGCGAATCGCAGCACGCGATGCTCACGCAGGAAAACGGTTCCCGCGTCCGCATGGATCAGACGGCGGGCCTCGCTCAGGATGCGGTCAAGCAGGACGGGCGTGTCGTGGACCCGGTGAAGTTCCATGCCCACCTGCACCATGCTCTCCACGCGACTGCGCTGCTCACGGTTGTCCGCCTGCAGCGCATCCCGGACATGGTCCACCATGCTGTTCGCGGATTCCACCTGCCGCTCGCGCTCGCGAAGCCGCTGCTGCACGCGCTGCAGCGCGGCCTCGGCTGCAAGGCCCCTCGCCGTGGCAGCGGAGAGTCGGGCCAGCGTGCGAAGTCGAGACGTGAGCTCGGTCGGGTCGCAGCCCCGATGGGTGAAGTCCTCTGCGCCCGCCGAGAAGGCGGCAGCCCGCACGAGCGGATCCGGGCTGGCGCCGACCGCCAGCGTGGGAATGGACTGGGTCTCCGCCCGCGCCTGCAGGGCCCGAAGCAGGTCGAACGGCGTCCGATCTCCACCTGTCACGTCGACCACGATCACGGCCGGGGCAAGATTCAGGAGCCGCTCCAGCGACTGGGCATCACGCGTGATGGTCCGGACATCGAACTCGCCGCGATCACACGCCGCCGAGATCATCGACTCGCACCAGAGCTCCAGCGACACCACCACCACAAGCAGGCGATCCCACGCCGGGGGAGGCTTGGGGGTCGAGACGGCGGGATCGGCCGGATCCATCCGATCATCGTACGCTGCCCCGCGTGACAGACGTCGATCCCGACATCCGTCTCCGAGGCACGTGCCACGTGCTGCTGGCATTCGAAGTGGGGCTGGCGGTGGATCTGGCCCGTGCGGCGGCAGCGTTGCGGAACTCCGGTCGCGCCCGCATGCCGAGCGCGCGGAATCCGGGCGGTTGCGACTGGAGCGATCCTCCACTGGCGCTGGAGCAGGATGGGCCCTCGCTCCGGGTAAGCGGGCACGAGGTCGCGCACGCCGTGCAGGTCCGGATTCACGATTTCGGTGCCATCAGCCTCGGTTATCGCATCCCCTTCGAAGGCCGCATGGACGACCTCGCCGCGCTGTCTGCGGCGCTGGTGGCGCACGCAGGCCTGCTGCAGGATGGGCGCGACCGGGTGGCCGCCCTTCTGGGCGTGATGGGCGAGACCGTGCGCAGACCGCAGGTGCGGCCCTACGTCGAGGACTACGTGGTGCTCGCCATGGAGGGTCCGCCGGGTGTCCCGGCCCGCGACCTGCTCGCGCGGCTCGGTGAAGCGGATGTGGCACGGGTGCTTCGGGCCGAACCCGCGGCCCTTTCGGAGGAGGAGGTACGTGACAGCCTCTCGGCAACCATCTCGTACGGCCCCGGTGACGTCGCCGTGATCGACTGGAACGCGGCCTTGCTGCTGGACGCGGAGCCGCAGGCCACCATCGACGTCCTTGCCTTCGCCAACGTGGAGCTGCTGGAGTATCGGGTGCTCGATGAGCAACTCGACGCGGCGATGGACCAGGCCCACGCCACGCTCTTTCGCCGCCGCAGCTATGCCGCACGGCTGCACGCCGGGCGACGCGACATGGAACGGCTGGCCGAACTGCAGACCGACGCCGCGCTGCTCTACGAGGAGATCAACAACGCCCTCAAGCTGCTGGGCGACCAGTTCCTGGCCCGGCTCTACCGCCTGGCCAGCCGCCGGCTGCATCTGGACGCATGGGAACGGAGCACGCTTCGCAAGCTGGAGACGCTGGAGTCGATCTACGACAAGCTCAGCAACGAGCAGAACAGCCGACGAGCGGAACTGCTTGAGTGGATCATCATCGTGCTGATCGCCTCGGAGATCGTCTTCGCGTTCCTGGGCGTGCTCAAGCCCTAGGGCTCCGGCAGGGCCTGGCCGGCCGGTGGAAGGCGAAACCGACGCACCTGGCGCACCAGCGCGTCGGCGTGGTCACGCATGGACTCCATGCGGCCGCGCACCTCCTCGAGCACCACGAGCGTGCGCGAGGCCCGTTCCGCCTGGTCCGAGGTGGTCCGCGCGATCTCCTCCGCGTTCAGACGCTGCCGCTCGCTGATCTCCGCCGCCTCGCGCATGCTCGGTGCCAGCTGCCCCAGCGTCTCCAGGCTCCGGCGCAGGCTGGACTCCAGCCGCTCGCCCGACGTGCCCAGTCGCTCCATGCGCTCGGCGAATGCCTGCGTCTCCTGCAGCGCCCGGCCCACGGCCGCGTGCACGCCCACCACACGGCCCTCGATCTCGGCGGTTCGGCGCGCCGATCGCTCAGCGAGCGACCGCACCTCGCGCGCCACCACCGCGAATCCGCGTCCAGCCTCGCCGGCCTTGGCGCTCTCGATCTCGGCATTGAGCGACAGCAGGGCGGTGCGGTCGCTCATCAGCGTCATGGCATCGAGCAGCTGGTCCATGTCGTGGACCCGTTCCAGGATGGCATGCAGGTCGGTCGCCAGTCGCCGGCCCTCCTCCATCGCCTCATGGGCCGCGTGTCGCATGCCCGCGATCTCGGTGGCATCGCCCTGCACGCGGCTCACGATCTCGCCCGCCACCTGCAGCACGGAACGCACGCTCCGGTCCAGTTCCCGCGCCAGGTCGGCGATCTCGCCGCAGTGCGTGGTGATCTGTCCGGTCGCCGCCGCCGCCTCGCGTGCCGCCAGCATCTGGGCGTCCAGTCGCTCGGTCGCCAACCGGCAGGTGTGGTCCACGTTCTGGGCGTCGCGGCCGGCCTCGCCAATGATGGTCCGCAGGCCTGCCGCAATTCCCGAGACGGCCTGCCCCAGTCGCCGGGTCTCCTGAAACCCGGTCGCGGGCGGATCCTCGCGCAGATCGCCGCAGGCAAGCCGCTCCGAGGCCTGAACCAGCCGCTCCACCGGCGTCGCGACCCCTCGGGTGACCCACCATGCCGACAGGGCCGCGAGCAGGGTCAGTCCTCCACCCCAGGCCAGCGCCTGTCGCGTCATGCGTGCCAGGGCCGTGGCGAGATACGCACGGGAGAAATCCACGCCCACCAGTCCCGACGCGCGCCCCTGGGCGTCGCGGATGGGTGCGAATCCACTGAAGAACGAGCCGTACGAGTCGGAGTAGGTGATCGCGCTGGCCCGATCGGTGGCCAGGGCCAGCGTGGAAGCGTCGCCCAGCACCAGGGGCTCCCCGATGTCGCTCTTCTCCGGCCCGGGCTCCTGGGCATCGACCACGTAGACCTGCCCGCTGGACACGTTGCGGTCCGCCATGGTGGTGAAGATGAATCGAACGGGCACGCCGTCACGGCGACACTGGTCGCGCACCGCGCGAAGCCGGGCCTCCAGGGCTCGATACGCCGGTCCATCCTTGCCGCCCTCGGCGGCCTCCTGGTTCTGCTGGGCATCCACGGTGGCTGCGATCACGGCCGCCAGCGACATGGCCTGACCGTCCAGCGTGGTCTGCACCAGCCCTCGCAGCACCCCCGTGCTGGCGGCGAACATCACCATGGCGGTCAGGGCCGCCACCACCGAGGTCAGCGCGATCAGGGCGGTTCGAAGCCGCATGCGCCGCGATGCTAGCGATGCCCAATGGGACCGGTGGGAGTTGCACCCACACGCCGGTTTCCCGGCCGCGGCTTTTAAGGCCGCTGCGTCTGCTGTTTCGCCACGGTCCCGCCTTCAAGCGTACGGGGCACCGCAGATGGCGGGACATCCGCCGGGGCCGTGAAATCGCCGGTCAACCCTCCACGCGCGGCGCGTGCCAGCCACCTTCCGGCAGAAGAACCTCGTTCACGACCTCGGGACCCCAGGTACCGGGCATGTAGCGGTGCACCGGCACCGCGTTCCCGAGGATCGGATCCACCACGCGCCAGGCCTCCTCCACGCAATCCTGCCGGGCGAAGAGCGTCCGGTCGCCGCGCAGCGCGTCACCAAGCAGCCTTTCGTAGGGGGTCATCTCGTCGGGCTGCTGGTCCACCGCCTTCAGCTCGAGCGGCTGGCCCACCATGCGCTCGCCATCGCTCTTGACCTGGATGTTCATGCCGATCTCGATGCGCGGGCTGAACAGGAAACGCCAGTAGTTGTGCGGAGGCTTCTGCTCGTTGGGAAAGACCACCGCGGGCGGTCGGTGAAACTCCACGCGCACCTCGGTGGCCGTCATGGGCATGCACTTGCCTGCGCGCAGGTAGATCGGCACGCCCTCCCAACGCCAGTTGTCCACGTGCACGCGGACGGCGGCGTAGGTCTCGACCTGGCTGTTCGGGGCCACGCCCTCCTCCTTCAGGTAGCCCTCGAACTGCCCCCGCACCACGTCGTTGGTGCCCAGCGTGCGGATGCAGCGGAAGAGCTTGATTTGCTCGTCGCGCACGCGCTCCACGTCGGGCCAGTAGGGGGGCTCCATGCACAGGAAGCCCACGACCTGCATCAGGTGATTCTCGATCACGTCGCGAATGCAGCCGGCGCTGTCGTAGAAGCGGCCGCGCCCTTCCACGCCGAACTTCTCGGCCATGGTGATCTGGATCTGCTTGACGTGCTGCCGGTTCCAGAGCGGCTCCAGGAAGGCGTTGGCGAAGCGCGTGAACAGGATGTTCTGCGTGGCCTCCTTGCCGAGGTAGTGGTCAATGCGGAATATGTCGCCCTCGTTGTACACGGCGTGCAGCGTGGCGTTGAGTTCCTGCGCCGTCTTCAGGTCGCGTCCAAAGGGCTTCTCCACCACGATTCGGCTTCCGTCGGCGCAGCCACTGGCCTTGAGCTGCGTGGTCACCAGCCCGAACACCGCGGGCGGAATCGCCAGATAGTGCAGGGGGTTGCGGGACGGCCCCAGGGCCTCGCGAAGCCGCCGGAACGTGTCCAGGTCGGCATAGTCGCCGTCCACGTACTGGAACGAGGCAGCGAAACGGGAGAATGCCTGCTCGTCCACGCCGCGGCCGAAGGTCTGGATGCCCTCGCGAGCCCTGGCCAGCAGCTGGTCGCGGGTCATGCCGCTCTTGGCCACGCCGATCACCGGATGGTCCAGATGCCCCCGACGGATCAGGGCCTGGATGGTGTCGAAGGTCTTCTTGTGGGCCAGGTCGCCCGTGGCCCCGAACAGCACCAACGCGTCGCTTCGCTGCGGCATGGACATGGGCTCCTCAGTGCGATCCGCCGGACTTCTCGTGATGCCCGCCAAACTCGAACCGCATGGCCGAGCAGACCTTGTCGGCAAAGAGCGCGTTGCCGCGGCTGCTGAACCGCTCGTACAGGGCGGCGGTCAGCACGTGGGCCGGCACACCCTCGTCGATGGCGGCGTCGATGGTCCATCGCCCCTCGCCCGAGTCGCTCACGCGGCCTCCAAAGCCGGCCAGTTGCGGATCCTTGGCCAATGCGTCCGCCGTCAGGTCCAGCAGCCAGCTGGCGATGACGCTGCCGCGCCGCCACACCTCGGCGATCTCCGGCAGGTCCATGTCGTACTGGTAGGCCTCGGGCTCGCGCAACGGCGTGGTCTCGGCGTCCTTCTCGCGATGCACCTTGCCCGCGTTGGCGTTCTTCAGGATGTTCAGGCCCTCGGCGTAGGCGGCCATGATGCCGTACTCGATGCCGTTGTGCACCATCTTCACGAAGTGGCCCGCCCCGCTCTGGCCGCAGTGCAGGTAGCCCTCCTCCGAGGTGCCGCCCCGGCTGCCTCGGCCGGCGGTGGCGGGAATCGACCCCTTGCCCGGCGCCAAGGCCTTGAAGATCGGGTCCAGCCGCTTCACGGTGACCTCGGGTCCGCCGATCATCTGGCAGTACCCGCGATCAAGTCCCCACACGCCACCGCTGGTGCCGACGTCCAGGTAGTCGATGCCGGTGGCGGCCAGTTCCTTGGCGCGGCGGATGTCGTCCTTGTAGTAGCTGTTGCCGCCGTCGATCAGGCAGTCGCCCTTGGCCAGCAGCGGTGCCACCTTGTGGATGGTCTCGTCCACGAAGGCGGCGGGAATCATCATCCAGACCGCCCGAGGGGCCTCCAGCTTGTCCACCAGATCCTTCAGATCGGTGGCGGGCGTGGCACCCTGCGCCGCCAGATCCTTGACGGCCGAGGCGTTCATGTCCCAGACCACCACCTGGTGTCCTGCCTTGAGCAGTCGCACCGTCATGTTGGCTCCCATCCGCCCCAGACCGATCATGGCAATCTTCATGGTGACTCCTGTTGGATTTGCGAGTCGTGGCAGGCTACCGAGCGCAGCGGGCCCGTGCGGCTGGCAGCAGCCGATCGACCAGCCATGCCGCAAAGGCCTGCTTGTCCAGCCGCCGCTCCTCTGGGCGTTCCTCACGACCATCCGGCCAGACGAGGGTCGCCTCGATCTCGGTGGCGTCCATGGTCTCGAGCGGATTGGCCACGATGCAGTCGGCCCGCTTGCGCTCCAGCTTGCGACGCGCCGAGTCGATCAGCTCCTCGCGGGGCTCCAGGGCAAAGCCCGTCACGAACTGATCCGGCCGGCTTGCGAGTGAGCCCAGGATCTCCGGCACCGGCTCCAGGGACAGCGTGAGCGGGTCATCGCGTCGCCGAGTCTTGCCGTTCACTGAGTTCGCGGGCCGCCAGTCCGCCACGGCCGCGGCCATCACGAGCATGTCGTGTCCCGGCCAGCGGGACTCGATCAGTCCCCGAAGCTGCTCAGCCGTGCGGAACCGCTCGACGCGGGGCAGCGAATCGATTCCAGCGGGTTGGCAGGGGCCTGCCAGCACGTGCACATGGCACCCGGCCCGCTCCAGAGCCTTGGCGATCGCCACGCCCATCCGACCGCTGGACCGGTTGCCCAGATACCGCACCGCATCCATCGGTTCATGGGTGGGGCCGAGCGTGATCAGGGTGCGAAGGGGGTGCGGGAACATGCGTGACCTGCCGGCCGCTGGTTGCCGAGCCGGGATGATCCTCGCATACTAGGAGTTCGGCCCCAACGCCCCCCAGGAGAGACCGTGGCTCGCAAGATCCGTTCGAAGCTTGGTGAAGTGCTGATTGCGTCCCGGACCGTCTCGCAGGAGCAGGTCAACGAGGCGCTTCAGGCTGCACGGGGATCGGGAAAGCGCCTCGGCGAGGTGCTGATCGAGAAGGGCGCGTGCACCGAGGTGGACGTGGCCCGCGCCCTGGGCGAGCAGTTCGGCATGCCCTTCCTGAACCTGGACCGTCCCGAGGACCGCTCCCGGGTGGACATGTCGCTGATTCCGGAGGAACTGGCGCGCAAGCAGTTGGTGCTTCCGATTGGCAAGGGCGGCGGACGGATCCAGCTGGTGATCCATGATCCCATGGACCTGGAGACGCTGGACCTGCTCCGGTTCCGCCTCAACGCCGAGATCGACACCTGCATCGCCAGTCGTGCCCAGATCGCCGAGTTCCTGGATGGTGGCGCCGAGCGCGCGGCGGTTCCGGCGAAGGGAAGCATCCTGAGCGACTCGCTCGACAAGTCCGTCGACAAGTCCGTGGACCGCGGCAAGAGCCTCGACGTGGACGCCAGGGGCGACGCCAGCGACAGCAAGACGATCAAGCTGGTCGACCGCATCATCACGCTGGCGGTGGAGAGCCGTGCCAGCGACATTCACATCGAGCCCATGAAGGAGACGGTGCTGGTGCGGTACCGCATCGACGGCGTCTGCGTGGTCATGGAGCAGCTGCCCAAGTCGCTGCAGGCGTCGGTGCTTGCCCGCTTCAAGCTGATGGCGGGCGTGAACATGGCCGAGCGACGGATCCCCCAGGACGGCCGCATCAAGTTCAAGGTGGGCGAGGATCAGATCGATTTCCGTGTGAGCACCTGTCCGGCCGTGCACGGCGAGAGCGTGGTGCTGCGCATCCTGCGACCCGACAGCGTTCGCATCGGCCTGATCAACCTGGGCCTGGAGCAGGACACACTCGAGACCTTCAACAAGGTGATCCGGCGGCCCAACGGCATCTTCCTGGTCACCGGCCCCACCGGCAGCGGCAAGACCACCACGCTGTACTCGGCGCTGGACACGCTCAACCGCCCGGATCGCAAGATCATCACTGCCGAGGACCCGGTGGAGTACAGCTTCAAGGGCATCAACCAGGTCCAGGTGCGCGAGGCGATCGGGCTGACCTTTCCGGCCATCCTCAAGAGCATGCTGCGCCAGGCGCCCAACATCATCCTGGTGGGCGAGATCCGCGACCGCGAGGTGGCCGACATCGCCATTCAGGCAGCCCTCACGGGCCACATGGTGTTCAGCACGCTCCACACGAACGACGCGCCGAGCGCCATCACGCGACTGATCGACATGGGCGTGAAGCCCTTCCTGGTGGCCAGCAGCATCCAGGCGGTGCTGGCCCAGCGGCTGGTCCGCATCCTGTGCCCCAAGTGTCGCAAGCCCAATCCCGACGTGGATGCCAAGATCCTGCGGCTGGTGGGGATCAGCGAGATGGAGCGGGACCGGGTCATGGGGCCGGTGGGCTGCCCGGACTGCGGCAAGGCCGGTTACCGAGGCCGGCGCGGCATCTACGAGATGATGGTCATGAACAGCGAGATCCGGCAGCTGGCGTTCGAGCGCAGCGGCATCGGCAAGCTGCGGGCCGCCGCGGTCCGGGGTGGCATGCGCAGCCTGCTCGGCGACGGCAAGCTCAAGATCCTCAAGGGCATGACCACGCCCGACGAGATCGCCAAGTTCGCCCAGATCGAGGGCTTCGACCCGGCCACGGAGATGGCCGTTTGACCCGATCCGTTTCCATCGCCACGTTCAGCCCGCACCAGGAGAGACACCCATGAGTTCCGACACCGGCGGCGGATCAGGCAGCCTGAACAAGGGCAGCACCGTCCAGATCGATCGACTGCTCGACGTGATGGTCAAGCAGGACGCCAGCGACCTGCACATCACGGTGGGCCGGCCACCCACGGTCCGTCTCAACGGCCGCCTGCGCAACATGCAGACCAAGGTGCTCGACCCCGATGACACCATGGCGCTGATGAAATCCATCACGCCCGAGAAGAACCAGGCCGAGTTCCAGGAGCACGGCGGCACGGACTTCGGTTTCAGCTTCAGCGAGGCTGCCCGTTTCCGCGTGAGCGTGTTCCGCCAGAAGGGCAATGTGGCCATGGTGCTGCGCCTGATCCCCAACCGGCTGTTGCCGTTTGACGTGCTCGGCCTGCCCGGCATCGTCAAGGACCTGATCCGTCGCCCGCGCGGCCTGTTCCTGGTGACCGGCCCCACTGGCAGCGGCAAGACCACCACGCTCGCCACCATGATCGACGAGATCAACATGAACTTCGAGCGTCACATCATCACGGTGGAGGATCCGATCGAGTACTACCACCCCCACAAGAAGGGCATCGTGAACCAGCGCGAGGTGGGTGGGCTGGCCGACGTGCCCAGCTTCAGCGAGGCGCTGCGGCGAGCCCTTCGCCAGAACCCGGACGTGATCCTGGTGGGCGAGATGCGCGACCTGGAGACCATCGAGGCGGCGATCAAGGCGGCCGAGACCGGCCACCTGGTCTTCGGCACCCTGCACACCACCGGCGCGGCAGGCACCATCAACCGAATCATCGACGCCTTCCCCGTGGCCCAGCAGGAGCAGGTCCGCGTACAGCTCTCCACCAGCCTGCTGGCGGTGCTCAGTCAGGTGCTGCTGGCCCGTTCGGACAAGCCGGGTCGCATCGCCGGGTACGAGTTCCTGGTGGTCACCCCGGCCATCAGCAACCTGATCCGCGAGAACAAGACCTTCCGCATCGACTCCGCCATCCAGACCGGCAAGAAGTTCGGCATGCAGTTGCTCGACGAGCACCTGTGGAGCATCTACTCCAAGGGGCTGATCTCGGCCGAGGAGATGGTGGACAAGGCCCGCAACCCGGGCGACCTGTCCGAGCGGGTGCGGCGCACCGGCGTGAAGCTTGAGCGGGCGGAATTGGAAGACGCACCGTCCAACTGAGATACCGGACGTCGTCCGTCGGTGCGCGGCATCCAATCCACCTCGATCCATCGAGGCATTATGATTGCGTTGTATCACTGTCGCATTCGTTTCTGCCTCGCCAATGCAACCCAGGCCGATGCTCTGCCGGAACAATGCTTGGTGAGGGGTTGATTTCTGGAGCCTTGCCCATGCCGCCAACCTCAACGACCAACCTCAGGCCCGACCCATCCAACGCCGCCTTCGTGGAGAAGGAGCTCAAGGGTCGTCGTTTCGGCCGAGCCCTGACCAAGCTCGGCAAGGTCACCCGTGAACAGGTGCATCAGGCCCTGGCGGTTCAGCAGCAGAACACGGGCTCCAGGAAGAAGCTGGGGGAGATTCTGGTGGAGATGGGCCTGATCACTCCCGACGACGTGGTCATGACCCTGTCGGGGATCCTCGGCATCCCGTACGTGAGTCTGGAGGGACGGCAGATCCCCGAGGACGTGATCGCCGTCCTCAAGCCTGAGACGGCCCGGTCCTTTCAGGCGGTTCCCATCGAGTACGACGACGCGGGCAAGCGACTCAAGATCGCCATCAAGGGTCCGGAGCACTTCTCGGCCGTCGATGGCATCCGTCTCCTGATGGGGTTCCGCGTGTCTGCGGTGGTGGCGCCGCCTGACCAGATCGACGCGGTGCTCAAGAAGCACTACGCCGCCGTCACGAGCATCCAGGAAGTGGTGGCCGAGGCGTCGAGCAGCGAGGCGGCGATGGCGCTGCAGGGGCGGGGCGCCAGCATTGACCTTGCCACGCTGGCCGAGGCGGCTTCGGACAACCAGGTGGTGAACCTGCTGAACAGCGTGCTGCTTCAGGCCATCGAGAACAAGGCCAGCGACATCCACCTGGAGCCGTTCGAGGACGAGTTCAAGATGCGCTACCGCATCGACGGCGTGCTGTACGAGATGGCGCCGGTGAGCAAGTCGCTCGCCATGGCGATCGTGAGCCGCGTGAAGGTGATGGCCAAGCTGGACATTGCCGAACGGCGTCTTCCACAGGACGGCCGCGTCGAGTTGCACCTGCGCGGGGCACCGGTCGACCTGCGTGTGGCCGTGCTGCCCACCATGTTCGGCGAGAGCGTGGTCATGCGCGTGCTCGACCGCGGCAACGTGCAACTGAGCCTTGACCGCATCGGCCTGCGCGAGGATGACCTGGATCGCGTCCGCACGCTCATCAACAAGCCCAACGGCATCGTGGTGGTGACCGGGCCCACCGGCAGCGGCAAGACCACCACGCTCTACGCGGCGCTGAACGAGCTGAACGATCCCGAGACCAAGATCCTGACGGCCGAGGATCCCGTGGAGTACGACATCGCCGGCATGATCCAGTGCCAGGTGAACATGGACCAGGAGCTCACCTTTGCCAAGCTGCTCCGCAGCTTTCTGCGACAGGATCCCGACATCATCCTGGTGGGCGAGGTGCGCGACCTGGAGACGGCTCAGATCGCCATTCAGGCCAGCCTGACGGGTCACCTGGTGTTCACCACGCTTCACACCAACGACGCCCCGAGCAGCATCCTGCGACTGCTCGACCTGGGTGTGGAGACGTTCCTGCTCACCGCAACGGTCGAGGCCATCGTGGCCCAGCGGCTGGTGCGACGGATCTGCGCCAAGTGCAAGGAGACGTTCGTGCCCAGCGAGGAGCAGCTGATGGAGCTGGCGCTTCGGCCGGAAGACGTGGGTGGCCGCACCTTCCATCGAGGTCGAGGCTGCGACCACTGCAACAAGACCGGCTACCGCGGGCGGTTGGCGCTCTTCGAGATCATGACGCTCGACGACACGCTGCGCGAGATGATCATGGCCCAGGCCAACACCGCGGCGCTGCGCACCGAGGCCCGCAAGCGCGGCATGCGGACGCTGCGCGAGGCGGGACTGCTGTCGATCTACGACGGCCAGACCACGATCGACGAGGTGGTCCGCGAGACCATCGTGGAAGACTGAACCCGCCCCAGGAGCACCTCCCATGCCCACCTTCGCCTACGAGGCCATGAACGCCGGCGGCAAGCCCCAGAAGGGCACCATGGAGGCCGCCAGCAGCGAGGATGTGATCAAGAAGCTCCGCGGCGATGGCCTGTTCCCGACCCAGGTGCGCGAGCAGAAGGCCGGGGCCGCCAAGGGCAAGAAGGACAGGAAGGCCGCCGCGCCCAAGGGCAAGAAGAAGGGCTTCACCATCAGCATGCCGGGCAAGGTGAAGAGCAAGCATCTCACGCTCTTCACGCGGCAGATGAGCACCCTGCAGGACGCTGGGCTGCCGCTGCTGCGATCGCTGCAGATCCTGGAGCAGCAGCAGAAGCCGGGCAAGCTCAAGAGCATCCTGGCCAGCGTGTGCGAGGACGTGGAGGGCGGCAACACCCTGAGCGAGAGTTTCGCCCGGCATCCCAAGGCGTTCGACCGGCTCTACTGCAAGATGGTGGCCGCGGGCGAGGTGGGCGGCGTGCTCGACGTGATCCTGCAGCGCCTGGCCGACTTCATGGAGAAGGGGCAGCGCCTGGCCCGGCGCATCAAGGGCGCCATGATCTATCCCGCCTGCGTGATCAGCATCGCCATCGCGATCGTGACGGGCATCATGTACTTCGTGATCCCCAAGTTCCAGGAGATCTTCAAGGACTTCGGCGTCAAGCTGCCGGCGCCCACCGTGTTCCTGATCGACAGCAGCAAGTGGATCGCCGGCACCGCCAGCAAGGACCAGGCGGTGCCGGGCGTGATCTGGATCATGGCGGCGCCGTTCGCGCTGTTCTTCGGGTTCAAGCTGCTGCGCAAGACCAACTTCGGCCGGGCAGGCATCGACATCGTGCTGCTGAAGCTGCCGGGGCTGGGCAATCTCACGCGCAAGACCGTGGTGGCTCGTTTCACGCGCACGCTCGGCACGCTGATCTCGGCGGGCGTGCCCATTCTGGAGGCCGTGCTGATCACGCGCGACACCTGCGGCAACTACGTGTTCGAGAAGGCGCTGAACAGGGTGCATGACAGCATCCGCGAGGGCGAGAGCTTCGCCACGCCGCTCAAGCAGAGCCGGGTGGTCGACAGCCTGGTGGTGAACATGATCGACGTGGGTGAGGAGACCGGCGACATGGACGTGATGCTCACCAAGATCGCCGACAACTATGACGAGGAGGTCGACGTGGCGGTGGGCAGCCTGCTCAGCCTGCTCGAGCCCTTCATGGTGATCATTCTGGGAGGCATCATCGGCGGCATCGTGCTGGCCCTGTTCCTGCCACTGGTCAGCATGATCGAGAACGTGTCCGGCGGAGGCAAGAAGTGAGCCGCAGCGAGGCCCGTGCGGGTTTCACGCTGGTCGAGCTGCTGGTGGTGATCGGCATCATCGCCGTGCTGGCGGGACTGCTGATCGTGGGCGTCGGCGCCGCCACGCGACGTGCCCAGGCGGCCAACACCCGTTTCCTCATGAGCAGCATGGTGCAGGCCATGGCCCAGTTCAAGGCCGACCATGGCTACTACCCGCCGGTGCTGGGAGATCCTCGCACGCTGCAAGGTGGCACCCTGGGTTGGGTGAGCAATCCCACGGCGTCCGCGGGGCCCAACGCCCCGGGAGCGCTGCTCTTTCCATCGGGACAGGTGGGGTGGATGCGTGACCTGCTGATCCCTCCGAGCAAAACGGCCAACGCGGGTGTCTCCACCGGCAAGGTGGCCCAGTGGAGCAGCGCCGAGGCCAGGGCCCTGCAGAACTGGCACAGCGTGACCAGTCCGGCCGAGTACCTGCTTGGATGGGGCGACCGGTCGGCTGATGGATACGGCATCTGCGGCACGCTCCCCGAGACGCCTCCGAGCAATCCGACCCCGGGACAGCGGGAGGTGCCCCGAGACGGCATCCGATCGCCTGGCACGGATGGCGTGTGGGGCGCGGCGCTGACGCCACGGATCGCCTCGGAGGTGGGCAGCGAGGCGGGCTTCTACACGGGGACCACCATGTTCGCCAATCGCAACGTGGGCACCTTCGGATCACGGAACCTCGCGGTGCCCTCGCGGGGGCGCGTCGACACCGCCGCCAACGATCGTGGCAACGACGATGCCGCGGCGGTGCTGCGTTGCCGACCGAACCTGGAGGGCAAGGTGTGGGGTCCGTACCTGGAACTCAAGGATCCGAGCAGTCTGGGTGGCATCCGGGGCATCCGCAGTGACGGCACGCTGGATGTGGTTCGGGCGACCGACGGAGATCCCAACTTCGACGTGTACCCCAAGTGCATCGTGGACTACTGGGGCAGCCCGATCCGGTACTACCGCCGCGGCTACGTGAACCTGGTTCCCTCGACCATGGACATGGCGGCCGATGGCACGCGCTTCGACCTGGGCGACTTCTTCGCGTTGCGCCCGGTGCGGGGCGACGAGAGCGAGTTCGTGCCCGCGTCGGAGGCCGCTCGCGAGTGCCTGGACGACGAGAATCCGGACCTGCCCGTGAACAGCGAATTCGGCGGCCGGGATCGCAGCAGCACCATCCGCCTGCGCTCGGCCGAGATCGCGTTCCTGAGTCCCGGACCGGATCGCCGGGTGGACCTGACCCGCCGACTCGGCTTCAGTGGTCCCAACCGCAGCGTGGACGTGAACGAGGACAACATGGTGGAGACCGGGCCATGAGGCGCGCCTTCACGCTGGTTGAACTCCTGGTGGCCATCGGCGTGATCGCCATCCTTGCGTCGCTGGTGGTGGCGGTGGGCACCGGCGTGCTGGCCCGAAGCGAGCGAAGCCAGGTGGAGAGCATGTTCCTGGCCCTGGACCAGGCCATCACGGCCCTGGAGGAGAGCCGCGGACAGCCGCTGGTGTTCAACCGCCGGCTGGACCTGTCGAGCAGCACCCGCCAGGACAACGCGAGTTTCAGCGACATCGACGAGCTCCCGAACGCGGGTGCCTACATCATGCCACGGCTGCTTGGCCTGCTGGCTGCCAACGGCGCCGCGTGGAGTTCGCTCTCCACCATCAGCCCGGACCTGCTTCGTCGCGAGGAACGAACGTGGCCCGACGGCGTGCGCACCACCTGGAACCTGCGAGATCCCTGGGGAGAGCAGATCGTGGTGATTCCGCCCGGGCGGGCCGCCACGCGCGGGGAGATCAAGCGTGCGCGCGAGTCGCTTCGCAGCGGCGGCACCACCGTGGCGGCGGACCCGCTGGGCGTGGGCATCGACATGGCCGATGCCACCGTGCGCACGCTGGACGAGTCCCAGGCCATCCGTGCCGCCTGCGTGGGCCGGAAGTGGCTGTTCATCTCCAATGGTCCCGACCGCAGCCTGGGCCGAGCCTTCGGGGAGGGCGGCAACAACACGGCAGGCGTGCCGGCATGGGATGACAACGTGCTGAACTACGAACCAGTCAGGCTGAACCCATGACGCGCCGGGCCTTCACGCTGGTCGAGCTGCTCGTGGCCATCGGCGTGATCGCCGTGCTGGCGGCGCTGGTGGTGGCGGTGGGCACCGGCGTGCTGGCCCGAAGCGATCGAAGCCAGGTGGAGAGCGCTTTCGAGGCGGTGGACCAGGCCATCGTGGCCCTGGAGGAGAGCCGAGGCCAGGCACTGGTGTTCAACCGTCGCCGTGACATCGCGAACCCCGACCGCCAGGACGGCATGCGGTTCTCCGACATCGACGAGCTGCCCCCAGGCGTGGTGAACGAGGCGTACATCATGCCTCGGCTGCTGGCGATCCTGGCCGCCAACAGCGTGGCGTGGTCCGGGCTGTCCACCATCTCGCCGGACCTGCTCCGTCGGGAGGACCGGCGCTGGAACGATGGCAGCGTGACCGAGTGGAACCTGCGCGATCCCTGGGGCAATCAGGTCACCGTGTATCCGCCCGGAAGGGCGGCGACGCGGGGCGAACTGCGGCGCGCTCGGCAACTGGTGCGGGCGGGCGGCACCACCGCCGGGGCCGACCCGCTCGGCCTGGGCATCGACCTGCACGACGCCACGGTGCGAACGCTGGACGAGGTCTCGCTGGGCGCCAGTTGCAGCGGCCGCCGCTGGCTGTTCGTCTCTGCCGGGCCCAACCGGGCGGGAGGTCGCGCGGATGCGGCCGCCAGCGCGGACGACATCCGCAACTACGAACCCGTGAGGCCGCAGCCATGAGCCACCGCCGTGGCGGCTTCACGCTGGTCGAGTTGCTCGCCGTGATCGGGATCCTGGTCACGCTGGCCACGCTGACGGCCATGAGCGTGCAGCGCATCGGCAAGGACACCCGTCTCACCCGCGCCACCAACACGTTGCTGAATGTGCTGGAGACGGCCCGCACGAGGGCCATCCGCGAGCACAAGCCGATGCTGGTGGCGTTCGTGGTGAACGTGGAGCGGGCTGGACCCGATCCCGCGGACCCGATCCGCAAGCAGTGGACCGAGGCGGTGATCGGCCGTCTCGAGGAGGCACTGGTGCGTCAGGAGAACGCCAGCAACGATCCCACGCGGCAGAACTACATCGACCGATTCGAGCCGCATCCCGACTTCCAGCCGGTCCGGTTCGCCGAAGGCATCAAGATCGCGGGTCCTCGAACCGACTTCGACCAGGACAACGTCTGGATCACGCAGCCCGAACTGCTCAACCAGGAGCATGGACGGATGATCGGGGTGCTGTTCGGTCCCGATGGGGCGCTGCTCACGCGCCTTCCCGGTGGCGGGCTGGCCAACGCGGGCTATTACCGCAGCGCGGTGATGGACATGGATCGCGACGGCGAGCAGCGTGAGCCCGACAGCAGCGAGGGTGCGGCCCGCTACTTCGCCTACGACGACCTCGAGGACGAGAGCAGCGTGCAGTACTGCCAGTTTCTGGCCGTCTTCGACGACAAGACCGCCCGAGAGACCTATGACCCGGCCAACTGGCGGGGTTCCGCTGGCGGTGCCTACCAGGCCGGTGCGGACTGCAGCACCTACGGGGCCGGCCAGGAGCGGATGCGCTGCGAGCAGAGCCGTTACATCAACCAGTTCGCCGACCGCATCTTCATCAACCGCAACACCGGTCGGGCCGAGGTTCGCCAGCGATGAGGCGAGGCTTCACCCTGGTCGAGCTGATCCTGGCCATCTTCATCCTGGGCATCGGGATGATCAGCGTGGCGGCGCTCTTTCCCGCCGGTATCGCCCAGCAACAGGCCAGCGAGGACGAGGTGTACGGACCGTTGGTGGCCAAGCACGCGTTCGACCTGCTGCGGAGTCGGCTGGCGCAGGACGACTTCGGCACCTTCGAGGAATTCACCCCTCCGGGCAGCGGTGCCGTGGTCCGGGACCCGGTGCCCATCAACCGCACCTTCCCCAATCCCGTGCAGGACGGCGTGGTCCGTCCCACAACGCTCACCGGCGACTGGAGCTGGAAGCGGCCGGGCATCAGCGTGGCGGACGATCCGGGTACCGCCGACATCGACGAGAAGGGCATGGTGGACGTGTTCAGCCTGCTCTACAACCGCAGGTCCAACGGGCGCCCCGTGCCTGCCGGGCAGTACGACGCGCCGCAGGTGGGGGTGTCGGACCTGCTGACCGAGTTTCCTCGCGGCATTCCGTATGTGAGCGACCAGGCGCACCGGTTGTTCGGCATCCCCTTCAACCGCGCCCGTTACGACGAGCAGCGAAACGTGACCCAGGCCAACTATGCGTGGCTGGTGCCCAACGGCACGGGGTTTCCAGCGGTCGGCGATGCGGGCAACCAGCAGAACGCGGCGATGGAGCCCGGGGTGTTCTTCACCCAGCGTGAGCGCTACTGGCCCATGCCCAACGTGGCGGTGGGTCCGATCCCGCCGCCGCAGTACGTGTGGGACTGCATGTTCCGGAGGTTCGGCGGACGCGTGCAGGTGGCCGTGTTCGTGTATCGCGTGGGAAACCTGAACGGACTGCGCGGGGGCAACCCCCAGACCCAGACGCCCTACGCGGTGTCCAAGGTGACCACCAACCTGGATCCGGACTTTGGCTCGGAGATCGCCGCGTTTCCCTCGGTGCCGCAGTGGGCGAGTTCGCGGCCGGGTTCCCCGGGCAATCTGCGGCGGGTCGACGGCACCAGTGCAGGCCGAAAGTGGGGGGCCGGAGGGCTGGATGAGCAGGTGGGATCCACCATCAATCCCTCGTTGTACGGGGTGGGACGCGACGACAGCAGCGTTCCGGGCACCGAGCCGCTCCCGGCCGCAGCGAACACCGACGATCCTGCCGTGATCGGGCTGAACTTCGGCGACGGCTGGCAGGCGCCAGGACAGTGGTTCGTGGACTTCTTCGGCAACGTGCACCGGGTCGTGGCAGGCAGACGAACCCGAGCCGACGGCCCCGTGACGCTGGCCAAGCCGGTTCCGCGACAGCCTTATGGCGACGTGCTGGTGGACCTGCACAGCCGGCGATTTGGCCAGTTCGACACCGATGCGCTGGTTGCCTCGCCACGCTCCGGTGGCGACTCCCTGGACGGCATCCAGGACGTGTGGTTCGTTCCCTTGCAGGACTCCAATGGCAACGACCTCACCCCGGTCTACGTGGCGATCGAGGAGCTCTGAACCATGCCCCGTCGCGCCTTCACCCTTGTCGAACTCATGGTCAGCATCCTGGTGCTGCTGGCCATCATCGCCGCCACGGCCCGCATCTTCGGCGCGACCAGCAAGGTGAGCACCATCGGCGAGGCCAACGCCGACCTGCAGACGCTGGCCACGGCCGTGGAACGCACCATTCGCAGGGACATCGCCCGCATCCATCGCCAGGGTTTCCTGGTGATCCAGTGCGTGGCCGTGCGCAACGACGTGCACCGGTTTCAGGGTTGGCCTGCCGGCGGGGTGACGCCGCCGCTGCTGGACCCCACCAAGCCCGCGGACGAGTTCATCCGCTGCGATCAGGTGTGCTTCATCACGCAGGGGCAGGAGCCCAGCAAGAACTTCGAGGGTTCGGGCGAGGGCAGCGTGGTCGGGCGACAGTCGGGTTTCAGCGTGGAGACCTATCGCGGCGATCCGCTGGTGCTGAACACCGAGAGTGGGGCATGGGAGCATTTCGTGCGTCTTGGCCACGGCGTGCAGTTCCCGCAGCTG
Organism: Planctomycetota bacterium; assembly: GCA_046048055.1. Classification (GTDB taxonomy): domain Bacteria; phylum Planctomycetota; class Phycisphaerae; order Phycisphaerales; family SM1A02; genus SYAC01. The sequence continues at coordinate 52,677 of JBJOGW010000066.1, forward strand.
GTCACCGATCCGCTGCAGTCCACGCGACGGCCGGACGCGGACCTGTTCCAGTACCCGCAGGGGCAGGGGCCCACGGTGCCGTGGACCTGGCAGCCGCCGGGGCAGCCGCGACTCACGTTCGCCTACTACCACACGTCGGCCGAGCCCAATCCCAACCGGATCTCGGGTTCGCAGCCCGAGGCGCGTCGGTGGACGCTCTCCCGCCAGTCCGTGCTGCTGGCCGATGACGGCGGCACCGGTGACGGCGGACCGCTGTTCTATCGCAAGAGCAACTTCGGCGACGATCCGGCCAACAGCGTGCCCAGCCTGGCCCAGCGTGACACCGCGATCAAGGCCGTCTACACCCCAATCACCCTTCGAGAGTGGATCCCGGAAGGCCAGATCTACCCCGATCGCCGGATGATGACATCCCGAGCGGATATCGCGGCCACCAGTCGTGTGGATCTGAAGACCTTCCTGGAGACCGGGCGTGACCTGGGTGCCCTGAACGGCGCCACGCTGCCCTGGAATGTGGAGAGCCGTCCCGCCGGGTCCCCAGACGGCGAGGTGCGCGAGCGACTGCTCAACACGCTCTTTGGCGCAGCCGTGACCGGGGAGACCATGCGTGGCATGTGGGGTTGGCCGCGTGGCGAGCGCACCGCCCCCAGCATGGACCGCACCGACCTGATGACCGTGGCCAACACGCTGGTGGGCAACTGCAGCTTCTTCCAGGTGGACTGGACCTGGTCCGAGGGCTCGGGCCGCCAACTCACGGCGGATGCCACGCCCATGGTGGCCGATGCGCCGCCGCAGCAGGGCCAGCCCAACGCGTTGGCCGATGTGCCGATGCCGGGCGTGATGCTGAGCAACTGGCCGGCACCCGTGCCGGGCTTCACGGGACGCATCACGCTCACGCCAGGCGTCACCCCCAAGGTGCCGTGGTTCGGCCTTCCGGACAGCCTGTTCCCGCCGCGGCAGCGAAGCGGTGTGACCATGCTGGCCGGCGCGTTGCCCACCGATCGGCCACGCTCGCTCCCCTCCAGCCAGAGTCCGGGAGGGCAGGGCAGCTACGCCACGCCCATCCGCATCCTGCGCGAGTCGCGCTCGGCCGAGGTGAATGCCGGCGAGGCGCAGGACAGCGACCTGGTCACGGTGGGGGTGGTGGCCCCACCCATCGACCCGATCCGAATCGAGGACGGCACTGGCCTGAAGCGACCGTTCGGCACGAGCGTTCCGGTGTACGTGTACAGGGCCACGTTCGGCTTCAACGGCGATCGTGCCGTGAACGTGATCGACCGGCGCACGGGCGACACCTCGATCCGCAGGAGGCAGATGAACCTGGACTACACACCGTGGCCCACCGCGCTTCGGTTCACCTTCACGCTGCATGATCCCAAGGTGTCGACCCAGAACGGCCGCACCTACCAGTTCATCGTCGACGTTCCGCAACCCGTCACCCCATGATCGACCCACGCCCACCATCCCGTCGCGGCAACGCCCTGGTGCTGGTCAGCGCCATGCTGGTCCTGCTCACGCTGATCGCGGCCGCCTACCTGAGCCGAACGCGCACGCAGCGGATCACGGCGGCCGCCATCCAGGAGACGGCCGGTGAGAGTCGTCGCGCCGAGACCATCGGCAAGCAGCTGGCCACCGAGATCGCGCAGCACCTGTTCGTGCGCCCGATCGATCCGGTGGGCGCCGCCAACTACGTCGGTGGCGACAGCGCGGGCAATCGCCTTCCGCCTCCGCCCGAGGCGGTGCGGTACGGCATCGAGAGCGTGCCCCCGCGCCAGGGCAGCACCTCGCCGGCGGACCGGCAGCAGAACGCGGTGAGCCCGGCGTTGGCAGGCAACCGCGAACCCGGCAGCCCTCAGCGCATCGTTGGCGGCGCGGACGGGTTTCCGGATGGCTACAACTTTGCGCCATACGCGGTGATCCCGTGGACCAACTGGCCCGACTTTCAGTTTCCCACGCCCACGCCTGCCGCTGGGAGCACCAGCAACGCCGGACTCTGGTGGGTGCAGGGGTTCGGGGCCACGCAGAACGCGATGACCGGCAACATCTACGGCAATCCGCCGGGCAATCCCGGATTCGGTGACACGCGTTGGTTGCGCAGCTCCGAGCCGGTGCGTGCCGTGGACCTGGGCCAGCCCGGACAGCGCAACCTGGCCGCAACGCCCGGCGGCGCGTTCTTCAGCCACTGGCCGCATCTCTCGTGGATTGCAGCCCCGTGGAATGGCTACCGGCTGGTCACCGACCTGGCGGACATCGAGGGAAGCCTGCGACAGGGTGGCC
>JBJOGW010000067.1:0-33792 GCA_046048055.1 Planctomycetota bacterium
GTCGATCACCTTGGCCTGCGGGGTGTCGTCGCTGGCCAGGCCCACGAGCACATTCCCCGGCTTCAAATCGCGGTGGATGATGCCCTTGGTGTGGGCATGCTGGATCGCCTCGCAGACCTGCATGAAGAGGCGGAGGCGGTCCTTGATGGAGAGCTTCTGGCGGTCGCAGAAGTCCGTGATGGGCTCGCCCTTCACGTACTCCATGGCGAAGTAGGGGCGGCCCTGCGGCGTGAGGCCACCGTCGAGCACCTTGGCCACGTGCGGGTGACTCATCACCGCCAGCGCCTGTCGCTCCTGCTCGAAGCGGCCGATGACGGCCTTCGAGTCCATGCCGGCCTTGATCACCTTCAGGGCCACCTGCTGCGTGAAGGGCTGCTTGCGCTCGGCCAGCCAGACCTCGCCGAATCCGCCCTCGCCAAGAATGGAGATCAGCTTGTAGGGGCCGATCTGGTCGCCTGGTTTCTCGAGCGATGCGGAGGAAGCGCCGGGCGCACCCGCGAAGGGATCGGCCTTCGAGGCCGAGGCATCGCGCAGATCGACCGTGTGGTCGGGGCGATCACCGGGGGCAGGGGCGTCTGCGTGGGAATCGTCGGGGTGGTGCGGCATCCGGAAGGCCTTGCGTGATACGCAGGCTACCGCGGACCCGGGCGCGAATCACTTGATGCCCGCCCCTCAGGGAATCAGCAACCGGCCAGAGCGGAGCGCACATCGGCGAGCAGGTCGACATCGCCTGAAGCGGAATCCCTGGTCCCTGATGCAGCCGAGCCGAATGTCCGCAGCGAGCGGGCGCCTGCGCGGCGGCACGCGTCATGGATCTGTGGAAGGCAACTCGAGATGATCGCTGGAAGAGGCACCGAAGCTCTCTGTCCGAGGGTGCCGAGGCGTTGGAAGTGTTCGGAAATCAGGTTTTGATTTGCCCGCCGGAGGGCCAGCCAGCACTGCGGGTGCGCTGCGAAAGAGCAACGGCCCGCCGGAGGGCGGGCAAGCAATGCGGGTGCGATACGAAAGAGCAACGGCCCGCCGGAGGGCGGGCCGTTGCGCTCAAAGTGGAGTGGATGAGGATCGAACTCACAACCTCTTGAATGCGATTCAAGCGCTCTCCCAATTGAGCTACCACCCCAAGGGAGGGTGGCAGTGTAGCCCGGACAGATCGGGGTCGCCATGCCTCGCAGGCCACAGCCGCCCGGTCGTGTTGCCGTGACCCATGGGCACGATTGGCCGGGCGTGGCACGGTGTGGCACGCACCCGTACCCTCTCGCGCCATGACATCGGAGTGGGTCTGGATCTGGAGCGGGCTTGTGGCGGTGGCAAGCGTGGTCGGAGGTCTGCTGCCCGGGCTGCTCAACTGGACGCATCGACGCCTGCAGATGGCGCTCAGCTTCGTGAGCGGCGTGATGCTGGGGGTGGCGGTCTTTCACATGCTGCCCCACGCGGTGATGGCTCGGGGCGACTCGGCAACCGGTCATGCCGGGCTCGAGCCGATCATGGTGAGCCTGGCCGCGGGTTTCCTGGCCATGTTCCTGCTGGCCCGGTTCGCCGACTTTCATCATCATGAGGTTCCGGGGCAGGCCTGTGAGCATGGCCATGATCATGGATCCGGGGGCAGGCGAAAGAAGCGGGAGAGCGGATTGCCACGGCTCACGTGGGCTGGGGCGGCGGTGGGCATGAGCGTGCACGGACTTCTCGAGGGCGTGGCCATCGCCAGCAGCGTGATGGCGGCCACGGCGCTGCACCCCGAATTGGCGGCCGCCGGGTTCGGCACGTTCCTCGTGATCCTGCTGCACAAGCCCTTCGATGCCATGACACTGACCACGCTGTTCAGGGCAGGCAAGGGTTCGCCCCGGGCGGCGCTCACGCTGAACGCCGCCTTTGCGCTGGTGGTTCCGGTGGGCGCCGGGCTGTTCCTGATGCTTGGCTCGGCGGATCCGGCCGTGGTGTCGGCGGCGCTTGCCTTTTCGGCCGGCACGTTCCTGTGCATCGCCGGCAGTGACCTGCTGCCCGAACTGCAGTTCCATCGTCATGACCGCGTGAGCCTGTCGGTGCTGCTGGTGCTCGGACTGGCCGTGGCCTGGGGCGTGGGGCGCCTTGAGGCCCAGTCGCACGAGCATGGCCCCGACTGCGCCCACGATCACGCGGGGCATGTCCACGCGGAAGGTGTCCCGCATGTCCAGGAGATCACGCCATGAAAGCCGAGAAGGTGCTCGCCGAACTCAACCGCCTGCGACAGGATCTCTCCAAGGATCCCAAGGACCTGGAGTGGTTCACGCTGCACCATGTCTTCTGCTTCGTCAGCTACAAGATGGGCGACTTCCAGCGCTATCTCGACGAGGCCGTGAAGCCGGGCGAGCATCCGGACGACTGATCGCATCGGCCGCGGGGCACTAGAATCGTCGCCCTGCCATGGCCGAATTCAAGGACACGCTGAACCTGCCCAGGACGGACTTCGCCATGAAGGCCAACCTGGCCCAGGCGGAGCCCGCCTCGCTGGAGCGGTGGCAGGGGCTGTACGAGCGCCTGCAGCAGGAGCGAGCCTCGGCGCCGCTGTTCCGCTTTCATGACGGCCCGCCCTACGCCAACGGTCCCATCCATGTGGGGCACATGGTCAACAAGGTGCTGAAGGACCTGGTGGTGCGCAGCCGCCTGATGGAGGGCATGCGCGTGCCCTACACGCCGGGCTGGGACTGCCATGGCCTGCCCATCGAGCACCGCGTGGTCGGTGAGCTGGTGAAGAAGGGCAAGATGAAGGAGCTGGACGCGCTGCCCGCCGACGTGCGGCGCATGGCCATCCGCAAGGCGTGCGCGGCCGATGCCACCAGGTTCATCGGCGTGCAGGCCAAGGGCATGCAGCGCCTGCTCACGATGGCCGACTACGAGCACCCGTACATGACCATGGACCCCGCCTACGAGGCGGGCACGCTGCAGGTGTTCGCCGACCTGCTGGACGCGGGGGTGGTCTTCCGCGAACTGAAGCCGGTGCACTGGAGCGTGGCCAACCGCACGGCGCTGGCCGAGGCCGAACTGGAGTACGAGGACCGCGAGGATCCGAGCATCTGGGTGGACTTCGAGGCCTGCGATGCCGAGGCCGTGGCGAAGGCATTCGGGCTGGAATCGCTTGACGCCCGCCCGAGCTTCATGATCTGGACCACCACGCCGTGGACGCTTCCGGCGAACCTGGCCATCGCCGTGGGCCCCACGTTCCGCTACGCGCTGGTGCGCATGGATGGCAGCGAGACGGTGGTGGCGGTGGACCTGCTGGCCAAGGTGAAGGCGGCCGTGGGCGCCGAACAGGTGGAGGTGCTGGCCGAGACCGATGGCGCAACGCTGGTCGGCCTGACCTACCGCCATCCATTCTGCGATCGCGAGGGCCGGATCCTGGGCGCCGACCACGTCACGCTGGAGGACGGCACGGGCCTGGTGCACACCGCTCCGGGCCACGGCGAGGAGGACTGGCGCGCCGGTCGACGCGAGGGCCTGCCCGCCTACTGCCCCGTGCGTGATGACGGCACCTACGACGACAGCGTGCCGGCGTGGCTGCGCGGCGTGAGCATCTGGGACGCCAACGACATGGTGATCCGGCGGCTGACCGAGAGTGGCCACCTGGTTCACCAGGTGCGCTTCACCCACAGCTATCCGCACGACTGGCGCAGCAAGACGCCCGTGATCTTCCGCGCCACGGAGCAGTGGTTCGTGGGGGTGGACCGACCGGTTCGTGGCGGTGGCACGCTGCGGCAGATGGCCATGCAGGCCGTGGAGTCGAAGGTGAGGTTCCTGCCGGAGTGGGGCCGCAACCGCCTGCGAGGCATGCTGGAGAGCCGGCCCGACTGGTGCCTCAGCCGCCAGCGAGCCTGGGGTCTGCCCATTCCCGCCTTCCGCCTGCCGGATGGTTCGGCCTTCCTCACGCCAGCCAGCGTGCGGGCCGTGGCCGAGGTGGTGAGGCAGAAGGGCAGCGACGCCTGGTTCACCGAGCCGCCCGCGGTGCTGCTGGCGGGGTACGACCCCTTGAAGGATCCGCAGGCGCCCAGGGGCCTGCAGGTCGCCTCGCTCGAGAAGCTGTTCGACATCTTCGACGTGTGGTTCGAGGCGGGCAGCAGCTGGAACAGCGTGATGCGGGCGCGCGGGCAGGGGGTGCCTGCCGAGCTCTACCTGGAAGGCAGCGACCAGCACCGTGGGTGGTTCCAGCTGAGCCTGCTGCCGGCCCTGGGCGTGACCGGTGAGCCGCCATTCCGAAGCCTGCTCACGCATGGCTTCGTGGTGGATCGCGACGGCCGCAAGATGAGCAAGAGCCTGGGCAACGCGCTCGAGGTGGAGGACCTGCTCAAGGAGTTCGGAGCCGACATCTGCCGCTGGTGGGTGAGTGGTCTGGCCTTCGAGAACGACATCCGCATGGACAAGTCGTTCCTGGCCGCCGCTGGCGAGGCCTATCGCAAGATCCGCAACACGCTCCGCTTTCTGCTGGGCAACATCGGCGACCTTCCGGCGGGAGACGTGGTGGCCGAGGCCATGCAGGCCGAGCCGGAGTCGCTTGACGGCTGGGCCCTGGCCGAACTCGCCCGCGTGCAGGCGGGCGTGCGCGACGCCTTTGCGCGACACGCCTTCCGCGAGGCGCACCTGGCCCTCTTCGACTTCTGCAACCATGCGCTCAGCAGCGTGTACTGCGCCGCCGCCAAGGACCGCCTCTACTGTGACCGGACCGACGCCCCGCGCCGCCGCCGCACCCAGCGCGTGATGCGGCTGTGCGCCGAGAGTCTCTGCCGCCTGCTGGCGCCCATCCTGCCGCACACCGCCGATGAGGCGTTCCGGGCCATGCACGGCGACTCGGCGTGCGTGCACCGGGAGTGCCACCTGGACTTCACCGTGGCCATGCATCCGGGATGGGGGCACGCCATGTCCATGCGCGACGCGGCCCTGAAGGCGCTGGAGGAGGCCAAGCCGCGCGGCGTGGAGAACCCGCTCGACGCGGGTCTGGTGCTTCCGGACGCCGATGGGCGCCTGAAGCCCTTCGCAGCCGACCTGGCCGACCTCTGTGGCGTCTCGCGCGTCAGGCTGGATCCGGCCGCCACCTCGGTGCAGGTGGAGGACCTTCGACAGGCCCCTCGCTGCGAGCGCAGCCGTCGGCGTGACGAGAGCGTTCGCCCACGCGCCAACGGCGTGGCACTGTCTGACCGCGACGCCGAGGCCGTTGGCGCGGCCTGAACCCGATCCCTCTTCACCCCGACACCGGAGCCTGCATGACCGACCCGCTTCCCAACATCGCCTACGACCTCTTCGCCAAGCTGGACCTGCGCGTGGCCACCATCGTGGCGGCCGAGCCTCACCCCAATGCGGACAAGCTGCTCAAGCTGAAGCTGGATGACGGCACGCCGGAAGGTCGCCAGGTCTGCGCCGGCATCAAGGCGTGGTACGACCCCGCCACGCTGGTGGGCAAGCAGGTGATCATCGTGGCGAATCTCGAGCCTCGCATGCTGCGCGGCGAGGTGAGCGCGGGCATGGTGCTGGCGGCGAGCGACCTGAAGGAAGGCGCCGCACCCGGCGCCGACGGCAAGTTCGCCGACGACGCCCGCAACGTGGTCGTGCTGGCGCTCGACAAGCCGGTCAAGGCCGGCAGCAAGGTGAGCTGATCAGCCGGCGGGGGATTCGGCCGATGCCTGTTCCGACTCGCGGGCCGGCTTGAAGCCATGGCGTGCCTTCAGGGCCTCGGGCTTGAAGGTGTCGTTGAGCCCCGATCCCTGCAGGTCGTTCGCCACGATGTCGCGGAAGCGAGGGTTGGCGCTCATGGCCACGAAGTCCTCGCGGGTGAGCGGGCTCACGCCCTGCACGCGCACCGCCACCAGGGCCAGGTTGGCGGGCGATGGCACCACAAAGGTTCGATCGGCCTCGGGCACCGCGGCCACGTCCGGGGGCAAGGCCATGGCCTGGCGCACGATGGCACTGGAAAGTTCCTCGTCGGGCTTCAGGCCCGGCAGGGCGGTGGGCACGCGCAGCCCGAAGCCCAGCATCTGGGCGTCGGCCTCGCGGATGGCGGGCGCAAAGGCCACGGTGGTCCCGAACTCCGATGCCAGCGCGGCAAGGTCGGACTTGGCCTGCTCGGCGATCGCCTGCTGCATGGATTCGAGCGCCTCGAACCGCATCACCCGTGCCGCGTCGGTCATGAGCTGGTCCTGCACCTCGGCCATGTCGCGCGCATCGTGGGCGGGCTCCGCCTGCGTGATGCGGAAGACGAAGAGGTCACCGACCACGCCGCCGGCGCTGGTGGACTGCAGGGCCGGTCCCACCACGCCCCGCTGGATGATCGCTCGCACCGTCTCGGGCTTGAGTTCGCGAGCCTGGCGGACCACCTCCTCCAGCCGCATGGGCTGGTTTCCGAAGCGGTTGGTGCTGGCGGAACCCACGCCCGGTAGGGCGCGAACCTCGGTCAGCGTGATCAGGCCCGTGGTTTCCACGACCGGGTTCGGTATGCCGAACTGTCCGGCCACATCCGCCGAAAGAGCCGCCAGCGTGAGCACGCCGGTGCCGTCGGCCGGAAGTTCCGCGTACACGCCCTGCTTGGGCAGGTTCCGGAGCGAGAGCTGGGTGTGATCGGCCACGAACTTGGCGATCGCCTCCATGCGTTCGGTCGTCAGCCGATCGAGCTCCTTGGTCCGGACGCGGTCGCGGAAGGCGTCGAAGCTGGGCTTGGCATCGCTGGCGGGCGCGCCATAGGACTGGGGGTCGCGCAGGAAGGCCTTGCGCAGGGCCAGCCCCTCCAGTTGCGGATCGTTCTCCAGCGAGGCCCGCACCGCGGCGGCGGGAATGGTGAACCACTCCAGCGCCACCCGGTCCGGCTGGCGGTAGCCCATGCCGCCGCGGCCGACGCCAGGTTCCACGGCCGCGAATTCGGCGAGCAGCGCCTGCATGCGTTCGGGCGTGGGCGCGGGCTCCTCGCGGGGCAGCGGCTGCGACGCGTTCAGAACCACCACGTCCGCCGCCACGCTGGTCATGGCCTCGGCGGCCTTGGCCTCGATGCGGGCGTCGCTCAACCGTGCCGCGGCCGCGGCCACGGTGAGAAGACGCGACACACCCTGCAGGTCGGCCAGCGTCTGCAGCACCTCGCGCGGCTGCATGGCGGCGGCGCTGCAGAGTTGCTGCAGCATCTGCTGGGGCGGCATGCCCGCGGCCACTTCCTCGAGGACCTTCTGCCCCTGTCCAGGTCCGCCGATGAGTCCCGCCTGCGAAGCCTCGCGCACGAGCAGCCACCAGGTGGCCGGGGCCTCATCCTCGCCCACACCCTGCATCAGCGGGACCTGCAGCAGCGTCAGCAACTTGACCTGACGCTGCAGCTGCTGGGCCTGGCCTGCGGTGAGCACGGAACCGTCGGCCAGCGTGGCCAGCGTGGCGTTGCCGGCGCCGGACTGTCGGGAGAACTCCGTGATGGCGCTGGGAACCAGCCAGACCACCAGCAGGAGGGAGCCGAAGCCGGCGAGCAGGATCTTGTTGTACTTGCGGAGAAACTTGAACATGGCGGTGGCGAAGGCCGCAAGCGGCCGTCCGGCCCACGCGCTCGCCAGACCCACCGCCGGGCGAAACCCGCGGGCGCGGGCGGGTGCTCAGCGATAGAACTCGATGATCAGGTTGGTGTTCACGTCGAAGGGGATCTGGTCCGACGTGGGCAGGCTGGTGACCTTGGCGGTGAGTTCCGCGGGATTCACCTCGAGCCACCCGGGGACCTGGTGACCCGCCATGCTCTCCATGTTGTCACGGATGAGCTTCTGGGTCTTCTCCTTGATCGTGATGGAGTCACCCACGGCGATCACGTAGCTGGGACGGTCCACCTTCTGGCCGTTCACGCGCACGTGGCCATGGGCCACGATCTGGCGGGCGGCCCAGATGGTCCGGGCGAAGCCGGCCCGTCGGAGCAGGTTGTCCAGGCGGCGCTCCAGCAACTGCAGCAGCACCTCGCCCGTGTTGCCCGTCATGCGGCCCGCGGTCTCGAGCGTGCGGCGGAACTGCCGCTCCAGCACCCCGTAGTGGTACCGCAGCTTCTGCTTCTCGTCCTTGCGCACGCCATAGGGCTTGGCCCGCTTGCCGCGGAACCCGTGCATGCCTGGTGCGGTCAACTGCCGCTTGGCGGTGTGCTTGGGCGTGTCCGCAACGGGCACGCCGACGCGTCGGGAGAGCTTGACCTTGGGACCGGTGTAGCGAGCCATTCGGACTCCTGAATCGATGCGGACGCCCCCTGGCCGGGGTGGCCAAGGGCGAGCCACGCATTACAACCGAAACCGGCGGGGGGGTCAAGACGACCGGAGGGGACCGCAGGGGAGGGGGGCGATGGAGGCCTCGGGCTCGCTGGGCGGCCGGTTTTGCCGGATCAGTAGGCCCGGCCGTCTTCCCGGCGGCACCACTGCAGGAAGGCGGTGTTGAGAACCCGGTAGCCACCCGGGGTGGGGTAGTCGCCGTCGAAGTACCACGTTCCGGCATGCTCCGGCATGGCCTGCCGAAGCCCGTCCAGCGACTGGTAGACCACCTGCAGGCCGCCCTTCCAGGCCAGTCCCGGCGGCAGGATGCCCTGTGCCACCGCCCCCTCCAGCTCGGCGTGGTCCACGGCGTCGTACAGGCGTCGGACGTGATTCACCTGACGTCCGTCCGACCAGTGCTGCTGCTCCAGGCAGAGCCGCTCGACCTCGTCGATCAGTCCCTGGTCACCTCGGGCACGCAGCACCGCGATGGTGGCCTCGAAGGCGATGAAGCGCCCCAACTGGCTCATGTCGATGCCGTAGCAGTCCGGGTAGCGGATCGGCGGGCTGCTGCTCACGATCACGATTCGGGTGGGCTGCAGGCGTGCCAGCATGGTCACGATGCTCTCGCGCAGCGTGGTGCCGCGCACGATGCTGTCGTCGACCATCACGAGCGTGTCATCGGGCCGCACCACCCCTGGTGTCACGTCGTAGACGTGCTTGACCAGGTCGCCGCGTGCCGCGTCATGCGTGATGAAGGTGCGCAGCTTCTGGTCCTTGTGGGCCACCTTCTCGGCACGCACCGAGAGCCCCAGTGCCGCCTCGATCTCCCCGGCGGTCAGCGTGCCGTGGTGCAGCCGCTCGGCCAGCTCGGTCGCCCGAGCCAGGCGCACGCGGCGGCCCACCTCGTCCACCAGTCCCATGTAGGCGGTCTCGCTGGTGTTGGGAATGAAGCCGAAGACGGCCCGCTCGATGCCGCCGCCCAGCACCTCGAGCACCCGACCCGCCAGGTTGCGGCCCAGTTGCATGCGCTCCTGGTGGATCTGCGGGTCGTTGCCGCGGCTGAAGTAGATGCGCTCGAAGGTGCACGACCGGCACGGACCGGGTTCGGCGAAGGGTGCCTCGAGCACCTCGCCGTCGCGGCGGATCACCAGCGCGTGCGCCGGCGGCAACTCGCGGACCAGCGACGGATCCAGGTCCAGCACCGTGGTCAGCGCCGCGCGCTCGCTCGCCACGGCCACCACGTCCTCGGTCTCGGCCACGAAGGCCGGTCGGATGCCGTGCCGGTCGCGGCAGGCGAAGGCATCGCCATTGCCCACCAGCCCCACGAACGCGAATCCGCCGTCGAAGTCCTCGGTGGCCTTGCGAAGCACGCGGTGCAGGTCCAGTTCCTGCGAGATCGCCTGGGCCAGGTCGGTGCCCGAGAGCGATCGGAAGCTGCCGGGTCCGATGGTGGCGGACAGGTGACGGTGCTCCTGGTCGAGGAAGTGGCCCATCTTCTCAAGCACCACGCCGGTGTCGGTGTCGCCCACGGGATTCAGGCCAAGTTCGACCAGCGTGCGGAAGAGCTGGTTGCTGTTGGTCAGGTTGAAGTTGCCCGCCAGAGCCAGGTTCCGGCTGGCCACCACGCTTCGCCGGATGTAGGGATGGCAGAACGCGGCCCCGCGTCCGCCGTAGGTCCCGTAGCGGAGATGACCCAGCATGGCCTCACCCAGCAGCGGGATGCGGCGCTTGAGCTCGATCGGATGCGCGGAGCGCATGGTCGCGCTCGACAGGTCGGTGGCCGGTTCCATGGCCTCGTCAAAGAGCCGCTCGAGGGCGTTCCGCTTGGCGTTGCGCAGCCGCAGCAGGAATGGCTCGCCGGCGGGCATGTCGAACTTGACCGCGGCGATCCCCGCGCCGTCCTGGCCGCGGTTCCGCTGCTTCTCCATGAGCAGATAGAGCCGGCGCAGTCCCCAGAGCATGTCGCCACGCCGTTCGCGCAACTGCTCCAGCGGCCGCTTGAGCCGCAGAAGCACCACGCCGCACTTGTGGCCGATGAAGTCGCTCACGGATGGTCGAGCGTAGCCGCGGGCGTGCCACGCGTGGCTGCGGCAAACCGTTAGGCTTTCGCGCATGTCGATGGCCGCCGCCGACGCCTGGACGGTGCTGATCGCGCAGGCCATGCAGATGGCCTCGGCGGCCCGCACGCTGCCCGCGGATGCAGCCGGCGATCGTGTGCGGCGTGGCGTGCCGTGGCTGGTGCAGCTGATGGCGGTGGAACTGGCCATGGATCGCCTGGCCGAACTGGAGCCTTCCGCCCGGCCGTACGCGCGGGACCAGGCCGAGCTGCTGCTGCAGCAGGCGGGTGCCCAGCTCGGTCGCATCTGGCATGCCGAGCCGATGCCTGACTTCATGCTCGAATCGATGGAGCGATCCCGCGCGGCGCTCTCGCGCTCGCTGTACGCCGGCCTCTCCGGCCTGCGGTGGGAGGGGAGCGAACCCATGATCGTTCCCGCGTGGACGGACGCCGTGCGCGATCCGGGTGGCACGCTCGCGGTGATGGAACCAGGCACCGTGGCCTTGCCGGGGGAGTGCGTGGCCTGGTGGACCGAGCGGCAGCCGCTGTCGTGCCCGGGGTGTGCGTGCGTGGACCTCCCGGCACCCGTGCAGGTCTATCGCGTCTTCGACCAGAACGGTCGCTTCCTGCATGGTTGCCACGTGCCGCTGCATGAGCCGCTGGTCGCGGGCATGCCCATGCTGGTGCCGCTGTGGCTGGACGCGAAGCCGGTGGGTTCGCTGCAGCGTGACCCGGAGCGATGGCTCGACATGCAGCGTCGGGCGGGTGTGCCCATGCCGGCCTGATCAGGCGGATGAGAGCAGGCTGGGCAGGTGCACGGCCGGGGAAGGCTGTCGCCGCCCGGCCACCCGCATGCGCGGCGCCAGGTCGGGCGCCTCGCGCATCCAGAGGTCGTGCACCAGTTCGGGTCCGTTGCACTGTTCGCTCAGGTGCAGCAGCACCAGCACCGCCGGATCGGTGCCCGCACCCTGCAGGCGACGCACGAACGCCAGCGCCTGCTGGTTGGAGAGATGTCCATGACCATCCATGATCCGGCGCTTCAGGTGTTCCGGTCGGGGGCTGGCCTGCTGCAGGTGCGGGTCGTAGTTGCTCTCGATGCCCAGCGCATGCACGCCGGCCATGAAGGTGAGCAGTCCCTCGGGCGCGTGTCCCAGGTCGGTGGCCCACCCCAGATGCAGGTCATCCGCTTGCACCCGGAAGGCCGTGCTGCCTTCGCGGTCATGCGGCAGCGGAAGGGACGTCACACGGAACGGTCCCAGATGCAACGGCTCCGCCACCCGGCGGACGACCGCCTGGCCAAGGCCCGCCCGCGCGGGGATCGTGCCATGCTCGGCGCGGACCACGATGGGGGGTGCCAGGAGCGTGGGCCAGGCCCGCGCCCAGCCGGTGTGCAGGTGATCCACGTCGCCATGCGTGAGCAGCACCCCGCTCAGGCTCTCCAGGCAGGTTCCCTCGGCCTGCAGCAGTCCGTTGAGTCGCCGGGGAGAGAGCCCCAGGTCGATGAGCAGGTCGTGCCGGCGTCCATCCGCGTGCGCGGTGAGCAGGGCCGCATTGCCGCTGCTTCCGCTGGCCAGCACGCGCAGCCGCATCACGCCTCCTGGTTCATGGCGGAGCCGCGCATGACCGTGCCCTCGCCGGGCACGATGCCCCGCTTGCTCGAGGCCACGAAGGCGATGAACTCGTCCACCACCGGATCACCCGCGCGCGTTCGAAGTTCGTCCAGGCGTGCCGGCATGGGCAGGCGGCTGCGCTGGAGGGTCCGGTAGATCCAGCGCACGGTGTCGACGTCCGACCGCTGCATGCCGGATCGCCGCATGCCGATCACGTTGATGCTGCCGGCGATGTTGATGCCCGTCACCATGAAGAAGGGTGGAAGGTCCAGGCTGAACCCGGTCAATCCACCCACGAAGGCCCCTCGCCCCACGCGGCAGAACTGATGCACCACGCTGTTGCCGCCCAGGATCACGTGGCTGGCCATTTCCACGTGACCCGCCAGCAGGGTCCCGTTGGCGAGGATGTTGCGGTCGCCGATCACGCAGTCGTGTCCGGCGTGACTGTTCGCCATGAAGTAGTTGCCGTGGCCCACCCGGGTGGGCTGGTCGGTCTTGGCGCGGTCGATGGTCACGCCGCTCCGGAACACGTTGTCGTGGCCCACCACCAGGCCGGCGCCAGGCTTGGAGGGGTCGAAGCCGAGGTCCTGCGGCGGCATGCCCAGCGTCACGCCGGGGTGCAGCGTGTTGCGCTCCCCGATGATGCACGGCCCCTGGATGGTCACGCGGTTGAGCAGGCGGGTTCCGGCACCGATGGTCACGGGCCCCGGACATCCCTCGATCACGCAGAACGGCCCCACCTCCACGTCGGCCGCCAGGGTCACGTCGCCAACGATGATCGCGGTGGAATGGATGCGAGACATGGGGAGCGGGATTCTACGGTCGCATGCCATCGTGGCCTCTCCTACGCTGGCATCCATGTCCTGCCTGCAGGTCCATGACCTTGGTCGCATCGACTACGCCCAGGCGCTGGAGCGACAGCGCTCGCTGCACGAGCGGCTGGTGGCGGCCAGGCCAGAGCCCGTCCCCATGCACCTGCTGCTGCTTGAGCATGATCCGCCGGTGATCACGGTGAGCCGGCGCCCGGGCGCAGCGAACCATGTGGTGGCCGACCCCTCGCAGCTGGACCGACTGGGTGTGCAACGCGTGGAGACCGACCGAGGCGGTGACGTGACCTGGCATGGCCCCGGCCAGCTGGTGGCCTATCCCATCCTGGACCTGCACCGCCTCGACCTGCGTGTGCATGGCTACATGCGTTTCCTCGAGGATGTGGTGCTGTCCACGCTGGCCGGCTTCGGCGTGGCCGGGCACCGGGATGCCTCGGCGACCGGCGTCTGGGTGGGTGGCAACGAGGATGGACGCAAGGTCTGCGCCATGGGTGTGCGGATCAGCCGCTGGGCCACCTTGCATGGACTGGCCCTGAACGTGGATCCCGACATGCGGCACTTCGGCCTGATCGTGCCGTGCGGACTCGTGGGCCGGCCGGTCACGAGCCTTCGGCAGGAGCTGGGTGAGCGATCGCCGTCCATGGCGGTCGTGAAGGCGGGCCTGGCCAACGCCTTCCAGTCGGCGGTCGCGGATCGCCTGGCCCGGACCGGTCGCTGACTCAGTCGCGAGGCAGGTTGAGTTCCTTCAGCACGTCGTCCGTCAGGTCGATCGACTCCGGTGCCTTCAGGAAGGTGCGGCCCTGCACCTGGATCATGGCGTTGCCCAGGTCCTGCGCCTCGAAGGGCGCGTCAGCGGGAATCGAGCGGTAGACCAGATCCACCTGCCGCCGCTCGGCCACGGTGTCCACGGCCGCGGTGAGCTCCCGATAGGCACGCTCGACTTGCTCCGCCATCAGCCTGTTCTGGGCCGCCTGCATGCCAACGTTCCACTGCTGGTACCGCTCGAACAGGGCCTGTACCGCGGCTTGTCCCTGCTTGAATTCCGGATCGTCGGGCTTCTTCTCGCCGAACCGCCCCTTGAGTTCCTCCATCTCCTTGTTGAAGGTCTCTCCCTGGGAGCGGGCTTCCTCCTCGAAACGCGTGAGTTCCTCCCGGAAGCTCTCCGCTGCGAGCAGGCGCTTGAGCACCTTGTCCACGTGCACGGCTCCCATGCTCAGGGCGCGGGCGGTGGGATCGGTACCCCAAGCCGGTCGACCGCCCTCGTTCACCAGCTTGAGCGTGCCCTTGGATCCCTCGATCAGCACCGACTGGGCTGGGCCGAGGTCGGTGGCCGGCATGGACCGGGCCACGGCAGGAGAGGTCCGAGTCAACTGGGCGGTCGCGAAGCCGGCGGCCAGCAGCAGGGCGGGAACAAGCGTGGGGAGCGTTCGCTTCATGGCGGCGAGTCTACGTCCGCCGGATGGCTCAGTCGCCCTGGTCCAGGATGGCCATGAAGGCCTCCTGCGGAATGGTGACCATGCCCACGGTCTTCATGCGCTTCTTGCCTTCCTTCTGCTTCTCGAGCAGCTTGCGCTTGCGGCTCACGTCGCCGCCGTAGCACTTGGCCAGCACGTTCTTGCGCAGGGCCTTGATGCTCTCGCGAGCGATGATCCGCCCGCCGATCGCCGCCTGCAGCGGAATCTCGAACTGGTGCCGGTCGATCTGCTTCTTCAGCTTCTCCAGGATCACGCGGCTGCGGTGCTCGGCCAGGTTGCGATGGGTGATCAGGCTCAGCGCCTCCACCGGCTCGCCGTTGACCAGGATGCTCACCTTGACCAGGTCGTCCTGACGGAAGCCGATCAGCTCGTAGTCCATGGTGCCGTAGCCGCGGGTGATGGACTTCAGCTTGTCGTAGAAGTCGTAGATGATCTCGGCCAGCGGCAACTCGTAGTCCAGGATCTGGCGGGTGTCGCTCAGGAAGCGCTGGGTCTTGAACATGCCTCGCCGAGCGTCGCAGAGCTTCATCAGGTCTCCGATGTTCTCGTTGGGGCAGATGATCTCGATCTTCACGATCGGTTCCAGGATGCCGGACACGTGGCTCATGTCCGGCAGGTCGGCGGGATTGTGAATCTCCAGCTCGGTGCCGTCGTTCATGGCCACGCGGTAGGTCACGGTGGGGGCGGTCTGCACCACCTCCACGTTGCCCTCGCGCTCGAGGCGCTCCTGGATGATGTCCATGTGCAGCAGGCCCAGGAATCCGCAGCGGAAACCGAAGCCCAGCGCCTCGGAGTGCTGCACCTCGAAGGTGAAGCTGGCGTCGTTCAGGCGCAGCTTCTCGATGGCCTCGCGCAGGGCCTCGAAGTCCCCCTTCTTGCCCGAGCCGCCATCGGCCCCGCTGCTGGCCGGGTAGAAGTCGCAGAACACCATCTGCTTGGGCTCCTCGTAGCCAGGCAGCGGTTCGGCGGCGGGATCGTTCTCCAGCGTGATGGTGTCGCCCACGCGCACGTCGGCCAGCGTCTTGATGCTGGCGGCCAGGTAGCCCACCTCGGCGTGGCCGAAACGCTCCGCCTTGCGGGGAAATGGGGTGTTGCGGCCCAGTTCGGTCACCGTGAAGGTGCGGCCGGTTCCCATCATGCGGATCTTGTCGCCCGTCCTGATGCTGCCGTCGAACACGCGGAAGTACACCACCACGCCCTTGTAGTCGTCGTAGACGCTGTCGAAGATCAGCGCCCGCAGCTTGTCCGTCTTCTGGGGTGGCGGGCTGGGCAGCTTCTCGCAGATGGCGTCGAGCAGTTCCTGGATGCCCTGGCCGGTCTTGGCGCTGACCAGGATGCAGTCCTCGGCCCTCAGACCCAGCACCTGCTCGATCTCCATGGCCACGCCGTCGGGGTTCGCCGCGGGCAGGTCGATCTTGTTGATGACCGGGATCAGCTCCAGGTTGTTGCCCACCGCCAGGTAGGCGTTGGCCACGGTCTGGGCCTGCACGCCCTGGGTGCTGTCCACCACGAGCACGGCGCCCTCGCAGGCGGTCAGCGCGCGGCTGACCTCGTAGGCAAAGTCCACGTGGCCCGGCGTGTCGATGAAGTTGAGCTGGTAGGTCTCGCCCTTGTAGACGTGCTGCACCGAGACGGCGCTGGCCTTGATGGTGATGCCGCGCTCGCGCTCCAGGTCCATGCTGTCGAGCAGCTGGGCCCGAGCCTCGCGGTCGCTGACGGCCTTGGTGGCCTGCAGCAGGCGGTCGGCGAGCGTGCTCTTGCCGTGGTCGATGTGGGCGATGATGGAGAAGTTTCGGATGGGCACGGGGGACGGCTCGGGAAGCCCCACACTCTAGCCGCAAATCGGGGTCGAATCCGGCGTCGGCACAAGGGCCGCTCCACACTCCGCGCAGGCCGCCGGCCGCCGGGGCGGGAGCCGGTGGCCACAGCGTTCGCACATGGGCATGCCTCGGCGGCCGAACTCCCGTCGCACGAAGGGTGCGTACCACCGCTGCATGGAGTACACGAAGAACAGGTGCTGCACGAGCAGCCACAGGGTCACCCCGCCGGCGAATCCCAGCAGCCACGCGGTGGTTCCGGCCCGGCGAAGGTCCAGGTGGGCGAACAGCAGCCGCAGGGCCAGAAAGAAGGCCAGCGTGGGCAGCACCGCCACGGCGCTCGACACCAGCAGCACCACCGGATCCTTGAGCATCTGCACGTTGGCCCAGAGATGGATGCGCAGGCGGTCGCCCATCGGGATCCGGATCGGCTCGTGCAGGCGCATCCAGAGTCCCCAGTGGCGTTGCGGCGATGGACCCGCCGCGCGATGGCGATCGTGGTCCTGCAAGGAAGACTCACGGTCGTCGCTGGACGGCATGCGGCGCCCCGGGCTCAGGGATCGCGCCGTGCGACCGGCAGGGAGACGCGGCGATTCATCTCGTCCTCGAGGCGGGCGATCAGGTCGTACTCCATCGCCTCGGTCACCACGCCATCCACCAGCTCGCCGGGCGCAAGCTCGCGCCTGGCGATCACCCGGGTCACGCTGTCCACCTGCGGCGCCTGGAACGTGGCCCGGGCCAGGTACACCCGCTCACCCTTGCCGGCCTCGTTCTCCGGGTCGGGGCCGTCGATCAGCAGCGCAAGTCGGCACTTCTCCGTGGCCATCGCCTCGTTGCGCTCGAAGGCGATCTCCTGCTGCAGCAGCATCAGCGCCTCCTCGCGGCGGGCAGCTTCCTCGGGGGGCACGCGAAGATCGGGATCCTGATGCATGGTGCCGCTGGGGGTGCCGTCCTCGGGGCTGTACCGGAAGCAGCC
The DNA here is from genome assembly GCA_046048055.1 of Planctomycetota bacterium. Classification (GTDB taxonomy): domain Bacteria; phylum Planctomycetota; class Phycisphaerae; order Phycisphaerales; family SM1A02; genus SYAC01. The sequence goes on from JBJOGW010000067.1 coordinate 16,975, forward strand.
GACCATGTCGAAGCGATGCTCCCGCACGAAGTCGAGCAGGGCCTCGAAGTCGGTCTCGGTCTCGCCTGGGTGGCCCACGATGAACGTGGTGCGCAGCGCGATCCCCGGCACGCGCGCCCGAAGCTTCGCGAGGAGTTCCTGCGTCTGCGACGCGCTCGTTCGACGCCGCATGCGTTCCAGCATGCGGTCGCTGGCGTGCTGCAGCGGCATGTCGATGTACTTCACCACGTTCGGAAGCCTGGCCATCGCGTCGATCATGGCGTCGGTGAAGGTGCTCGGATAGGCGTACATCAGGCGGATCCAGCCGCCGCCGTGCGCGCGTGCCACGCCATCAAGCGACTCGAGCAGCCCCACCAGGCCGCGATCATCGCCGATGTCCATCCCCCAGCTGGTCGTGTCCTGTCCGATCACGTTCAGCTCGAAGGCGCCGTCATCCATCAGGCGGCCGGCCTCGCGCACGATCTCGTCCATCGGCTTGCTGCGCATCTTGCCGCGGATGCCCGGGATGGTGCAGAAGGCGCATCGCTGGTTGCAGCCTTCGCTGGCGCGCAGGTAGGCCCAGTGGCGGGGGGTCAGGCGGAAGCGGTTCGCGTCACCCTCGAAGTAGCCCACGCCCTTGCCATCGGCGCCGTGCACGGTCAGGCCCACGGTGTCCATGCCGCGCTCCCCGGCGGCCTGCAGCGCGTTGGCGGCGATCCAGTAGCGAGGAGCATCCTCGCCCAACCCGGGACGCGCCGGCGCCTCGCCACGCACGGCGTCCACCACGTGGTCGCGGTCGAAGACGCCGATCATGGCGTCGATGCCCGGGGCCCATTCCAGCAGCTTGGCTCGATGCCGCTGCACCAGGCAACCGGCCACCACCACGCGCTGCAGCTCGCCGCGGCGCTTGCGATCCACGGCCTCGCGGATCACGCCCAGACTCTCCTCCTTGCTTGCCTCCAGGAACCCGCAGGTGTTGACCACGATCGCGTCGGGTCGGTCGCTCTCGTTCACCGGCTGCACGCCGCCTTCCTGCAGCATGGCCAGCATCTTCTCGCTGTCCACCAGGTTCTTGGGACAGCCCAGACTGACGAAGGCGACGCGGCGGATGTCTGGCCGGGTGGAAGGCATCGACGTCATGCTACGCGCCATGCGGCAAAGTCCCGAAGCAGGCGCCGCCACTCGTCGTAGCGGTAGGAGAGCCGCAGTCGATCGTGCAGGCCTCGAACGCGGCCGTGCCAGGACTCCAGCATCGACTCCTGCCAGCCCATCCCCGCCCCGTCGCAGAAGTAGACCCGGCATCCGAGCGGCCGGGCCCAGTGGATGCCGCAGCCGCCATCCCGCAGAAATGGGCACTCCCCGCGGCGCAGGGCCGTCTCCACCGCATCCGGCGTGGGCGTCGCCGGCAGTTGCCGAAGGCACCACGCCACCTCGAGTCCGCTGAGCCACAGGGCATGCCCAAAGCGCTCGAAGCGGCAGCAGTTGCCGTTGGCCAGGCACAGCGGGCGGCGAGCACGCACGGCCACCTCGCCTTCGTCCACCATGCCTTGCAGGTGCTGCCGCACCTCGGGCGTGCCGGCGGCATCCCACCACGACTGCAGGTCGGTCGCGGGCAGGTTCACCATGCAGCCCGCTCCTCGCTCTGGCGTTCGGCCTGCAGCCGCTGCAGGATCGACTCGGGCGCGATCAGCGACCCATGGTCCATGCCGGGGCAGGGGGTGCGATCGCGGGCTCGATCCCACGCGTTGCGCGAGGCCAGGTTGCCTTGCCAGAACGGCCAGGTCCGGCACTGGGTCGGTCTGGCCTGGTAGACGCGGCAGAGGGCCTTGCCCGGTTGCGACTCCCGGTCAAGCAGCACGCAGTCCATCCCCCGCGGGCCGGCCCTCTCGAGCAGGGACCAGCGCCCATGGATGGTTCGGGCGAATCGCTGGAGAAATGCCTCCAGCGAAACTCCCAGAGCCGCCGCCATGGCCTGGCCCTCGGTCCGCTCGAACCACACGGCTCCGGCAGGGCCGCTGCAGCAGTTGCCGCACTGTGTGCATTCAAAGCGCAGTCCATGCCGCCACCATGGAAGACCGCCACCCGGCAAGCCGGAGGGCTCACCGGGTGGGGATGGGTTGGCAGGTTGCCGCGAGGGCCGTTCGGTCACGCCTTGGGCTCTTCGCCTTCGGCCTCCTCGACGGCCAGCAGGCTCTCTCCCAACGCGGCGGTTCCATCGGCCAGGGCCGCGGCACGGTCGCCCACGGTGGCGCCGGTGCCCGGACGCTCGGCGCCCAGAGCCTCGGCCTCCAGCTCGGCGTCCTCCATCTCGAGCTCGCTGGTCTCGTCGTCGATGGGCTCCTCGACCAGTCGCTTCACGCGGATGGCCTGGTAGGGCTTGAAACCCGTGCCCGCCGGGATCAGGTGTCCAAGCAGCACGTTCTCCTTGAGTCCCACCAGGGTGTCCACGGCGCTCTTGAGGGCGGCCTCGGTGAGCACCTTGGTGGTCTCCTGGAAACTGGCGCCCGAGAGGAAGCTCTCGCTCTGGAGGCTGGCCTTGGTGATGCCCAGCAGCAGCGTGCGGCCGACCGCCTTCTTGGGCTTGCGGGTCTTGGCCTTGTCCTTGCCCTGGTTCTCGGCGGTGGCGTTGGCCTCCTTCACCTCGTCGCGCGGCTGAAGCGTGCCCTTGGGCAGCGTGGTCTGGCCGGGCTCCTCGATGAAGAGCATGTCGTCGAGTTCGCCGTTCACGCGGCGCAGCACGCTCTTGTCCACCACCTCGTTGGGCAGCAGGCTGGTGTCGCCGCTCTGCACCACGCGCACCTTGGAAAGCATCTGCTTCAGGATGACCTCGATGTGCTTGTCGGAGATGGGCACGCCCTGGGCTCGGTACACGTTCTGCACCTCGTCCAGCATGTAGACGTACAGCGCCTCCTCGCCCTTGATGCGGACGATGTCGGCCGGGTCTCGCGGACCTTCCACCAGCGGATCGCCAGCCGCCACGGCGTCGCCGGCGTGCACCAGCAGGTGGGTGCCCTGCGGCACGTGGTGCTCCACCGCCACCTCGCCGTCGACCACGCGGATGGTCATCTTGCCCTTGCGCTTGTCGGACAGCAGTTCCACCACGCCGCCGATCTCCGCGAGCACGGCGGGCTCCTTGGGCTTTCGGGCCTCGAACACCTCGGTGACGCGGGGCAGACCGCCCACGATGTCGGCGCTGCGTGCCGACTCCTTGGGGGTGTGGGCCAGCATCTGGCCGGCCTTGACCGACGCCCCGTCCTGCACCTCGATGCGGGCCTTGGCCGGCAGGTGGTGGAAGTCGAGGATGCGGCCGTCCTCCCCGCGAACCTCGACGCGGGGGTGACGTTCGCCCTTGTGCTCGATCACGATCGTCTCGCGGACGCCGCCGGCCTTGGTCTCGACCTTGACCGTCTCGCCCTCGACGATGTCCTCGAAGTGCACGGTGCCGCTCTTCTCGCTCAGGATGGGGGTCTTGTGCGGATCCCACTCCAGCAGCAGCTCGCCCTTCTTCACGGTGGCGCCCGGCGCCGCCTGCACGAACGAGCCATAGGGCACCTTGAAGGTCTCGAGCTCACGGCCCTTGGCGTCGCGAATGCGCAGCAGACCGGTCTTCTTCAGGACCACGAACCGGCCCTCCACGTCGACCTCGTTGCAGTCCACCAGTTCCACCACGCCGGCGTTGAGGGCCTTGTACTGGCTCTCGGCCGCGGTGGTGTAGGCGATGCCGCCCGTGTGGAACGTGCGCATGGTCAGCTGCGTGCCGGGTTCGCCGATGGACTGGGCGGCGATGATGCCCACCGCCATGCCCTGCTCGACCGCCTTGCCGGTGGCCAGGTCCATGCCGTAGCACTTGGCGCAGATGCCGCGTTCGCTCTCGCACGTCAGCGGGCTGCGCACCTGGAAGGCGTTGTCGGCGCCCAGGAACTCCTCGATCTCGCGGGCGATGCCGGCGTCGATGAGCTGGCCGGCCGCCACGATGGTCCGGTCGGTTCGCGGATCGATGAGCGTGGCCAGGGCGGTTCGGCCGTAGATCACGTCGCGCAGCGGCACCTCGACATCCTCGCCCTTCATCACGGCCTTCTTGGGCACGCCGCGCCGGGTGCCGCAGTCCTCCTCGGCCACGGTCACGCTCTGGGCCACGTCGCAGAGCTTGCGCGTGAGGTAGCCGGAGTCCGCGGTCTTGAGGGCGGTGTCCGCCAGTCCCTTGCGGGCGCCGTGGGTGGAGCTGAAGTACTCCAGCACGGAGAGGCCCTCGCGGAAGTTGGCCTTGATGGGCGTCTCGATGATCTCGCCGCTCGGCTTGGCCATCAGGCCGCGCATGCCGGCCAGCTGCTGCATCTGGCTCTTGTTGCCTCGGGCGCCGGAATCCGCGAACAGGAACACCGGGTTGAGGTACCGCCGCACGCCGGACTTGGACGGATCCGCCGGCACGTTCTGGGCATCGCGCCAGTCGTTCTTGAGCGTCTCCATGAGCTTCTCGCTCACGTCGTTGCGGCACTTGGCCCACGCCTCCAGCACCTGGTTGCGGCGCTCCTGGTCGGTGATGGCACCGCTCTCGTACTGCCGCTGCGACTTGGCCACGCGCTTCTCGGCGTCATCCAGCAGCTTCTGCTTGTCGTCGGGAATCCGCATGTCCGTCACGCCGAAGCTCAGGCCGCTTCGGGTGCTGTACCGGAATCCCGTCTCCTTCATGTCGTCGAGCAGGCGGATGGTGGCCGCCTTGCCCTGGCGACGGAACGTGTCGTCGATGACCTTGGCGGCGCCCTTCTTGCCCAGCGTGCAGTTGTAGAACGGCATGCCGTGGGGCAGGATCTCGTTGAAGAGCAGCCGGCCCACGGTGGTCAGGGTGCGTCCGCTGCGAAGGGCCTTGGGGGCCTTGCCCGCCTCGAGCACCATCTCGCTGAACCGGTCCAGGCGCACCGAGATCCACTGGTGATAGTCGACCTTGCCCGTCTCCCAGGCCAGCACGGCCTCGTGCGGATGGGCAAAGTGCGGCACCTCGCGGGCGAGGCGCTTGCGCTCCTCGGTGGTGGTCTCGGGACCGTCCTTCAGGCAGCGATCCAGCGGCACGGGCGGCTCGGCCTGGGTCACCGTGAGGAAGTACACGCCCATCACGATGTCCTGCGAGGGACTGACGATGGGGTTGCCGTTGGCCGGGCTGAAGATGTTGTGCGTGCTCATCATGAGCACGTGGGCCTCGGTCTGCGCCTCGACCGAGAGCGGCAGGTGCACGGCCATCTGGTCGCCGTCGAAGTCGGCGTTGTAGCCGGTGCAGACCAGCGGGTGGATCTTGATGGCGTTGCCCTCGACCAGCACCGGCTCGAAGGCCTGGATGCCCATGCGGTGCAGGGTGGGGGCGCGGTTCAGCAGCACCGGGTGGTTCTTGATGACCTCCTCGAGCACGTCCCACACCTCGATCTCGCGCCGCTCCAGCATGCGCTTGGCGCTCTTGATGGTGTCGGCCAGTCCGCGCTCCTTGAGCTTGCGGATGATGAAGGGCTGGAACAGCTCCAGGGCGATCTTCTTGGGAAGGCCGCACTGGTGCAACTTGAGCTCGGGGCCGACCACGATCACGGAGCGGGCGGAGTAGTCCACGCGCTTGCCCAGCAGGTTCTCGCGGAAGCGGCCCTGCTTGCCCTTGATCATGTCGGTGATGGACTTGAGCGGGCGGTTGCTGCTGCCCAGCACCGGGCGACGGCAGCGGCCATTGTCGAACAGCGCGTCCACCGCCTGCTGCAGCATGCGCTTCTCGTTGCGCACGATGACCTCGGGCGCGTTCAGGTCCATCAGCTTCTTCAGGCGGTTGTTGCGGTTGATGATGCGCCGGTAGAGATCGTTGAGGTCACTGGTGGCGAAGTTGCCGCTCTCCAGCATGACCAGCGGGCGCAGGTCGGGCGGGATCACGGGCACCACGTCCAGCACCATCCACTGGGGATCGTTGCTGCTGCCCTTGATCTGTTCCACCAGCTTGAGCCGCTTGGAATAGTCCTTCTGCTTCTGCTTGCTCTTGGTCTCACCGAGCTTCTGGCGGAGCTCGTCGCTCAGCTCATGCAGGTCCAGCTTGAGTGGCGAGAGCAGTTCGCGCACGGCCTCGGCGCCCATCATGGCGGTGAAGGCCGCCGGCCCGTGCTTGTCCACGGCCGCGTTCTTCTCCTCCTCGGTCAGCACCTGCTTGAAGTCCAGGTCCGTGGTGCCCGGGTCCACCACCACGTAGTCCTGGAAGTACACGATCTTCTCCAGGTCGCTGGTCTTCATCTCCAGCAGGGTGCCCAGGCGGCTGGGCATGGCCTTGAAGAACCAGATGTGCACCACGGGCGCGGCCAGGTTGATGTGGCCCATCCGCTTGCGGCGCACGCGGCTGTGCGTCACCTTGACGCCGCATCGGTCGCAGATGATGCCCTTGTACTTGGTTCCCTTGTACTTGCCGCAGGCGCACTCGTAGTCCCGCTCGGGCCCGAAGATCCGCTCGCAGAACAGGCCGTCGCGCTCGGGGCGGTAGGTGCGGTAGTTGATCGTCTCGGGCTTCTTGACCTCGCCGAAGCTCCACGAACGGATGTCGTTGGGCCCGGCAAGGCTGATGCGGACGGCGCCGTAGTCGTTCACGCGGTCGTAGACGTTGTCGCTGGCGATGGTCATGGCGTTGCTCTCGTGACGGTCGTGGTTCGTTTCAAGGACGCGGGATGGCGGAGCGGATCACAGCAGGGGCGTGGCGTCGGTCTCCAGCTTCTCCAGCTGGATGTTCATGCCCAGGCCCTTGATCTCGTGGCAGAGCACGTCGAACACCACGGGCATGCCTGCCTGCAGCGTGTTGGTGCCCTTGACCATGCTGTCGTAGATCTTGGTGCGGCCCTCCACGTCGTCGCTCTTGACCGTGAGGAGTTCCTGCAGCACGTAGGCGGCGCCGTAGGCCTCGAGGGCCCACACCTCCATCTCGCCGAAGCGCTGGCCACCCGTGCGGGCCTTGCCGCCCAGCGGCTGCTGGGTGATCAGGCTGTACGGGCCCGTGCTGCGGGCATGGATCTTGTCGTCCACCAGGTGGTGGAGCTTGAGCAGGTACATGTAGCCGGCGGTGGTCTTCTGGTGGAAGGGCTCGCCGGTGCGGCCATCATGCAGCTGCACCTTGCCGCCGAAGGGGATCTCGGCAAGCAGCTCGCGGGCATGGCCCGGATCCTTGCCGCCCTTCTCGAAGGCCTGCATGCGACTGCGGACGTGCTTGTTGGCCTCGTCGATCGCCTCCATGATCTGGCCCTCGGTGGCGCCGTCGAACACGGGGGTGACGGCCTGGAAACCCAGGACCTTGGCGGCCCAGCCCAGGTGCGTCTCCAGGATCTGGCCCACGTTCATGCGGCTCGGCACGCCCAGCGGGTTCAGCAGCACTTCGACCGGGGTGCCGTCCTCCAGGAACGGCATGTCCTCCTCGGGCACGATGCGGGCGATCACGCCCTTGTTGCCGTGACGCCCGGCCATCTTGTCACCCACGCTCAACTGCCGCTTGGTGGCCAGGTAGACCTTCACCATCTCCAGCACGCCGCTGGCCAGCTCGTCGCCACGCTTCATGTGGCCCAGCTTGCGCTCCTTCTCGTCGCGCAGGCCCTGGATGCGCGGCCAGAACTGGCCGTGGGTGGTCTCGGCCGCTGCCTTGGTGTCGGCCGAGCCCTTGATCCACTTGGTGCTGAAGCCCTCGATCTGCTCCAGGATGACCTCGGGCAGTTCGCTGGCGCCCACCTTCTGGCGGGTGCTGGGGTCGACCATCTCGCTGCCGGTGGCCTTGTTGATCTCGGTCACCATCTGCTTGAAGAGCTGGATCGTCTTTCGATCCATCTCGTCCTCGTACGCGGCCATCTCCTTCTTGAGGATCTTCTTCTGCTCGTCGCTCAGATGCATGCGACGGCTGAATCGCCGGGCGCCGATCACGATGCCTTCGGTGCCGGCAGGCACCTCGAGCGAGTCGTTCTTCACGTCCTCGCCGGCGCGACCGAAGATGGCATGCAGCAGCTTCTCCTCGGGGCTGAGCTCGGACTTGCTCTTGGGGCTGACCTTGCCGACCAGGATGTCGCCCGGGCCCACGCGGGCGCCGATGCGGATCACGCCGTTGTCGTCCAGGTTGCGGAGCAGGCGCTCGCTCACGTTGGGAATGTCGCGCGTGAACTCCTCGCGACCCAGCTTGGTCTCGCGCAGTTCCACGTCGAAGCTCTCGATGTGGATGCTGGTGAAGGCGTCATCCTTCACCAGGCGCTCGTTGATCACGATCGCGTCCTCGAAGTTGTAGCCGTCGAAGGTGTTGAAGGCCACGAGCACGTTGCGGCCGATGGCCAGCTCGCCATGCTGGGTGCTGGCGCCGTCGGCGATGATCTCGCCGGCCTTCACCTTCTGGCCCATCCTGACCAGCGGACGCTGGTTCTGGCAGGTGCGCTCGTTCAGGCCCACGAACTTGCGGAGCACGTATTCGTCGGCATTGTCGATCACGATGCGCTCGGCATCCACCTGGGTGACCGTGCCGCCGCGCTTGGCCTTCACGATCATGCCGCTGTAGCCGCCCACCACCCGCTCCATGCCGGTGGCCACCACGGGCGGGTCCACGCGGACCAGCGGTACCGCCTGTCGCTGCATGTTGCTTCCCATCAGCGCGCGGTTGGCGTCGTCATGCTCCAGGAAGGGGATCAGGCTGGCGCTCACCCCCACGATCTGCTTGGGCGAGATGTCGATGAACTCGACCTCCTCGCTGGGCACCGGGGTCAGGTCGCCGTCACGACGGGCCACCACCTGGGCGCCCTGCAGCCGCCCATCACGGTCGATGGCATCGCTGGGGGCCAGCACCTTGCGGAGTTCCTCGTCGGCGCGAAGCTTGCGCGACTTGCCGGTGGCCTTGCCGTCCTTGACCTCGCGGTAGGGGGTGAGCAGGAAGCCGTAGTCGTCGATCTCGCTGTAGATGCCCAGGCTGGCGATGAGGCCGATGTTGGTGCCTTCGGGCGTCTCGATGGGGCAGATGCGCCCGTAGTGGGAGATGTGGACGTCGCGAACCTCGAACGTGGCACGCTTGCGATTGAGACCGCCCGGCCCAAGGGCCGAGAGACGGCGCTCGTGCACGAGCATGCTGAGCGGATTGGTCTGGTCGACCACCTGACTGAGCTCGCTGCGGCCAAAGAAGAACTCGATGGCACTGCTGATGCTCTTGCTGTTCACCAGGTCGGCGATCTTGCCCAGTTCGTTGGGGTCCTTCACGCTCATGCGCTCCTGCACGGTGCGGCGCAGCTTCAGGAAGCCCTTGCGGATCTCCTCCACGGCCAGCTCGTCCAGCGTGCGCAGGCGCCGGTTGCCGAGGTGGTCAATGTCGTCCACATGGGCGCGTGGATTGCGGGCCCGCAGGTCCAGGATGTACTGGATCACCGCAAGGAAGTCCTCCGCGCGCAGGTGCTGCGTGCGGGCGTCGGCCTCGCTCCACTTCCAGTTGCGCCCCTCGGCCTTGCCGCTCTCCTTGTAGATCTCGAACTTCCGGTTCATGCGGAATCGCCCCACGCGACCGAGGCGGTAGCGGTTCTCGTCGAAGAACTTCTCCTTGAAGAGCGCCACGGCCTTGTCCACCTGCGGCGGGTTGCCGGGGCGCAGCTTGCCGTAGATCTTCAGCAGCGCGGCCTGGTACTCGGTGATGTCCGCGAAGAAGTTCAGGTCCTCGTGGGCGATCGTGTTCAGCATGAGCGGATCGCCCGGGTTGGTGATCACGCTGGCGGTCTTCAGGCTGCTCGCCTGGATCACGGCCACGCCCTTCTCGCCCAGCTCCTGGCCGGGATTGCAGATCACCTCGCCAGTGTCGCTGTCCACGATCAGCTCGGCGCTCCGATGCTCGGGCTTGAGCCTCTCGACCTTGACCTGATCGATCTCGTAGAAGAGCTTGAGCAGGGCTTCGGTGCTTCCGAATCGCTCGTCCAGCGCCCGCAGGAACGTGGTGGCGGCCAGCTTGGTGCTCTGGTCGATCCGCATCGTGAGCACGTCCTTCTTGGTCACCTCCAGCTCGATCCAGCTGCCGCGCTCCGGACTGATGCGGGCGCTGTGCAGCGGACGGTCACCGATGCTGCTGGCGATGCTGAAGTCCACGCCCGGGCTGCGATGCAGCTGACTCACGATGACGCGTTCGGCGCCGTTCACGATGAACTCGCCGCCACCCATCATGACCGGCATCTCGCCGAGATAGATCTCCTCCTCGCTGATGGTGCCGCCGCCCTCGCGGCTCAGGCGCACGCCCACGCGGAAGGGCATGCCGTAGGTGAGGCGCAGCTCGCGGCACTCGTCCGGCGTGTAGCGGGGCTTCTCCAGACGGTAGTGCAGGTACTCCAGCTTGACCTTCCCGTCGTAGCTCTCGATGGGGAAGACCTCGCGCAGCAGGGACTCCACGCCGATGGTCACGTCGCGCTCCGAGGGTTCCTTGTCCTGCTGCAGGAACCGGTTGTACGCGGCCTGCTGAACGTGGGTGAGATTGGGAACCGGCGAGGCGTCGCCGCGCTTCGAGAAATCGCGAGTCTTCAGGGGCATGGGTCCGTGCTCCAGTTGTCGCGCGACAATCACCGACGCGGTTCCCGCCGGGGAACCGAGTCTTCAATGCGTTCGTTCGATGATCGCCGCGCCCACCGCCAAGTCCTGCAGGGTAGCAAGACCCGGGCCAATCCTGCAACATGGCTTCGCGGCGGGCTTGAATCTTTTTGCCATGGGCATGGATCGCAAAAGTTATAGGCCCTGAATATATAGTCTTATAACTATTCTCATGGTTCTGCCTGACGTCGCTCGCGGTCCTCAAAAATGACCGCGGGCCCAGTCTTGCGACCGGGCCCGCGTTGGGTACGGACTGAAGCGGGGCATGGGCCCCGCGGCACGTCACTTGATGGTGACCTTGGCGCCCGCGCCCTCGAGCGCGGTCTTGAGCTTGTCCGCGTCGTCCTTGGAGATCTTCTCCTTGACGGGCTTCGGAGCGCCATCGACCAGGTCCTTGGCCTCCTTCAGGCCGAGGCCAGTGGCCTCGCGGACCACCTTGATCACCTGGATCTTGTTGGCACCGGCGTTGTCCAGAATGACATCGAACTCGGTCTGGGCAGCCGCAGCAGCGGCGCCGCCACCACCCGCGCCGCCAGCCGCAGCCATCATGACCGCGCCGCCGGCCGCCGGCTCGATGCCGTACTTGCTCTTCATGTAGTCGGCCAGATCCACCGCCTCCTTCAGGGTCAGGCTGGCGATCTCGTCGCCGATCTTGGTCACCTTCGCTTCGAACGTCTTCGTCTCTTCGGACATGTCTCAAACTCCTGTGCCGCTCCCGAGAGGCGCCGGACCTTCCGGCGTTTGACCCGAATGGGCCTGTCGGGACGTGGCGAAAAGGTTCCTGTGATGCGGGTCAGGCCTGGGCGGCGACGGTCTCGCCCGCCTCCAGCTTCCGTTGAATCTCCTTCACGATGCCAAGGACCCTGCCAGCCGGGCCCTTCACGGCGCCGACCACGTTGCGGGCCGGCGACAGCACCAGGGTGATGACCTTGGCCTGCGCCTCCTCGCGTGTGGGGTACTTGCTCAGGGCCTCCACGCCGGCCGCACCCTCGAAGGTGATGCCGTCCATGATGGCCGCCTTGAACTGCAGCGACTCCTTGGCCCGGGCCCACTCCACGATCTCCCGGGCCAGCGCCACAACGCTCTCGCCACCGTAGACCAGCGCGCTGGGACCCTTGAGGTACTTGGACAGCCCCTCGAGCGGGGTTCCGGTGAAGGCCTTCCGGGCAAGCGTGTTCTTGACCACGCTGACTCGGATCTTCTTGCGCACCATCTCGGTGCGCAGGTTGTTGTTGGTGACCGCGTCCATGCCGCGGATCTCCACCAGGACGCCGCCCTCGACGCCGTCGAAGCGGCTCTGGTACTGGCGAACGATGAACTGCTTGATGGGCTTGCTCATGGCGTTGGCTCCGGGTTCAGGCGACCACCTGCACGCCGGGACTCATGGCGGCGCTGATGACGCACTTCTTGAGATAGGTGCCCTTCACGCTGGCCGGGCGGGCCTTCTGGATGACGGCAATGAAGTGCTCCAGGTTGGCCACGAGCTTGTCGTCGCCAAAGCTCAGCTTGCCGATGACGCAGTGCACGTTTCCACCGTCGTCGTTGCGGTACTCCTGCTTGCCGGCCGCGTACTCGCGCACGGCGTCGGCCACATTCGGGGTCACGGTGCCTGCCTTGGGACTGGGCATGAGGCCCTTGGGGCCGAGCACCTTGCCCAGCTTGCTCACCACACGCATCATGTCGGGGCTGGCCACGGCCACGTCGAACTCCATCCAGCCACCCTCGATGCGGGCCACCAGTTCCTCGCCCCCGGCCTCGACGGCGCCGGCAGCCTTGGCGGCGGCCGCCTTGTCGCTCTGGCAGAAGCACACCACCCGAGCGGTCCGCCCGATGCCGTGCGGCATGGCGATCGAGCCGCGGAGGGCCTGATCGGCCGCCTTGGGATCGATGCCCAGGTTCACGACCACGTTCACCGTCTGGTCGAACTTGGGGGCCTTGAACGCGCGGAGGGCCTTCACGGCCTCGGCAGGAGACAGGGGCTGGGTGGGACGCTTCTCCAGGCTGGCCGTCATGCGGCGGCTGAAGCGGCGGGACACCTTCTTCTTGGTCATGGTGCTCATGGGTTCAGGCCTCCACCGTCACGCCCATGCTTCGGGCGGTGCCTTCGACGATCCGCATGGCGCTCTCCACGCTGGCCGTGTTGAGGTCCTTCAGCTTCTCCTCGGCGATCTTGCGAACCTGGTCCCTGGTCAGCTTGCCAACCTTGACGGTGTTGGGCTGGCCGGATCCCTTCTCGATCTTCAGGGCCGAGGCGATCATCACGCTCACCGGGCTGGACTTGATCTCCAGTTCGAACGTCCGGTCGGCGAACACGGTGACCACGCAGCCGACCACGCGGCCATTCAGCTCGCGGGTCTTCTCGTTGAACTGCGTGATGAACTGGCCCGGGTTGACGCCGTTGGCGCCGAGCACCGGTCCCAGCGGCGGGGCCGGGGTGGCCTTCCCGCCGGGGGCCATGATCTTGAAAACCTTTGCAACCTTCTTGGCCATGGGTTCCTACCTCCCACGACGCGGGCCTCCAACCAGGAAGCATGCCGGCTCAGCCAGGAGACCGGCGCCGCGCCGTAGTTCAAGCGGCGTGCGATGTCGAGCCGGGTAGGGTAGCGAAGACCCGAAGGCCCTGCAAGGGCCAGTTCGACGGTCGCCGTTCCTGCCGAGTTCCGCAGGCGGACAGGAATCAGGTCCCGAAATTCAGCAGCAGGAGGGCGATGTCGTCGCCCCCGACCTCTCCGGACCCATCCAGGTCGCTGGAGCAGTCGCACGGGCCGTTGCCCAGCCGCTGGCCACCCCACGGATCGCCGTAGCAACTGGTCGCCGCGTCGCACGCCTGACCGTATTCCAGCAGCAACTGGCCGATGTCGCCGGCGTCCACGCCGCCGGAACCGTCCAGATCGAAGATGGTGCCGCCGTTGGTGAAGGCGGACGCCGGCACGGGCACCTTGCTCCCGCCCGGAGGGGTCCACCGCAGCAGCAGCCCGCATGAGCCCGTGGCCTCGAAGAATTCCACGCGGATGCCGTGCCGGCCGGCCTTGGTGAACACGGTGTCGGCCTTCTCGCTGTAGGCGTGAAGACCATCGTGATCGATCACCAGCTCGCCATCGATGTACAGGCGCGAACCTGCATCCGAGGTGAGCGACCAGAGCCACGAGCCGCTGCTGGGAACCTCGATCCAGCCCTCGAACACGGCTGCCACGTTGTCGGCGAGCCCACTGCCCGCGCAGGCGCCCGAGGTTGTGGTGAAGCCGAGATTTGCCACGCCGCCGATCAGGCTTGGCGTGAGGGCATCGAAGTCCGGGATCGCGGTCGATCCGGCGACCTCGTAGTAGCGGGCGTGCAGGCCTTCCGTCTCGCCGACCACGGAGCCCCCAGCAAAGGGCGACAGCACGAACCAGCGGGCCGAGACCTCGGCGGAGCTGTTGGACTCGTTTCCGCTGGTGTCCACGGCCGTGACCACGTAGAAGTAGGTCTGGCCGTTCTGCAGGCCCGTGTCCGCGAAGGCGTTGCCCTGCAGGTTGCTCGACGAGACCAGCGACCCGCGCTGTCCACTGGTCTGCGAGCGGTAGACGCGGAACCCGGCCAGATCATTCACGCTCGGCGGGTTCCAGGAGATCGAGACGCCGCTCTCGCCTGCAGAGGCGCTCACCGAGGACGGCGGCGGCGGCGGAACCGTGTCCTCGCCGTTCGAGGGCGGCGTGAGCAGCATGGCCTGGTAGGCGTCGATCCGACCGAACCCGAAGGTGTCGTCCACGCCCGGCGTGCCAAGATCCTTGCAACTGTCACGCAGCACCTGCTCCACCTGGGCGGGTGACAGGTTCGGGTTGCGCGACCAGATCAGGCCGCAAAGTCCTGCCGTGATGGGGCATGAGAAGCTGGTGCCGCTGATGTAGGTGTAACTGTTGTCGCCGCTCCAGCTGGTGGTGCGGATGCTCACGCCGGGGGCCACCAGGTCGATCAGCGACCCGTAGTTCGAGAAGGATGCCAGTCGATCGCTGCTGTCCGTCGCGCCAACCACGATCACGCTGTCGTTCCGATTTCCGTTGTAGACCGTGGCCTCGTTGCCCGCCGCCCAGACCAGCAGGGCGCCCAGATCGCGCAGATAGGCGCCGGTGGTGTTCACCGAACTGCTGGTGACGCCGCTGTAGCTGACGCTGGCCACGCGGTCGCCAGCCTCGGCGGCCCGACGGGCGGCCAGGGTCAGGTTGGAGAGGCTTGCGTCACCGCTGCTGGCATCGGTCACCCGCATGGTTCGGTGCCCGAGTCCCCAGCCCACGCCCGCCACACCGCGAGCGTTGTTTCCCGTGGCTGCAGCGCATCCCGAGCAGGCGGTGCCGTGGCCATTGATGTCGTCGATCGGCCCTCCCTCGCTCTCCCATTTCTGGCTGGGAACGTGGTAACCGTTCCGGCGGTTGTCCAGCAGGTCCCGGTGTCCCGTGCGGATGCCGGTGTCGCAGATGGCCACCACGATGGCGGAGGAGCCCGTCTCCAACTCCCACGCGTCGCAGGAGTCCATGATGTTCGATGCATGATGCCACTGCTGACTGAAGTTGGTGTCGTTGGGGCAACCCACGGGAAACACCGTCCAGTCCGGCTCGACGTACTCGAAGTTGCCGCCCGCCATCAGTCGCGCCGCCGTCACGTTCTCGTTCTCGCCCTCGGGCACCCGGATCAGGTACTCGTCGACCTCCGGGAAGTGGCTGAGCACGTCGAAGGCACCCAGCTCGTCGATCGCGGCCGCTCGCATCGCCTCCGCGTCCTGGGCCGCAAGTCCGAGTCGCGGACCTCCGGAAGCCTGCACCGGCCTGGCCACCAGCACCCCGCGGAACTGCCGAACCCCGGGGATCTCGGTGAACAACTCGATCGCGGGCACCACCACGGCATCCAGCCCTTCACCGTCGAGTGGTCGACTTGTTTCCCCGTCACGCGGCGCGTCCGAGGCCAGGCCCAGCGAGGTCAGGGCCACGGCGGAGAGCAGAGCGGATCTGAGAGAAGGCAGTTTCATATCCCTCTTTTACGGGCCATTCGTCCGTTGGACATGGTTCCGAGTCCGAAAATTGTTGAAAAACCGTCCCGCTGCCACATCGCCAGAGGCCAGGATGCAGTCAACCCGATGTCGGTCCGGAACCCGATCCTTGGAAGGAAACTGCCGGCGGCCCCCGTGGCTCAGGAGAAATTCAGCAACAGCAACGCGATATCGCCCGCATCCACGCCGCCGGAGCCATCCAGGTCCTCGGGACACTCGCAAGGGCCGTCACCAAGCCGCTGGCGACCGATCGCATCCGAATAGCACGGTCGCGTGGACGAGGCGCAATCCACGCCATACGAGAGCAGCAACTGGGCAATGTCGCCCGAGTCCACCTGTCCGGAAGCATCGATGTCATAGATCGCGCCTCCATTGCTGAGAGCCGATGCAGGCACGGTCACCTTGGATCCACCGGGGGGCGTCCAGCGCATCAGAAGGCCGCAGCTGCCGGTGGCCTCGAAGTAACGGATCTGGACGAAGTGGCGCCCCGCCTCGGTGTACATCGTGGCACCCTTCTCGCTGTAGGAATGCAGTCCGTCGTGATCGACCACCAGGCGTCCATCGATCCACAGTTGGCTGCCCGCATCCGAGACCAGGGCCCACAGGTAGGAACCCGAGGTGGGCACCGTGACCCAGCCCTCGAACACGGCGCCCACGTTGTCGCTGCGACCACTGCCCACGCAGGCACCCGAGGTGCTGGTGAAGGACAGACTGGCCACGGTGCCGCCGAACTGGTAGGGCGTGAGCGCGTCGAAGTCTGGAAGCGTTGTCGCTCCGGTCACGGCGTAGTAGCGGGCTCGCAATCCCGCGGTCTCCCCGATCACGCTGCCCTCGAAGGCCAGCAGCGAGGGTCGAACATCGACGCTGACGGTCACCGTGGCGGATGACTGGGCGCTGGCGTCGCGCAACCGGTACGTGAACGAGTCCGTGCCCGAAACGCCCGCAGGCGGCAGGTAACGGATGGCAGGGCCTCCGCCCGGTCCGCCCGTGGCATCCAGGGCAAGCGGCACGCCGAGGGCGCTGCTCGCCGGAAGATTGGTGATGGACACGCTCTCGCAGTTGCTGGCCAGATCGTTGGCCAGCACGTCCAGCATGCTTTCGAAGCCTTCCTGGGCCGCGAAGGCGTCGGCCACGGCCACGGGCAGCGCCACCGCGGGAGCGGTGCAGCTTCGGCTGCCCAGATGGCTCACGATGGTGCTGACGTTGGCCGACGCGAAGTTCATGTTGATGTTGGACAC
>JBJOGW010000068.1:0-3402 GCA_046048055.1 Planctomycetota bacterium
ACGCTGGCCACCGCCGAGCGGCTGGGCCTTCCGCCCAGCGCCGTCGAACTGCAGATGCTGCACGACATGGCGGACCAGCTCAAGGGCGCAGCCGCCGACATGGGCCTGCGCGTGCGCGAGTACGTGCCCGTGGGCGAGATGATTCCGGGCATGGCGTATCTGGTGCGCCGACTGCTCGAGAACACCAGCAACGAGAGCTGGCTGAAGGCGGGCTTCCTGGACAACGCCGATCCGGGCGTGCTGCTGGCCAGCCCGCACACGGTGGCCATGCCTGACGATGCCGGCAACAGCGCCGAGCGTCATGGCCTGAGCGTGGCGCACCCCGAGGTGGGTGATGGCAAGCCGTTCTTCAACGAGCCGATGCGCGACTTCTCGAAGGCGCCGGTGCGGGAAGCGTTTGCCCGGGCGGTCGAGAGCGCCCGCGTCCCACGCGTGCTGAACGACAACGCGGTTGCCCACGCCAACCATGATGTGCTGCTGCTCTCGAAAAGCTTCGCGGACTGGCGCAACGTACCCGTGACGCAGCGCGCCGCCGTGCTGGTGAAGGCCGCCGCCGCCATGCGCGCGCGCCGCGACGAGCTGAGCGCGGTGATCATCCGGGAGAGCGGCAAGACCTGGCGCGAGGCCGACGCGGACGTGTGCGAGGCGATCGACTTCTGCGAGTACTACGCGCGCGAGGCCGTGCCGCTGTTCGAGCGCCGTCGTCTGGGCCGCTTCGTGGGCGAACTGGACGAGGTGATGCACGAGCCGCGCGGCGTGTGCGTGGTGATCAGCCCGTGGAACTTTCCGCTTGCGATCTGCTGCGGCATGACCGTGGCGGCGCTGGTGACCGGCAACAGCGTGGTGGTGAAGCCCGCCGAGCAGACCCCCGCCATCGCGAAGTTGCTGTGCGACATCCTGTGGGCCGCTGGCGCGCCGCGCTGGGCGCTTGCGTTCCTGCCGGGTCAGGGCGAAACCGTTGGCGCGGCGCTGGTGCGCGATCCACGCGTGGCCCTGGTTGCATTCACCGGCAGCAAGGCCGTGGGCCTGGACATCGTGAAGGCGTGCGCCGAAGTGGCCGACGGGCAGCACTTCGTGAAGCACGTGGTGTGCGAGATGGGTGGCAAGAACGCCATCATCATCGACGCCAGCGCCGACCTGGACGAGGCGGTGCTGGGCGTGCGCCAGAGCGCGTTCGGCTTCAGCGGGCAGAAGTGCTCGGCCTGCAGCCGCGTGATCGTGGTGGAGAGCGCGCACGACCAGTTCCTGCATCGACTGATCGAGGCCACGCGCTGCCTGACGGTGGGCGACCCAACGCTGCCCGGCACCGACATCGGCCCCGTGATCGACGCCGATGCGGCCGCGCGAATCAAGCAGTTCATCGAGATCGGCAGCAAGGAAGGCAAGCTCGAGCTGCAGCTGCCGGTGCCGGAAGGCCTGGAGGCGAAGGTCGGCAAGCCCTACGTGGGCCCCGCCATCATCAGCGGCATTCGCCCCGAGCACCGCCTGGCCAACGAGGAGATCTTCGGTCCGGTGCTTGCGGTGATGAAGGCCCGCGACTTCGACGAGGCCCTGGCCATGGCCAACGCCACCCAGTACAAGCTGACCGGCGGCATCTTCAGCCGCAAGCCGGCCCACCTGGAGCGGGCCAAGCGCGCCTATCGCGTGGGCAACCTCTACATCAACCGCGGCATCACCGGTGCCCTGGTGGGCCGCCAGCCCTTCGGCGGCTTCGGCATGAGCGGCCTGGGCAGCAAGGCGGGCGGCGCGGACTACCTGCAGCACTTCACCGTGCCGAGGGCCATCTGCGAGAACACCATGCGCCGCGGCTTTGCGCCAGGGCTGGAGTGACGCTCCCTCAGCGGCCCTGCTCCACCAGGCCGGCGGCCGCAAGCGATCGGCAGGCGCCGCGAAATCGATCGAGCAGGCGGTAGCCGATGGCCTCGGCCACATGCTCGGCGCGGACCTCGGTCGTGTCCTCCAGGTCCGCCACGGTCCGGGCCACGCGACGCACCTTGTCAAAGGCACGGGCGCTCAGGCCCAGTTCGGCCATGGACTGCCGAAGCAGGTCGCGCGAGCGGTCATCCAGCGGGGCCGCGGCATCCAGCGCGGGACCGGCCAGGGCCGCGTTGGGCACGGGGCCCTGCCGCCGCGTGGCTCGCTCGCTGGCGGCCTGCACGCGCGCCCGCATGTCGGCCGTGCTCTCGGCGGCGCGGCACGCCATCAGGGCGTCAAAGGGCACCGCAGCCACCTCCACGTGCAGGTCGATGCGGTCGATCACGGGACCGCTCAGCCGCTCCAGATACCGCTGCATGGCCGCCGTGCCGCCAGCCTGCAGGTCACCGCGCGCCGTGGGATTCATGGCGGCCACCAACAGCGCCCGTGCGGGAAATCGCACGGCGCCGCGGGCCCGGCTCACGGTGACAAAGCCGTCCTCAAGCGGCTCGCGCAGGGCCTCGAGCACGCTGCGCGAGAACTCCGCCACCTCGTCCAGAAACAGCACGCCACCGTGGGCCAGGCTGACCTCGCCCGGGCGGGGCACGCTGCCTCCGCCCACCATGGCCGCGGCGCTGGCGGTGTGATGCGGGCATCGCACCGGACGCGTGGCCAGCAGACCGCTGCCCGGTGCAAGCGAGCCGGCGCAGGAGTGGATGCGCGTGGCCTCCATGCATTCCTGCAGGTTCATGGGCGGAAGCAGGCCGGGCAGCGCGCGGGCCATGAGCGTCTTGCCGCTGCCGGCGGGGCCGATCATGAGCAGGTTGTGCATGCCCGCGGCCGCGATGCAGAGTGCGCGCCGCGCGCCGTGCTGGCCCTTGATGCGGTCAAAGTCCACGGTCGCGGGTGTCGACGGGGCGACGCCCTCGCCCTTCTGCACGACCGCGCCCGGCGCCGTGCCAGCCAGAACGCCCACCGCCTCGGCCAGCGTCTCCACGCCCACCGCCCGCACACCCTCGACCGCCGAGGCCTCGGCCAGGTTCTCGCGGGCCACCATCACGCGATCAAAGCCCGCCTGCCGGGCCAGGATGCTCAGGCAGATGGCGCCCCGCACCGGACGCACGCGGCCATCCAGGGCCAGCTCGCCGGCGATCAGCCAACGGTCCAGCTCCGCGGAGCGAGCCCGCCCGCGCGGACACAGGGCTCCACCCGCCGCAAGCACCGACAGCGCCATGGGCAGGTCGAACGCCGGACCCTCCTTGCGAAGGTCGGCGGGCGCCAGATTGATGGTGACGCGCCCCGTGGGCCAGGCGAAGCCTGCGTTAGCAACCGCGGTCTGCACGCGGTCGATGGCCTCTCGCACGGCCACATCCGGAAGCCCCACCAGCGTGGTGCGCGGCAGTCCGCGGCCGCTCAGATCCACCTCCACCTCGCAGGGCACCGCGTCGATGCCCCGCAGCGCGAATCCATGCACGCGGATGCTCATGC
>JBJOGW010000069.1:0-12470 GCA_046048055.1 Planctomycetota bacterium
CTGGTGATCCTGGGCGGAGCGTGGTACATGGCGGGGTCCACGTTGGAGGCCAAGGTGCAGCAGGCGGTGAAGGAGACCACCACCACCATCCAAGGCCAGTTCACCACCCCCGCCGAGTATCGACTTTCCATGTGGGAGATGGCCCTGAAGGGCTGGTGGAAGAAGCCGCTGGCCGGTTGGGGCATCGGCGGACTGCCAGCGATCGCGGAGCAGACCGAGGTTGTCGGACCCACCCGCTACGGAGACCTGCGGAAGGTCCGCATGATCCACAGCACCTACATCCAGGTCCTGACGGAGACGGGTCTGGTGGGCGCCCTGCTCTTCGGCGGATTCGCCGTGACGCTGCTGATCGACGTGCTGCGCGGGCTGCCCGGCCGGCCGCTCATGGTGGCCGGCTTCGGCGCGCTGGTGGTCTGGTTCGTGGCGGCGGCGTTCGACGGCTTTCAGCAGTCCGGCGGGTTCCTGACCGTGGGCGCGATCCTGATCCCCCTGGCGCTGGCACCCCGCGACTGACTACACGCCTGCGCGCACGCGCAGGTTGTCGAGCACGTTCATGTAGTTGATGTACGCGTCGTAGGGACTGTCGTAGGGGCTGAAGTACTTGTGCACGTCACCGTCGGCCCAGTACTTGGTGCACATGTAGTAGAAGTGGTCGCTGGTGGTGAGCTTGCGCCAGTCCTCCAGGATCCAGGGGTCGCCCTGGGCGTGCTTCTCGCGCACGGCGGGCTCAAGACGGTAGATCTCGGCGATGGCGTTGTCCTGCAGCGGGTTGCCCAGCCACGCGCTCAGGTCACGCTCGGTGTCCGCCCAGCTGATGGGCTTGGGCACGTCGTACTCGCCAACCGGCTGGTACTTGTCCAGCACCTGGCTGGGCGTGAGAAACTCGTTCTGCCCCGGGTTCACGTCATGAATGAATGCGGGCAACGCGTCGAGGAACTGGAAGATGCCCGTCTCGGCCCACTGGTGCTCGCCCAGCGTCTCGTAGTCCATGAACAGGTTGCACACGTTGCCGTCGCCGTTGATCTGGTTCACCCAACGCGAGAACTTCTCGGCGGTGAGCGGCCACTCCTTCCAGTTGCGGTCGCTGAACCGGAAGGCGATGTCGTCACTGAGGCGGTAGTTCTTCAGCAACAGCGTCATCGCCGGCTTTCCGGCGGGCATGCCGTGCGCGGGCACGCGGTAGAGGTAATTGGGGCTTCGGAAGCCCAGCAGACGGTCCACGCCCTCGCAGATCACGCCGCGGTGACGCCCCATCCACGCCACATGGCCGCCCACCTCGTTGGAGTAGATCAACTCGGTGTTGCGAAACACCCGGGGGGTCTGGCCGAAGAGCCGCTGGATCATCGCCTCCTGGATGGCGACCTGCTCCTCGAACTCGGCGCGGCTGAACAGGAAGCTGAGCGAGTGATGGCTGGTCTCGGCGATGAACTCGCAGGCGCCGGTGTCGGCGAGGGCCTTGAACAGGTCGATCACGTCCGGGGCCCACTGCTCGAACTGCTGCAGGGCCACCCCGCTGATCGAGTAGCTCACGCGAAAGCGGCCCTGGTGGCGGCGGATCAGGTCGAGGATCTTCGTCGTGGCCGGCCGATAGCACTTGTCCGCGACCTTGCGCAGGATGCCCTCGTTGGCGGTGGCGTCGAAGTAGAAGGGATCGGTGTCGAACACCGAGTACCGCCGCAGGCGAAAGGGCTGGTGCACCTGAAAGTAGAAGCAGACCGACGCCATGGGGCGGGCAGTCTAGTATGACCGCCAGTGGTCGCCCTGCGGTCACTGCAAGCGTGCGACCCATGCCGAATCGGTCCAAGCTCTCCGTGATCGTGTGCACCTACAACCGGCCGCTGGCCTTGCGGGCGGTGCTGGCGGGCCTGCGCGACCAGTCGCGCGACGACTTCGAGGTGATCGTGGCCGACGACGGCAGCGGCGAGCCCACCCGAAGCGTGATCGACGCCTTCCTGCCCGCCTTGGCAGGTCGCCTGCGGCACGTCTGGCAGGAGGACCTGGGTTTTCGCGTGGCCGCGGTCCGCAACCGTGCCGCCGAGGTGGCCCGATCGTCCTACCTGGCCTTTCTCGACGGCGACTGCGTGCCGCGCACCGACTACGTGCATGCCCTGATCAAGCAGCAACGGCCCGACCTGATCCTGCGCGGCAGCCGAGTGCTGTGCAGCCCCGCGCTCACGACGCGCATCGAGTCGGGATCGCTCGCCGAACCGCACCGCCTGACGCTGTCGGACCTGCGCGCCCTGCATCGGGGCGGTGACATCAACCGCCTGGGCGCGCTGCGACGCGGTGTCGTGGACCGGCTGCGCGTGGCCAGCAGCCTGTTGTGGCCCCGCAACTGGAAACTGCTGCGCGGCTGCAACTTCATG
The DNA here is from genome assembly GCA_046048055.1 of Planctomycetota bacterium. Classification (GTDB taxonomy): domain Bacteria; phylum Planctomycetota; class Phycisphaerae; order Phycisphaerales; family SM1A02; genus SYAC01. The sequence continues at coordinate 2,367 of JBJOGW010000069.1, forward strand.
GTGCCCGCCGAGGCGTACGGGGCCGTGGGCGGCAGCGACGAGACCTTCGAGGGCTGGGGCTACGAGGACAGCGATCTCTGCATCCGCCTGATGAACTTCGGCCTGCGGATCCGACGTGGCCTGGCCGAGACCTGCGTGCTGCACCTGTGGCACCACGAACGCGACCGGACCTTCGAGGGCGAGAACCTGCGCCGGCTGCTCGCCACGCGGTCAAGCGGTCGAACCCATCCCCACAAGGGCCTTCGCCAGCCTGCCCCATGACTTCCGTCACACGAGCCCGGCGCGTGGCACCCCTGATCGGACTGCTACTGATCGCGGCCGCGGCCTGGGCGGTGCTGGGCAACCGAGCGGTGGTCTCCGCGGCCTGGACCGCACTGCGCGATCCGAGCTGGCCGTGGGCGGCAACCCTGATCGCAGCCACCGTGGCCGCCTTCGTCTCCACCGCGTTGGGCCTGCTGCTGCTGACCAACCGAGTGGCCCGCGCGTCGCGGCTCACGCTGCCCGAGATGCTGGCCCTGACGCTTGCGAGCGCACTGGGCAACATGATTCCGCTGCAGCCGGGACTGGCGGGACGCGTGGCGTATCAGCACCAGGTCCACGAGATCCCGGTCCTGGCGAGCGTGCTGCTGGTGGTGCAGTCCACGCTGCTCACGGTGGTTGCGGTGGCGTGGTTGGCCCTGGCCTTGGTGATGGTGCATGCAGCGAGCCTCTCGTGGCTGGCAGCCCCGCTGTCGCTTGCGCTTCTCTCGCTGCTGGGCGCGACCGGTGCTGCACGGCTGCGGCCCTTCGCGGTGCCCCTGTCGCTGCGATCCCTGGAAGTGCTGCTGGGGTCGCTTCGCACCATGGCCGCGTTCGCCCTGGTGGGTGCACCGATCGACCCCATGGCGGCGCTGGTTTTCGGCTGTGCCTCGGCGGCCGCCCACTGCGTGCCCGGCATCGGCGGCGGACTCGGGGTGCGCGAGTGGGTTGTGGGCCTGCTCGCACCCGCCGTGGCCGGCGTGGCCACGCCGGACGCGCTGGCAGCCGAGCTGGTCAATCGCGCCGCGGAACTGCTTGTGGTGGTGCCGGGTGGACTGCTGGGTGGCGTGCCGATCGCGCGCCAACTTCGTCATGCATCCCGAGCGCGGCGTGTGCCCGCCGAGGGCATGACGACCGACGCCACGATCCGGATGATGTTGGCCGCGGTGTCGGCTCAGCGACGCGGGGACGCCGCTCCGCCGGCACCGCTGGGCATGCCGCCCGGCACGGAACCCGGACGGAATGCCCCGCCGGTCCGCGCTCCCGGTCGGCCTCCTGGCGTGGACGACCCCTCCTTCTGACCGCCCAGAATGGAGAGCCCGGCATCGAACTGGTCCAGCGCGGCCGCGGACCGCGCGTTCGACTCCAGAAAGCCGCGCACCGCACCGGCCACGAGCCCCTGCAGGCCGCCGGCCTGGATGCACTGCTCCAGCATGGGATCGTCGATGGAAGTCACCCACCGCAGCATGTAGCTGATGCGGATACCGGGGTCCTGTGAGGCACGAGCCACCGACAGCAATGGCTCCAGGGCCGCGCTTTCGCGGTCCGGCAACGCCATCAGCAACCAGGCCTGCCACGTCGGATCGCATCGCGTCCAAGCGTCGCAGACCACCTTCCACGCATCGGCCAGTTGGGCGCGGTCCAGTACTGGCGCCATCACGCGGAATCGACCTTGCACGCGCGGGTCGTTGTCCACCTCCCGGGCCACCTCCTCGTCCAGGCCATCCATCGGCGTGGGGTCATCCACCTTCAGGCCCACGCGTCGTCTGGCGATCACCCGCTCCCGAACCTGGGCAGCGATGTCCGTCCGAAGCTGGGCCACGGTCGCCTCGTCACCATCGAGCGATCGCGACTGCTCGGCGAGCACCTCGGCGAGCTCGGCGATGCGAACCTGCTCGCCGGCCCGGTCCGGATGCCGCACCTCGCTCAAGGTGGTCTCGATCCAGCCCGCCGTGGCGTCCACGCCGGCCACCCGCGTCACCGGAGTCTCGCCCACCGTTCCAAGGAATCCCTGCTCGAAGGCGTCCTCGGTCACCAGGAAGTTGGTGTGACACTTGACCACCACGCTGGCTCCGGTGCTCACGAAGGTGCGTAGCACGTCGATCATGGGTGTGCGGCGCAGGTCCACCTCCATGCGCAGCCGCTCACCGGCACGAATCCGCAGGTCCCGGTCGATGGGGAGCACGAACGGCCGGGGCGCGATCGTGGGCCTTCCGGGAGCCGTGAGCTCCATGGTGATCGCGGCCCGGGAGTCGATGGGTCCCTGGGAGCTGATCGCCAGGTCCATGCCCGAGCGATTGTTCAGCGTCACCACCAGCATGGCCCGTCCGTAGAGGCCGTCGACCTCCAGGCTCAGGTCGCACGTGAGCGGCAGCAGCATGGGATCGCTCAGTTTCCAGTAGTCGGCGGGCACCCGTGCCAGCACGCGCCGGATCCGCTCGCCCTCGTTGGATGGCGGCAACGGATGGTCCATGATGCCGAGCATGCGCCGCAGTTCGTCGCTCGCATAGAGCCCCACCGCCGAGTCGCGCTGGCCCGTGGCTGCCTGCTGCAGCCACTTGGCCGCCGAGGCCTTGTCACCGAGCGACTCGAATGCCTCGGCCAGACCCACCGCCGCCACGGCGTCGGATTCCGCGATCGGCTGCAGCAGCGCGATGGCTTGCTGCATCGCCTCCGCGTCACCCGAGCCCGCTCGGATCACCTGCCAACCCTCGAAGCGGGACGTGGCCTCGGGGCTGATCTCCTTCAGTGCGTTCACCTGCTCAAGCAGCGCGGGAACCTTGGACGGATCACCCACCGTGGCCTCCAGCAGCGCCTTCTGCATGAGGATCCGCGGCCGCTCCGACTCGCCGCCCTCGGCCGCCAGGTCCGCGTCAAGGCTGGCCATGGCCATGGTCAGCGCGGTCGACGCATCCGGCAGCCGACCACTGAAGGCGAGCGCCGCGAAGACGGAGGTGAGCGAGGACGGAAGCGCGACACGGCCCGAGACATCGGGCGTGGTGTTCTGGCCCTGTGGGGCATCCGCCAGAAGCCTGTCCAGCAACTTCTGCTCGACCTGGCGGCGGCGCTGCATCACCAGCGCGGCCGCCTCGGCGTGCCGGTTGGCGGACCACAGCGCCAGCACGCGCTGCGTGAGAAGTTCGTCCACCAGCTCCACACGGAGCGTGCGGCGCGCGATGGTCTCCGCCACGCCGAAGAACCCTGCGGCCTCGGCGCCGAGCCCTTCGCGCAGACACAGCCTTCCCAGGGCCACAACGCTGGGAAGGTTGGCGGGATTGACCAGCACGGCGTCGAGCAACGCCTCGGCCAGCTGGTCAGGGGGCGCATCCGACACGGCGGCAAGCCCGGCCAGCGCCTCGGCCGGAGGCGGGTAGCTGGGGTCCTCGAGTCGAGCCTCGCGCAGCACACGCACCCACCGGTCCTCGTCTCCGCGACGCCGCAGCAGCAGCGACTGCTCGAAGAGCAGGCGGCTCACCACCGGGCCACCCAGCCTCTCGCGACTCACGCCGCCCAGCAGCTTCTGCAGGGCCTCGAGACGCTCGTCGGAGGTCTGGAGGCGATCCACCGACTCCATCTCGCGGGCGAGGCGGATCACGGGGTTGGGCGCGAGCCGGTCCAGCGACTCCATGGCCCGGCTCGAGAGCGCGCCAGCCGCAGGCATGCCCTCCTTGGCCCCGTCGGCCAGTTCCATCAGCACGTACCAGCCACTCGGGTCCGAAGGCGTGAGGGCGGCCGCGGCGGCCGCCAGCGCGATGCCACCGTGAAAGCAGACCGGGTCCGGCGTGTCGGGATCGGCGATCAGGTTGATGGCGGCCCGGCTCCAGGCCTGGCTGAGCATGGCCCGTCCATCAGGCGACGAGGCTGGAGCGTCCTGAGCACCAAGCATGGCCGCCACCGTCAGGACACAGGCAGACAGGAACATGCGGTGAGTCTATCCGCGGTGCATTGACACCCCGTCGAAGCCCGGGGTAGCGTCCACCGTTCCCATGCCCCGTCACACTGGCCTTGTCTTCCTGTTGTTCGCGTCGATGCACCTGACGCCAGCGCTGGCAGCGCCCCCGGCGCCCACCGGCAGCGAGCTGGGCATCTCCACGCCACCGCCCGCCGGCTCGGCGGCCCGCGCTTCCATCGAGGCCTTCGTCACGTTTCACCTCGACCAGATCGCCTCGGGTGAACCCGCGGCCGTGAAGGATGGCCGTGATCAGCTTGGCGGCGTCCTTCGCAAGCCCGACGCCACGCCGGTCTTCCACCGCGTCTTCCTGGAGATGGCCGAGCCGATGGTCCAGCGGACCATGTCCGCCGGTGACGCCTACCGCGCCACCAACGCCCTGATGGTGATCCGGTGGGTCCGGACGCCCGAGGCGTTCGAGCTGGTCCGCATGCAGTGCGATCCCTCCGGGCAACCGGACGTGCGCATCCGCGCCAGCGCCGCCAACCTGCTGCCGGTCATGGTGGAGGGCGGTGCCGTGCCGCCACCGCAGCTGGATGCCACCGCGCGTCGCCTGCGCGAGACCCTCGAGCGGGAGCGCGAGTGGGTGGTTCTGGCACGTGGCTATGACGCCCTGGCCAGGATGGCGACCGCCGCCTCGGCAGCCAAGCTGGAGAACGAGGCGATGAACATCCGCACCGAACTTGTCCGCGCCCTCAAGGCAGGTTCCGGGCTGGCCGCGCGTGCCGAGGGGATCGCGGCGGTCTCGGCGGTGTACCGAGGGCTGGTGGCCATGCGAGACCAGGTGCTCTCCATGAACCAGGCCCAGCGCGGCCAGATCGCCCCGATGCTGCTGCCCGTCCTGGACCAGGTGAACGCCATGCCGGACGAAGCCGCGGACGAGATGCTCAAGAAGGAGATCGCCGGCGCCAAGACCGTGTCCCGGACCCTTCGCAGCCTCCTGCCCAAGTCGGGCCGCTGAGGCGGGCGCGGCCCCGTGCGGCTGCTGGCTCCCATCCTGCTGCTGGTGGCGCTGCTGGTCACCGCCGTGGTGCTGGATCGCCCCATGCCGCGGGCCGAACTGGTGGTGGGCAACACCGCCGAGAGCTTCTCGCTGGATCCCCAGCGCATCTCCCACCAGCATGACGTGCGCACGGCACGGGCGCTCTTCGAGGGCCTGACCACCGTGGATCCCGTGACCGGCGATCCCGCGCCGGCCGCGGCGGAGCGATGGACCTGCTCGGCGGATGGCCGCACCTGGACCTTCCACCTGCGGCCCGGTCTGAAGTGGAGCGACGGCACGCCGGTGACGGCGCAGGACTTCGTGTACGCATGGCGTCGTGCCCTGCTGCCCGATCTGGCCGCCGACTTCGCGGGCTTCTTCATGCACATCCGCGGGGCCCGCGCGTTCTTCGCGTGGCGAGCCGCGGCCCTGGCGGACCTGGCCAAGGATGGCGGGCAGGCCGACGACCTGTGGCAGCGGACCAAGGACCGATTCGCCGAAGGCGTGGGCCTGCGTGCCGCCGACGACCGCACGCTGGTGGTGGAACTGGAGCGACCCGTGCCCTTCTGGCCCGACCTCTGCGCCTTCCCGGCCATGTTCCCGGTGCCACGGCACGTGCTGGAACCTCGCGAGCGGCTGAACCCGCGCACCGGCATGCTGCAGCAGGACTCCGGCTGGACCAAGGCCGGCAGCCTGGTGGGCAATGGCCCCTATCGACTGGCGGCCTGGACACCCAAGCGCCGCATGCGGCTGGAACGCAATCCGTGCTGGCGCGACCCGGGGGGCGTGGCGTTCGCGACGGTGGAGATCCTGCCCATCGACGACGCCAACACCGCGGTGCTCGCGTTCGAGAACGGTTCGCTCGACTGGCTCACCGACACGCTGGTGGAGTATCGCGGCGACATGTTCGAGCAGGCCCGGCGCGGCGATCGCCGGGATCTGCACGTGCTCGACGCCTTCGGCACCGACTTCTTCAGCTTCAACTGCAGGCCGCGGCTGGCCGACGGTCGCGTCAATCCCTTCGCGGACGCCGGCGTGCGGCGCGCCTTCGCCATGGCGGTGGACAAGCAGTCCCTAGTGGATCGCATCACGCGCCTGGGCGAGCCCGTGGCCACCACGCTGGTGCCGCCCGGATCCATTCCGGGGTACGACGGCCCGGCGGGACTTCCGCACGACGGCGCGCGAGCGGTGACGGAGCTGGCCTCGGCAGGATGGCGACGCCAGGGCGATCGCGTGGTCAACGATCGTGGCGAGCCGTTTCCCACGGTCGAGGTGCTCTACGCCGCCAACAGCCCCCGCTACCGCGACATGAGCACCGCCATGGCGGACATGTGGAGCCGGACGCTGGGCATTCCCTGCACCACCCGCAGCGTGGATCCTCGCGGCTACAAGGACGCCCTGCAGCGCGGGGACTTCATGATCGCCCGCGGCGGCTGGTACGGCGACTATGGCGATCCCACCACATGGCTGGATCTTTCGCGAAGCGACGACGGCAACAACGATCGCGGCTTCCAGAACGCCGAGTTCGATGCCCTGCTGGACCAGGCCGCGGCCGAACTGGATCCGGCGCGTCGACTGCGGATGCTGGCTCGCGCCGAGACCATGCTGGTGGAGGAGCAGATGCCCATCCTGCCCATCTGCCACTACGTCACCGTGTACATGTTCGATCCAGCGCGGCTGGAGGGCGTCAGCCGTCACCCGCGACTCGAGCAGTATCTGGGCCTGCTTCGGCGGCCCGACTGACGGGGCGTGGCCGGATCATCCCGCGCGGATGCGCGGATCCACCCAGGCGTAGAGCAGGTCCACCGCGAGGTTGAGCAGCGCCACGATCAGCCCGTAGGTGAGCGTGATGCCCATGACCAGCGTGAGGTCCTTGCCCAGCACGCCGTCCACGAACCAGCGACCCAGTCCGGGCACCGCGAACACCTTCTCCACCACGAAGCTGCCGGTGAAGGCGAAAGCGGTCGCCGGCCCCAGCCAGCTGAGCACCGGAAGCATGGCGTTCTTCAGGGCGTGGTCGCGGGCCGCCCGCGCCCGCGAGAGTCCCTTGGCCCGCGCGGTGCGCACGTGCTCGCTGGACATCTGCTCGATCATGCCCACCCGCACCAGGCGGGCCACGGTGGCGGCAAAGGGCAGCGACAGCGCCACCGCCGGCAGCACCAGCGGGCGGATGCCTCCCCAGCCGCCCACGGGAAACCACTTCAGCCGCGCCGCGAACAGGATGAGCAGCCCGGCACCGATCACGAAACTGGGAAGGCTGATGCCCACCATGGCCAGCAGCTGCACCAGCGCGTCGATCCATCGCCGCGGATGGAGGCCGCTCAAGGTGCCCGCCACCACGCCCATGACCACCGCCAGCAGCATGGCGGCGGCGCCGAGCGTCACGCTCACGGGCAGGGCGCCGCGAAGGATCTCGTTCACCCCCAGGTCCGGCTGCCGCAGGCTCGGCCCCAGATCGAACGGGCGCTCGGCATCACCCAGCACCCAGCTCACGCCCGAGGCCTTGCCCAGGTATTCCAGATAGAAGGCCACCGGATCGTCCAGGCGGTACTGCCGCTGCATGGCCTCCACCACCTCGGGCGGAGGGCGCCGGCCTTCGGGATTCTCCAGCGGATTGCCTGGAGCCAGCCATACGAGCGCGAAGGTGATGGTGTAGATCGCCAGCAGCAGCGGCGGGATCACGATCAGTCTTCGAAGAAGCACGGGCAGCATGGCGGCGACGGATGTCACCATACACTCACCCGCATGCACGCACGGCAGGCATGGCTTGGCCTTCTGCTGGGACTGGTCGGATGCCACACGATCGATGGCCCGGCGTCGATCGAGCTGGCCAGCGGCGACTACGACCGGGCCTTTGACGCGTGCATCCTGGAGGGGCGAGCCCTGGAGATGCCGCCCGCCGTGGCGGATCGGGGCAACGGCGTCATCGAGACCGAGCCCCGCACCATGGGAAGCCTGGTCGAGCCGTGGCGCCTGGACCACTCCGGCCCCTCGCAGGTGCTGGAGAGCACCGTGCAGTTCCAGCGGCGACGCGTGCGGTTCCTGTTTGCGCCGACGGGATTCGAGCCGAATCCCATCGACGGTCAGGCCGAGTTCGCCGGCGGTGCCGAGCCCGGGTCGCCCGAGGACGTTTCCCGCTTCGACCTGGAGAGGTATCAGGGAACGATCGAGCTCCGCGCGCACGTGTTCATCGAGCGCGGCTTCGTGCCCAACATCCGCAAGAGCACCTGGAGCAATCGGCTCTCCTCCACCGCCCGCGACGCCATGCCTCGCGCCGCCGACGACGGCTCGGACCGCATGCCCACGCTCTGGACGCCGGTGGGTCGCGACGAGGAGGCGGAACGCACGCTTCTGGCCCGCATCCAGGCGCGCCTGCAGGAGCGGGCCTCGGCGGACGACGCTACTTCAGGCCCGCCAGCCGTCGAACCGTCATCATGAAGTTGCGCCGCATGGCCGCGTGCATGGCCATGGTGGTGGCCACGTAGGCGATCACGGCGACCACGGCCCCCAGCAGGAAGGCCAGGGACGCCGCCTGAGGATCCTTGAGCGAGGCCGGGATCGCCGTGGCCGGTCCCACCGCGGCCAGGGCCAGGTTGAGCGGGCTCAGGCAACTCAGCACCGGACCCAGCGCCGGAATGTCGCGGCCACTGGCGAACCCGCAGAGCCCCAGCGTGAGCAGCGTGGCAGCCACCACGCCCAGCGCACCGACCGTGCTGGCGATCACGCCACGGCTTCCGACGCTCCATTGCAGTCCGCTCATGACGGCGAAGGCCATGAACGCCGCGTAGGCCGGCGGAAACGCCAGTGCTGCCGCAGGAAGCACCATCGGCACCTGAAGCGTGGCCGTGCCCACCACCTCCGGCGTGGTCACGCTGGCCGCGCCCCATCCACCCGCGCTCACATACGCGGCCGCAAGCAGCAGCGTGATCGAGGGCGTGGCGATGGCCGGCCACAGCACCGTGATCAGGCCTCGCAGCTTGCCGGACAGGTACGGGCCCGGCTGGATCGGCGTGGTCAGCAGGATGTCCAGCGACCCATCCTCGCGTTCGCGGCTCACGGCCGTGGCGCTGGCACTGATCGCGATCAGCAGCCCGAGCACCACCTCGCTCATCACCACGGCTCCAAGCGCCAGTCGCGCGCCAGCGGTGTCCAGCGTGCCGGCACGGTGCAGGCCCAGCACCACGATGACGGCCGCCAGTCCCAGCGCGAATCCGAGCCAGCGACCGGTGCGGGCCAGCGGCGTGGCCAGGCGCAGGTTTGCCTCGCGCCACGCGACCGGGTTGTTCCACACGCGTCGAGGCGCGCGCTCGCCCGAGCGCCCCACGCGGCGAAGCACGCGCTGCAGGCCGCCGCCCGACTCCGCGCGCGATCCCACCAGCCGCACACGAAGCGTGGCCAGCATCAGCAGCACCAGCGAGGCCGCCAGCGAACCCAGCAGCATGGCCTGGAGCGGACGGCCCATCCACAGGCGTCGCAGCCACCCCGCGTCGGCTGGCCCCAGGTCCCACGGCTGATACGTGTTGGCCGCCAGCTCGCTCCGGAGCGCCAGAAACGGGTTGAACGGTGTGAGCCAGGTGGTGTGCACCGCGTCCGAACCGACTGCCACCGGCCTCTGCAGGGCCAGATCCGCGGCGCCGGTGGCGAAGAGCACCAGCACCGTGGAGGCGTAGAAGGCGAACACGCCGCGCTTGCCGGCGCTGCGGGTCACGCTGAGCGCCACCGCCACACTTCCCAGGAAGACCGCACTGCACGCCGACACGAGCAGGGCGGCCAGCACGCTGCTGCCGCGCACGCCGCCGAAGAGCTGGGCCACCAGGCACAGCGGCAGCGTGGCCAGGAGCAGCGCCAGCACGAAGGCGAGGCGTCCGAAGAGGTTGCCGAGCACCACCTGCAGGCTCGAGAGTGGCGTGGTGAGCAGGATCTCCCAGGTCCGCGGGTTGCTCTCGTGCGAGATGGCGCCCGCCATGAACAGCGGCGTCAGCAGGCAGATGGCCGCCACCTGCCCGTAGCTGATCAGGGTGAAGGCGGACGCACCGCGCTGCGCCATGTCGCGCAGCGAGCCCGCCGGGCCGAGCAGGGCGAAGGTGACCAGCAGCATGAGACCACCCAGCATCACGCCTCGCACCACCAGGTCCCGCGGGCGCCGCCCCGCGCC
>JBJOGW010000070.1:0-22471 GCA_046048055.1 Planctomycetota bacterium
CGGATCCGGATTCCCCACACCGTTCACGGCTGGCGGATCCGTCGCGAGAAGTCGGCGTCATCCTCGGCCGCCGTGGCCCGGTCGTTGACCAGGCTGCGACGCCGCAGTTGCTCCAGCGGCATCGAGGTGTCGATCCGGCCGCGCTCGTAGAGCAGTTCGTGCAGATGGCCATTCGCCACCATGCGCCAGTCCAGCGACGCATCGGGGTTGATCACCGGCAAGGCCTGGCCCAGAAGCGTGGTGGTGCAGTTCTCGGTGAGCGCGTTGTACCACTCGGGCCGTTCGCGGAGCTCGGTGGCCGCCTTCAGGTAGTCCACCAGCACGCGACGGGCCTGGTCCACGGGCACGCGGAGCGGATACAGGTAGACCTGCTCGCCACGGAAGTTGGTCCGCAGCTTGACCAGATCGGTCTCGTCGCCGAAGACGTAGATGAGCTCGTACTGCCGGAAGAAGCCCTTGACCGCGTCGTAGGTCTCTCCCTGCTCCCGCCGCGTCTCCACGGACAGGCACAGTTGCCGGCCATCGTCGAAGCCGAAACTGAGCATGGTGTGCGCGATGCTGGGACTGCCCCAGAACACGTGGAACAGATCCACGCCCCGCAGGCGCGACAGGTCGAACGTGTCGCGACGCCAGGCCACGTCGAAGTCCGTCTCGCTGCGGTACCGGCAGGACCGGATGTCGTGCACGGTGACCAGGTCGCCATGGAACTCGGCCCACGGAAGGCGGGCCACGTCGGGACTCCACGGCCGGTCGTTCGAGGCCGCCTGGGCCCAGAAGACGACCAGCCCCAGGGCGAACACCCCCGCCGTGACCATGCCGGTGCGTCGCACCGAGGCCCGTCGCACCACGGCGACGATCACGGCCGCTGGCATGGCCGCTGCCAGCATCAGGCGGAGCGACTGCGGAGCGGGAGCACAATGAAACATCACCAACGCTGCCCATCCCACCAGCGGCACGGCCACCAGCAACACGGCGGCCCAGAGCATCACGCGGACCACGCGTGACCGAGTGGCGGATCGGGCTGGCCGCGGCTCACTCGCCACCGACGGCTTCCGAGCGGGCTGCAGGGCCTTGCGATGACGCCCCGGTCCGTGCCAGGTCCGTTCCCTTGCCGACCGTGGCGAAGTAGTCGTTGGTGAGAAGCCACGTGCCGTTGCCGAGCGACTCCAGGGGGCGCGCCGGCACCTCGCCCACGTCACGACGGTCGCGCAGCACCGCCACCACGTCGCTCATGGCCGCCGGGTTGCCGAAGACGTAGGCGTGCGAACTGCCGAAGCCGCTCACCTTGCACTCGATCAGCTGGATGTGCGGCATCTGCTCGATGAGCTTGACCTGCGCCGGCGAGAACGGGATCTGCGACAGCGTGCCGATGCGGGTCTTGCTGCCGAAGAGCCAGTTCGAGATTCCGATCGCGTCATCCTCGCTGCTGAAGTACACCACGGTGCGCTTGGCGACCGAGCCGAGGTTCTCCAGCCAGAATCGCTGCGAGAACACCTCCAGGTCCAGGTCCGGCGCCGCCAGCATGAGCGTCTCCAGCTTGAGGGCCTGCCGCGGGTCCTTGTCCTGGGCCCGCAGGGCGATGTTGAGTTCCCGAAGCGCCGTGGTGGCCACGTCGGTGCCGCGACTGTGGGCGATGATGTGCAGGCGTTCCAGCTCCGGCAGCTCCACCAGCACCTTGAGCATCTCGCGAAGGTGGAAGATGGTGAATTCGCCCGACTCGCGGTCGTAGAAGTAGCCGAACGGTCCGCCATAGCCCGCCGGCCAGGTGTAGGCGATGAACACGCCCTGACGGCTGATGGAGTGCCAGAGGATGGCGGACCGCGCCACGGCGTCGTAGAAGGTGTTGTTGAAGCCGTGCACGTACAGGTAGACGTCCTTCGACTTCGTGCGGTCCAGCCGCGACTTCACCATGGCCAGGAACTCCGCCTTGGCCTTCTCGAGCTCCGCGAAGGACTCGTCCGAGCGGCGCAGCCGTCCGTTGACCACCTCGAGCGACTGCGGCGTGAGCACCACCCGTCCCACCTCCTCCACACGGGTCATGTCCAGCAGGAAGCCCGGATGCTCGTCGCCCTGCCCGCTCAGCCGAACCAGCTCTTCCCAGCTTGGGGTGGGAGCCAGGGACACCGTGGCGGTGCCGAACGCCATGGCGGTGGCCCGACCGAAGCCGTACTCGGGCCCCCGCTCGCTGCGGCCCACCTCGGAGCGGTCGGTGACGTAGAGGATTTCCATGTCGGTGGTGCGCTGCTCGGGCGGCAGTTCCGCAAGCACCCGGGATCCCGACCCATCGCGAAGCACGTTGGGCGTGGGCGGCAGACGCTCCCTGGACGCGCATGCCGTCAGGACCACGGCAGCCAGAATCGCCGCGGACAGGCGAAGATCCGGACAGCGTGCATGGACTCGCATGGGAACGAGGATAACTCCAGCCCCCACGGGGTCAGGGCGAGACATCGCGCACGCAGCGGAATCCCGTGTGGCCCAGAGCCGAGTCCGGCGAACTGTGCATGCGCGCGGCTGGCCGATACCCGGTGCAGTAGGCGTCGCTGCAGAGGTACGAGCCGCCGCGCAGCACGCGAGGGTCGACGAGCGGATCCGTGGCGGACTCGATGGGATCGACCGCCGGCTCATGAAGGGACCGCCTGGCGTAGGCATCCGGGCGGTACGCGTCGGCGCACCACTCCCAGACGTTGCCGGCCATGTCAAAGAGGCCGAAGCCGTTGGGCGGGAAGCTGCCCACCGGGGCCGTGCCCTCGAATCCGTCCTCACGCGTGTTGCGACCGGGGAACGATCCTTGCCAGACGTTGCACCGTGATGGATCGGGTGGTGCATCACCCCACGCGAAGCGGGCCGATGAAAGGCCGCCCCGCGCCGCCCACTCCCACTCGGCCTCGGTGGGCAGGCGCTTCCCCGCCCACTGCGCGTAGGCCTGTGCGTCCTCAAACGCGACGTGCACCACCGGATGGTTCATGCGATCCACGATCGAGCTCCCGGGCCCCTCCGGGTGCCGCCAGTCCGCGCCGGGCGTCCAAGTCCACCAGGCCTGCACATCGTCCAGCGAGACGGGCCCCGAGGGCGGCATGAACACCAGCGAACCGGGCTTCAGGCGATCCTCCGACGGCCTCGGCGTTTCCGGAGGCAGTTGCCGCCGCAGCACCTCCCAGTCGATCGGTCGCTCAGCCACGGTTCGGTAGCCCGTGTCCTGCACGAAGGCCTGGAACTGGGCGTTCGTCACCTCGGTGGCGTCCATCCAGAACGCCTTGACACGAACCCGGTGTGCCGGACGCTCATCCGCCGCCGCGTCGGCTGCCTCGCTTCCCATGGTGCCCTCACCACCGGGCACGAGCACCATGCGGGAGGCGGGTCGGCCGCACGAAGCGTTCAAAAGCGTGAAAGCTGACGCAATCCAGGTACTCCATCGGGCGTTGCGTCGACCTCGCACGCACGCAGGGTGCGTCAGGAATCACAAACCGTCAAGGAGCTTGCGCATGTCGGCATGGGTGGTTGGATGGATGCTGGTTCTCGTGGCGGCCCAGGGATCGGGGACCGACGCCACACGGGCCTCGGCCAGTGGCACGAAGCCGCCCAACATCATCTTCATCCAGGCGGAGGCGCAGGGCCCCGGCAGCATCTCGGTCGACTTCGATGGCCAGCCGCCGAACACCGCTCGGCCCGAGGGACTCACCCCCAACCTGGAGCAGTTGGCGAAGGAGGGCATGCGCTTCAGCGACTTTTACGCCTCGTGCCCGCGGTGCACGCCGTCTCGCGCTGCCTGGGTGACGGGCATCAGCCCCGCGAAGCTGCACATGACCTACCAGTCCGAGGGGGGCGCTTCGCGCGGCGGTGACCCGAAGAGCCGCTACCGGCTCATGCGCATGATCCCACCCGAGGCGGCGTTCGAACTGCCGCCAGGGGTTCGCACCTCGGGGGCCATGCTGCGCGATCTGGGATACGGCACGGCACACTTCGGCAAATGGCACGCGGCGCGGCAGCCGCCGAGCCAGTTGGGTTTCGATGCCTGCGACGGCGCCAATGGCAATCAGGGACCGGACCGGGGCCAGAGTCCCAACCCCAAGCAGGCGACCGCGATCACCGACAAGGGCATCGCGTTCATGCGCGAGCAGGTGAAGAAGGGCAAGCCCTTCTTCGTGCAACTCTCGCACTACGGCTTCGAGGGGGAGAACGCGGTCTCGCCCGAGTCGCTGGCCGCGGCTCGCAAGCTCATGCCCGACGTGAGCGGCAAGCCCATGGGCGCCGTGGCCGGTGCCCGCGAGGTGGACACGCAGGTCGGTCGGGTGCTGGCCGCCCTGAAGGAGATGGGGGTGGCCGGCAACACGTGGATCTTCTACAGCGCCGATCACGGAGCCCAAGGTGGCGGTGGCGGCAGTGGCCGCTCGCAGGCCAACCCTCCCTTCAGCGGAGGCAAGGGCAGCGTGAGCGAAGGTGGCATCCGCGTGCCGTTTCTGGTGTGGGGCCCGGGCGTGAAGCCCGGCTCCGTGTGCCGCGTACGGGCCTCGGGCATGGACCTGCTGCCCACCATGATGGATCTGGCCGGGAAGCCCCTGCCGAAGCCGGCAGCGCCCGACGATGTCTCGGCGGTGGAGGGCGGCAGCCTGGTGCCGCTTCTGATGCACGGCGGCCAGGGCAATGTGGACCGAAGCCATGAGGAACTGGTCATCCACTTCCCCCACTACGACCTGAACAATGGAGGTCCGGCCTCGGCCATCTATGTGGATGGCTGGAAGATGGTCCGCAACTACGACAGCGGCAGGACCACGCTGTACGAGATCGGCAAGGACCCCGCGGAGCGCCACGACCTGGCCGACAAGCAGCCCGACCGCGTGAAGGAGATGACCGCGCGGCTGGACGCCTATCTGAAGGCCGTGAAGGCGGCGATGCCCGAGAAGAACACCGATCCCGCCGCGGGCACCGGCGACCCCTACGACATGCCGCAACCGGACGGCCGGGGCGGTGGCGGCAACAAGGGTGGCAGCAAGGGCGGCGGTGGCAAGGGTGGCAAGGGTGGAAAGGAGACCGGACGTGGCAACTGAACAGGAAGTCCGGATGCGCACCTTCACCATCTCGATCGCCCTGGTCGTGGGTTCCATGCCCTGCCACGCGCATCCGCCGGGTGGGGACCATGACGATCATGGGCCCGTGCCGACGTGGCATGATGTCGCCCGCCACCGCACGCTGGAGGGCTGGCTGCTGACCACGCATGGCGACTCGATCACCATCGACCTTCATGACGGCGGGACGGCCACGGTGGCCATCACGGATCTGGACGCCGACGGACAAGCGCGTGCACATGCGGCGGCGGCACGGGCGCATCGCATGCACGAGGCGGCACAGCCCTCCACCGCCGCGGCCCGGATGGCCTCGGCCATGTCGGCCGTCGGCGCCTCCGATCCGTGGCAGGCCGAGGCCTTCCGAATGTTCGGGCCGAGCGTGAGGACGCGGTGGGACACCGACTGGCTCTACGTGGAATCCGACGGACTGCCACACGAACCCCTGGCCGTCACCATGATGGTGGGCATCCGCACTTGGCAGCAGCAGGTGCCGCTGCCGCAGGACTACTCCGGTGCGAATGCCTGGCAGGTGCCGCTCATGCCAAGGCTGGCCGACACGCCCGTCGATGGCCGCAAGGAGCTCCGCAAGGGCGCGATCGCGATCGCTGCCAACGGCATTCCCATCTTCAACGCCCTGAACAACCGTGGCGAGGACTCCAAGTCCATCGGGGAGCTCGACGAGTTCGGCGGCCACTGCGGTCGTGGCGACGATTACCACTACCACGACGCTCCGTTGTTCCTGCAGAAGGTGCTCGGGCCGAAGCGGCCCATCGCGTTTGCGCTGGATGGCTTCGCCATCTACGGGCTCTATGACGCGAAGGCGAAGGCGGGCAGCGAACTGGCCTGCCCTCTCGGATCGCACGAGCCCCTCGACCAGTGGAACGGCCACTTCTGCGAGGTGCCCAAGGGCCAGGGCATCGATGGCGGGACGCGCAGCTATCACTACCACGCCAGCACCACGTACCCGTACATCAACGGCGGCATGCGCGGCCAGGTGAAGGTCGAGGGCGACGAGATCGTGCCGCAGGCGCATGCGCGGCCGATCCGACCGGCCACCAGCCCGCTGCGTGGTGCCCGAATCACCGGCTACAAGGCCACCGGTCCCAGGGCGTGGTCGCTCACGTACACCGTGAACGGCAAGGAAGGCCATGTCAACTACCGGCTGACCGATGCGGGGGGCGTGGACTTCGAGTTCATCGCGCCGGATGGCACCAGGACCACGGAGCGTTACAGCACCAAGGATCGTCGGACACCTCGTGGTGGCGGCAACGGGGGCCGCGGCGACGGACAGGGTGAACGACCTGGCCGCAGCCAGCGCTCGGGAGGCGATGATCGACCACCGCCCCCATCCGAGGATGCCGCCGCGGAGGCTCCGAAGTCCGATTTCCCGTTCAGCTGTCCGGGCGTCGGTGCCAACGGCATGCTCGACGCGAAGTACACCTGTGATGGCGACAGCCTGTCACCCCCCTTCGAGTGGAAGGACCTGCCCACGGGCACCAGGAGCCTGGCACTGACCATCCACCACATGGCGCCGGGCAACGACGAGCACGTGTACATGGTGAACTGGGACATTCCCGCCACCGCGACACACCTCACGACGGGCGAACGCAGCGGTGCATGGGGCACCAACACGGTGAATCGCCGCGCCGAGTACGCACCCCCCTGCTCGCAGGGACCTGACACGAAGACGTACGTCGCCACACTGTACGCCCTCAAGTCCGCGCCGAAGCTCGCGACCGGGGGCCAGACCACACGCGCGGAACTTCTGACGGCGATGAAGGGCCTGACGCTTGGCACCGCGTCCATCCAGCTGAGGTACGCGCGCGCCGACCAGGCACGGGACAACCCGTCCGACGAGGATCGGCCTCGCGGCCAGGGTGGCGGGAAGCGAGGCAGGCGGGATGAGGGCGGCGAGGCGCGGCAGGACGGCGATGGCCGCAAGGGCGGACTTCTGCGGCAGATGACCGCGTTCCACACGGACGTCCCCGCGCACGACTTCGATGTGCTGCTCACGGGTCCCACGGACCGAAGCGTGACCGCCAGCATTCAGGCATGGAAGCCCATGGAGGCATCGATCGAGTTCGGCGAGGCGGACGGCAGTGCGCGCACGATCACACCCGGCGTGAAGATCGAGCCAGGCAAGGTGGGCGTGATCGAATTGACCGGGCTTCAGCCGGGCACCGCGTACACCTACCGCGTGCGGAGCGGCGGAACGGCCGGCGAGGCGCACCACTTCCGCACGCGCCCCGCCGCGGGCACGCCCTTCACGTTCACCATCCAGGCTGATTCGCACCTCGATGCCAACATGGATCCGAGGGTGTACGAGAACACGCTGGCCAATGCGCTCGCGGACCGCCCGGACTTCCACGTGGACCTTGGTGACACCTTCATGACCGACAAGCGCGGCCGCGACTTCGAGCGCACCGCGCCGCAGTACGACGCCCAGCGCTGGTACTTCAGCCGCCTCTGCGCGGACGCCCCGCTGTTCATGGTGCTGGGCAATCACGATGGCGAGAAAGGCACGGCCGGCACGAAGCCCGCAGATATGGGGCCGTGGAGCCATCGCATGCGGACCGAGCGGTTCCCGCCTCCCGCGGTGGGCCGGGGCGGATTCACCGGCCAGACCGGCCTGAAGGATGGTCGCACGGCCAACTACTACGCCTTCGAGTGGGGCGACGCGCTGATCGTGGTGCTGGATCCCTTCGCCTTCACCACGGAACGGTCGCGCGGCGGGGGGCGAGGGGCCGGCGGCGGCGAGCGAGGCGACCGGCCGTTGGCACCGGATGACTCGAGTTGGGCCTTCACGCTGGGCCGCACCCAGTACGACTGGCTTGCCGACACCCTGGCGAAGTCCGGGGCGCGCCACAAGTTCGTGCTCATCCATCACCTGGTCGGCGGCGTGGGCGGCACCGAGTCACGGGGTGGCGTGGAGAGTGCTCCCTTCTTCGAGTGGGGTGGTCGGAACGCGGACGGCAGCCCGGGCTTCGCCGAGCGACGACCGGGCTGGCCGATGCCCATCCACGATTTGCTCGTGCAGCACGGCGTGAGCGCCGTCTTTCATGGCCATGACCATCTCTACGTGCGTGCCGAGAAGGACGGCGTCACATACCAATGCGTTCCGCAACCGGGCAACGTGGCCGGTGGCACGCGAAGTGCCGAGCACTACGGCTACGCCTCCGGAACCGTGCTTGGCAGTCCGGGTCACATTCGGGTGAAGGTGTCGCCCGAGAAGGCCACGGTCGATCTGGTGCGCTCGGCACTGGACCCCTCCGAGGCCGGCCAGCGGCGGGAACGTGAAGCGAACGGCACCGTGGTGGCGACCTACGACCTGCCGGCGAAGGGAGGCACGTGATGCGAAGCACGTCCCTGGCGTCCGCGATGGTGCTCGCCAGCGCGTTCCTGGCGATGGCCGCCTGGCAGTCCCCCCCGCCCGCCGATGGCGGCAAGCCGCCGCCACCCCGCCGCGGGCAGGGCGGTGGCAAGCGGAAGCCGCCGCAGGACGGCGTGGTCAAGCCCTCGATCGATGACACCGTGCAGGCGAACATGTACGCCGACAACTGGTTCATGCTGTACGTGAACGGGAAACTGGTTGCCGTGGACTCGATCGACTTCCTGCCGCACAACGTGGTGTCGGTGGACCTGCTGCCCGAGTATCCGATGACCGTCGCGGTGCTGGCGAAGGACAACGCCGACCCGAAGACCGGCTGCGAGTACGGCCGCCAGATCGGCGACGGCGGATTCATCCTGAAGTTCGCGGATGGCACGGTGACCGATGGCACCTGGAAGGCGAAGTGCTTTTCCCACGGCCCCATCGATCGGGACACGGCGAATCCGCGCGTGCGGCAGGAGCCGCTGCCGGCGGACTGGTTCACCCCCGGATTCGACGATGTGTCGTGGGCGGCGGCCACCGAGTACACGCAGGAGCGCATCGACCCGAAGCCGCCCTTCTTCGAGCACGACTTCAAGGGCGCGAAGTGGATCTGGACCTCGGACCTCGATCTGGACAACACGGTGGTGCTGCGCACGCGCGTGGAGAAGCCGGGATGGAAGCCCCGGTGGACCACCAAGCCCGATCTGGACACTCGACCCGGGGCGGGCTGAGTCGCCGGGCGGACGGCGGCCGCTAGGCTTGCCGCGTGCGACGGATCGATGATGCAGGTGAACTTGCGGACCTTCACGGATGCGTGCTGGCGCCCACGATGGGCGCGTTGCATGACGGACATGCCTCGCTCGTGCGGCGTGCCGCCGGGGGCGACCGGCCCGTGGTGGTGACGATCTTCGTGAATCCCACGCAGTTCGGGCCCCGTGAGGACTTCTCGAAGTACCCGCGCACGCTGGAGGCGGACCTGCGACTGGCCGAGGCGGCAGGCGCCACGGCCGTGTTCGTGCCCGACGCCTCGGCGATCTATCCCGATGGCCTGGACGCCGCGCGCCTCGCGGCGGCGGCATGGCCGCTTCCCCCAGCAGCCACCGAACCCCGACTCGAGGACGCCGCTCGGACCGGCCACTTCGGCGGCGTGTGCCAGGTGGTGGCCAGACTGTTCGACCTCTGCCGGCCCTCCCGCGCGTGCTTCGGCGAGAAGGACTTTCAGCAGCTCCGCGTGATCGAGCAGATGGTGGAGCGGAGCGGTGGCCGCTGGGGCAACCTCCGCATTGAGCGATGCCCCACGGTGCGGGAGCGCGATGGCCTGGCCATGAGCAGCCGGAACCGCTACCTCACCGCGGATCACCGCGACGTGGCCCTGGGCGTGTACCGCGCGCTCCAGATGGCGATGAGCGCGCAGAAACCGTCCACGGCGGAGACGCTCATGCGCGAGACGCTGCTGGACCACGGCTTCACGGTGGACTACGCCGTGGTGCGTGACGCGGCCACACTCATGCCGGTGAGCGGGCTGGAGACCCCGTGCCGCGCCCTGATCGCGGCACGCCTTCCCGAGGTGCGGCTGATCGACAACATGGCCGTGCCCGTGTGTCGGTAGTGGCGGCGCGGCACCGTATCCTGACTCCATGCTCGCACGACACGCTCCCATCCGGTTTGCGCGCCTTGTCGCCCCGCTTCTGGCGATCCTGCTGCTGGCTGCCGACGGCACCGACGCCGATTGGCTGGACAGCAAGGTGCCCGCCGACGTCCGCGCGGCCGCCGACCGGCTGGTGGGCTACGCCCTTCCGCCGGCCACGCCCGGCGTGCGGTGGTTCGGCGGCACGCCCGAGGACCCGGCCGATGGGACGGTGACCGTGGTGCAGATCTTTTCCATGGAACAGGGCGGGCGTTCGCTGATCCGGTCGGTGCGTGGCAGGGTGCCCGACGGCGCGCGACTGATGATCATCCACACGCTGGACAACGCCGAGAAGGTGGCCAGGAATCTGGAGAAGAGCCCACCTGCCATGCCGCTGGCCCTGGACACCGACGGCGCCTGGCTGCAGGCGATGGGGCTTCCGGACAAGCCGCTCAACCTGGTGATCGACGTGAACGGCGCGGTGCGCCACGTGGGCCTGCGCGCGGACGCCATCCGCGACGCGGTGACCCCGCTGCTGCAGGAGAAGCCGGACCCGGCTCGCAAGGCCAAGCCACGGCCGCCGACGCGGAAGCCGCCCGTGCCGCCGGCCGCGGGGTTCCCCAGGTTCACGGAGCCGGTGCAGAATGCGACCGATCGACGCGGGCAGCGGATGCCCGACTTTCATGTGGACAAGTGGATCACGGCACGGCCAGACGCGCCCACCGACAAGTTGCTGCTGATCGACTTCTGGGCCACCTGGTGCCCGCCATGCATGGCCAGCATTCCCCGGCTTGCGGAACTGGCCAACGCGCATCGCGACATTGCCACGGTGGTGGGCGTGACCGACGAGCCCGAGGCGCAGGTGATCGTGGGGTTGACCAACCGGCAGATGGATCCTCGCGCGTTTCCATACAGCCTGGCGTCGGATCCTGCCAGGACGCTCTACAACTTCTTCGGCGCGCGGGCGATCCCGCACCTGGCGGTGGTCTCCAGCGACGGCATCGTGCGGTGGCAGGGGCATCCGGAGTCCCTCACCGCCGACACGTTCCGGCAGCTTGCCGATGCCCAGCGAGCGCTCAACGGGGCGGCAGCCGGTTCGGGCACGAAGGGTTCCGGTGGAACGGGCGGTGGAGGCCAGGCTGGTTCGCGAGGCTCCTGAGCCCGCCGGTCAGGCCTGCCGCCGAACCACCTCGTCGGCCAGTTCGCGGAGCAGGTCGCGGGCCGCGCCGGCCGGCACCACCTCGAGCGCGGCCTTGGCGGACTCCACCAGCGACTGGGCGGTGCTCTTGGCCTCCTCCAGCGTTCCGGCACGGCGCACGCGATCCAGCAAGGCCTCGCCGTCGCGGTTGTGGATGATGCTCAGGATCTCGGTGCGTTCCCAGGGTGTGGCCTGCCGCAGCAGCAGGATGACCGGCAGCGTGGCCTTGCCCTTCTGCAGGTCGCGGCCCAGCGTCTTGCCCACCACGCTCTCCTCGCCCGCCAGATCCAGCACGTCATCCTGGATCTGGAAGGCGCAGCCGGTGCGCTCGCCGTAGAGCGCCAGGGCCGCCTGAACCCCTTCGCCCGCGCCACTGAGCCGAGCCCCCAGCGAGCAGCAGGTGGCGACCAGGGCCGCGGTCTTGCGTCGCACGATCTCCATGTACGTGCCCTCGTCGAGGCTGGGATCCTCGCGACGGCTCAGCTGCAGCAACTCGCCTTCGCAGAGCGTGTTGGTGGTCTCGCCAAAGAGCACGTTCACCGCGGGATCACCGATCAGCGAGCACAGGTGGAAGGCGTTGGAGATGAGCCAGTCTCCCAGCATGACCGCCGTCTCGTTTCCGCGAAGGCTGTTCACGGTGCGGCCCCGGCGACGGGTCTCGGCCTCGTCGAGCACGTCGTCGTGCACCAGCGTGGCCATGTGGATCATCTCGCCCACGGCCGCGGCAATGCGGTGCCCCTTGGTCAGCGGGGCGCCGTCCTCGGCGCCCACCGCCGCCATGCCGCCCAGGAACAGCAGCGTGGGCCGCAGCATCTTGCCGCGGTAGCGCTCCACGTGGCTGGCCAACTCGTTCACGGCCGGCAGGTCGCTCCGCAACTGCCTGGCGAAGATCTCCTCCACGTCACGAAGGCCGCCCACGATGGCTGCGGCAAGCGGCGCATGCCGGGTGACCGGCGAGAGGATCGAGGGCGGCACCATGGGGGCGACTCTAGGGGGGTCCGCCGATCATTTCTCGGCGGCCAGGTAGGCGATCCATCCCCCACAGGCCTCGCCCACCGTGGTCTTGCGGAACACGCCGTCCCCCTCGCCCGTGGCGTGGTCGGTGCCTTCCCAGTACACGTGGGTTCGCCGGAACCCCGCCTCGGCCAGGCACTCGCGGATCTCGGGAATGGTCCACAGCCGCCAGTCGTAGGTGAACGCCTTGCGAAGGCGGCTGCCGTCGGGAAACACGAAGTGGATGTGATTGAGCACGTCGCCGGTGACCGGGTCGTAGCGCTCGGTCTGCCACTGGTAGGTGAAGCCGTCCAGGTCGCGCTCCTCGGTCTGCTCGCTGAAACTCTCGTAGCCGCCGTAGCAGTCCAGCATCATCACGCCGTCGCGCTTCAGTTGCGTGCGGGCGTGCCGAAAGTAGCCCACCAGGTCGGATCGCGTCTTGAACAGGAAGTAGGAGAAGTTGAAGGCCGCCAGCACGTCCACCGGCTCGCTGCGGGCGGTGCGCACGTCACCGCGGCGCATGTCCAGGCGCGCCAGCTGCATCGGCTTGAGCTGGGCGGCCCGCCGTGCACGTCCCCACGCCAGCACGGAGGTGTCCAGGTCGAATCCCACCGCGACATTGGCGGCTCGTCGGCTCACCCAGGTGCCGCTGAGGTAGTGCGTGCCGCAGAAATCCTCCCGAAGCCGCGACGGGGTCCGGCCGCGCAGCGACCGGAAGACACGGTCGATGAACACGCACTCCTCGTCGGGACTCTGCACGCTCTCCTCGTAGAGCTGGTGCCGGTCACTGCTGGCGGCGGTGCGCCATCCCTTGCGGGCGGTTCGGGAACGTGTGCGGGCCGTGCGTGCCATGGGGGACGGGGAATCTACCGATCCGGGATCCGGTGCGTGGCCAGAGCCTGCTGCAACGCCCGCCGCGCCACATGGGCGATCACGGCCAGCGACCCCACCAGGAGGACGGCGCCGATGGCCACGGCCGTGAACCCCTGCTCGGTGGCCAACGCCACCAGATCCTTGGCGCCCGTGCTGGCCGCGGCATGGCTGACCAGGGTGGCGATGAAGGTGCGCGGCGCCATGCCCAGCACGGTGCCCGTGATGAACACGCGGTACGGGACGCCCGAGGAGGCCATGACCAGGTTGGTCGCGGCGAAGGGGGCGCTGGGCGAGAGCCGCAGCAACCCCACGATGAGCAGCGTTCGGGCCGGCCGCTCCTGCACCAGGGCCCGGCGGATCACCGCCGATCGGGGATTGCGATCGATCCACTGCTCCACCCCGCGACCCGCCGCCAGGCGGCTGATGAGGAATCCCAGCGACGAGCCGCCGAGGTACCCCGCCACGCAGGCCGGAAACCCGAGCCATGGCCCGAAGATCCACCCGCCCACGATGCTGGGGGCGTAGGTGGGCAGCACGCCCGACCCGCAGCAGACCGCGTAGCCCAGGGCGAAGATGGCCGCGCCCTGCAGCCGGTCCTGGCCAAGCCACTCGGTGAGCGGCGCGATCTGCGTGAGCAGATACACCCCAAGCACCGCGGGCAGGCCCATCCAGAGCAGCAGCAGCGTGCCGGCCCCGTACACCCCCGCTGGAGGCCGCGGCGGCGGTGATGACGGTGCAGCCGGTTCCACGGGATCAGGCCGGCACGGGCACGCGCGCGTCCATGTGCCGCAGGATCTCGGTGGCGAACTCGCTGCACTTCACCTTCTTGGCGCCCTCCATGAGGCGATGGAAGTCGTAGGTGACGGTCTTGGCGCCGATGGCCCCGTCCATGCCCGTGATGATCAGGTCCGCCGCCTCGTTCCAGCCCATGTAGCGCAGCATCATCTCGCCGCTCAGGATCACGCTGCCGGGGTTCACCTGGTCCAGGTTGGCGTACTTGGGCGCGGTGCCGTGCGTGGCCTCGAAGATGGCGTGGCCGGTGTCGTAGTTGATGTTGGCGCCCGGCGCGATGCCGATGCCGCCCACCTGCGCCGCAAGCGCATCGCTGAGGTAGTCGCCGTTCAGGTTCATGGTGGCGATCACGTCGAAGTCCTTGCCGCGGGTGAGCACCTGCTGCAGGGTGATGTCGGCGATCGAGTCCTTCACCAGCAGCTTGCCCTTCCACTTGCCCTCGCCGTGCGTGGGCCAGAGCTTGAGGGCCGTCTCCACCTCGGACACGATCTTCTGGCGCTGCTCGGGCGTCATCATGTCGAAGCCCGGGTCGATCATGCGGGCGTTGGCCTCGGCGGTGAGGTCCTTGTTGGCCTCCTTGTTGCCCAGGATCCAGGTCTCGCGCTCGCTCACGGTGTCGTTGCGGAACTCGCGGGCGGCCAGGGCGTAGCCCCAGTCCTTGAACGCGCCCTCGGTGAACTTCATGATGTTGCCCTTGTGCACCAGGGTCAGGCTCCGGCGACCCTCGCGCAGCGCGTACGCGATGGCGGCGCGGATGAGCCGCTCGCTGCCTTCCCTTGAAACGGGCTTCAGGCCGATGCCGCTGGTTCCCGGAAAGCGGATCTTGGCGAACTCCTTGGGGAAGGCTTCCTTGAGCAGGTCCATGAACTTCGTGGCCTCGGGCGAGCCCTCCTTGAACTCGATGCCGGCGTAGATGTCCTCGCAGTTCTCGCGGAAGATCACCATGTTGCAGTCACCGGGCCTCTTCACCGGGCTGGGCACGCCGTTGAACCATCGCACCGGACGCAGGCAGACGTAGAGATCGAGGATCTGCCGAAGCGCCACGTTGAGCGAGCGGATGCCGCCACCCACGGGCGTGGTCAGCGGGCCCTTGATGCCCACGAGCATGTCACGGAACGCCTGCAGGGTCTCCTCGGGCAGCCAGTTGCCGGTCTTGTTGAAGGCCTTCTCGCCGGCGAGCACCTCGTGCCAGTGGATGCGGCGCTTGCCACCGTAGGCCTTCTCCACCGCGCCATCGAGCACGCGGACGCTGGCCTTCCAGATGTCCGGCCCGGTGCCGTCACCCTCGATGAAGGGGATGATGGGCTCGTCGGGGACCTGGAGCCCCTGCTGGGTCATGGTGATGCGGCTGGCCATGCGGCTTTCTCCTTGTGAAAAATGGCGTGAAGGGCGAAAGTCTACCTGCGGCTTCCACCATCGCCGGAGGGGCCCTGCGGCGGAGGCGCGGGCTGCGGCTCCGATGCGGGAGCCGGCGCAGGCCGCGGAGCGAGCGGGTCCGGGATGATCGGCAGCGAGGGCATGGGCCCATCCACGGGCATGTCCTCGGCACCTGCCACGGGCTCGCCGCGAGGCTGCGGCTCGGTGGCCAGGAATCCCATCGGCGTGACCTGCTTGGCCGCCGGCAGAGGCTTGCCCTGCAGGCGACGCTCCACCTCGTGCATGAACTGATCGCCCTGAAGCCAGAAATGCGCCGGCACGCACGGCGTGCTGGTGGTGAAGGTGAGCAGCGGCGGCTCCGTGGAGGCCACGGTGGCCGTGAAGTGCCATTCGTGCGCCTCGCGTCGGGGCTTCTGCCCCACGATCACCAGGTCGCGACGAAGATCGCGGCGGATCTGCACCGTGCCGGTGGTGTCGTCGCGCCACACCTGGTTGTCCACCACGATCCAGTCCGGATAGCGCGGATCCTCGGCGGTCTCGACCATGGCCTTCCACACCTGGTCACGGGTGTAACCCGGAAACTCGCGCTCCGCCGCACCGCAGGCGGCGAGCAGCAGCGGCCACATGGCCAGCAACAGCCGGATCGGGGCGGGCAGGTCGCGGCTATGCGGCATTGGTGTGCACCTTCTGCACGTCGTCGTGCTCCTCGAGGGCGTCGACCAGTTTCTCCAGGCGCTGCTGCGCCTCGTCGTCGATGTGGGTGGGTGCCAGCGGCACGAACGCCAGTTCGGCGCTCTCGGTGGCGATGCCCGCGTGCTCAAGCGCCTCGCGCACGGCTCCAAACTGGGCAGGCTCGGTCAGCACCTGGAAGCCCTCGTCCATGCGCATCACGTCCTCGGCGCCGGCGTCGATGGCCAGCTCCATCAGCCGGTCCTCGTCGACCACATCGGCGGACACCAGCAGCACGCCCTTCTGCGCAAACATGAAGGCCACGCTGCCCGGCACCCCCAGCTTGCCCTCATGCTTGTCGAAGATCGCGCGGATCTCGGGGGCCGTGCGGTTGACGTTGGTGGTGAGGCCCTCGACCACCAGGGCCGCGCCGCCGGGCCCGTAGCCCTCGTAGCGCACGCTCTCGAAGCGCTCGCCGTCGGTCTCGCCGGAACCCTTCTTGACGGCCTTCTCGATGGTGTCGCGCGGCATGTTGGCCGCCTTGGCATCCATCACGGCCAGCCGAAGCGAGGCGTTGAACTTGGGGTCTCCCCCGCCGCTGCGGGCGGCCACGATGATGGCGCGGCTGAGCTTGCTCCAGATGCGGCCCCGCTTGGCGTCCACCGCGGCCTTGCGGTGCTTGATGTTCTTCCATGCACTGTGGCCGGCCATGATCAGGGCGAGGGAGGCGGTGAGGACTGGTTCGAAAGGGGCTGAGGTCGAGGCACCACGGAGGGCGGCTGGCCTTCGGCGAGGGCCTTCAACTTGGCCTGCGCCCGCCCCACCGCGGATCCGTCCCGGGCATCGTAGAAGGAAGATGCGTCCCATGCGCGAAGTCCCCAACGCCGCTGCTGCATGCGATCGAACGCCTCGAGCATGCGTTCCCGCGTGCCGCGGCCGCCGCCGGCCTCGACCACCAGCCGCCACGTTCGCGCGGCGTCCTCGTGGCGCCCGGCGATCCAGAGCGCATCGCCCAGGTGGTCCATGGCCTCCAGGCTCGGGTCGTCCACGGCGGTCGCCTTCTGCAGCAGCTCGATGCTTCGGGACCCGTCCGGATCCGTGTCCGGCCGAAGGTGATGCCACCAGCCCGCCGTGTCCAGCGTGCTGGGGTTGACTGGATCGGCAGCCAACGCCGCCTGCACCAGTTCCCCAGTGCGAGCATCGAGTTCGCCCCGCACGATGCGCAGCCACGCCAGGTTGTTGAGCGTGCCGGCGTCGGCGTCGCCATCCTCGACCGCGCGCATGAAGAGCGCCTCGGCCTGTGCATCATGGCCCGCCAGCAGGAAGATGTCGGCCAGCGCCGCGATCTCGCGGGCCACGGACACCCCGCCCGGATCGCCCTCGGCCAGCACCGGGCCGGGAAGGTCGATGCGCGCCTGGCGAAGCGACTCCATCGCCTCGTCGGAACGGGCAAGCTGGGCCAGGATGGCCAGTTCCGCCCGATGCAGCGCGCGGCGGTCCTCTGGCGAGGCGTCCTCGGCCTGGGCGCCGCGGATCAGCAGCACGGCACGGTCGGGGCATGCCTCGTCCAGCAGCGACTGCGCCGCCATCAGGGTGGTCGCGGGCGGCCAGGCCTGCGCGCGCGACGAGGCCAGGGCCGCGGCCTCCGCATCGGTGCCCTCCAGCATGGCCGCCGCCAGCGCGGATGGCCCCGCCTGCGGCACGTCCATGACCTGCCTTCCGACCTGTGCCAGCAGCTCGCGACGACCGTCGAGCGACTTGGGCAGGCGCCACGCCAGCGCCAGCATGGTCAGACGCTGGGCGGGCGTGAGATGGGCAGCCTCAATCAGCCGCTGCAGCCGCTCCATGGCCTCCGAGGCCCTCGCCGCGCGCAACGCCGCCTCCACCTGCTCGAGCGCGGCGCGCGGACCGGCATCGGACTCCGTGGCCATCACGCTCCAGGCCTCGGCGTTGCGACCCGCCGTGCCCAGACCCCGAGCCCATGCCCGACGCCGGGCACGACTCGAGGGATCCGCCTGACTGGCCTGCCGCAGCGTCTCCACGCCTTCGACCAGCCGACCCTGACGCGCCTTGGCGCTCACCAAGGCCTCAAGAAGTCCCATGCACCCGGGACGGCGCGCCTGGAGCGACTCCAGCCAGGCCTCGGTCTCGGGCAGTCGGCTTGCCGCAGCGGATGCGGCCACCAGCGCGGCCGCGGCCTCGCCATCGCACGGGTCCTCCAGGAGAAGCATGCGCAGCGTCTCCAGCACCGGCTCCCCCTGGCCCTGTCGTGCACGAGAGAGGGCTCGCCATCGCTCCCATTCACGCCGGGCCGTGGCGTTGGACGGATCGGTGGCCAGAAGTTCACGAACCTCCTCGCGACTCGTCACCTCGTCCGGCGTGAGCTGAAGCAGCCGACGGCAGGTTTCCTGGCTCCGCGGATCGGCTTCCCACGCCCGCTCCGCGGAGATCCGCGCCTGCTGTCGCCACGAGTCCGGATCCGGATCGATCGAGGCCCGGGCCAAGTCCGCTCGGGCCCGCGCCAACCATGCGTGGGCGTTGGCCTTGTCGAGCATGATGGCCTGCTCCGCCACCGACTCGGCGCGATCCGCCTGGCCCAGTGCCGCCCACGCCTGTGCCACGGTGGCCAGCAGGCTGGCATCGGAAACCGCGTCGGCGGAGATCCGCTCCAGCCGGGATCCATCCTCCATGTCCGCCGCAGCGCGAGCCGCCGCTTCCAGCAGCGGCACGGCGAATCGCGCGGAACCCGCGGCCTCGGTCGCGGCGGACCAGGCGGCTTCGGCATCACCGCCCTGCTGCTCGTAGTGGGCCAGGATGAGCCGCGCGGCCTCGGACGCGTGGCGAGACTGCAGGATCGCGCGGACCTGCGCCGGGGGCACGGGCAGCCCACGCAACCGCTCGGCCACCCACCGAGCCGACCACGGGTCGGAATCCACCCGATCCACGGCCCTTCCGATGCCGGCGGTCGGCCCCTGCTGCTGAACCTCGATCGCAAGTCGGTCCTTCTCCGCCTGGGGCCATGCGAGGTCATCAAGGTCCGGGATCGGCACCGCCGCCGCGCGCAACATGGCGAGCGATTCGGGAACCCCGGCATGTCCCGGAGCCTCCGGATCCGCGGCCGCCTCCGCCGTGCAACGCAGCGCCGACCAGGGCCGTCCGGCCGCCAGCATGGTCCAGACCAGCCGGGGCAGCGCCACCGGGTCCGCGGCGTCGCTGAGCGCCAGCGAGCGCTCGAGGGTCTGGGCGGCCGTGGCGGGATCACCCGAGGACATGGCACCCTCGCCAGCCAGTCGCCACAGATCCGCTGCCTGCTCACGCAGCGCCACATCCGACGGGGCACCGAGCGACTCCGTGCCCGCCGCCGCCGACTGCAGGCACTCGAGGGAAGCACGGTGGTAGCCGAGTTCACGCAGCGAGAGCCCGAGCGCCACCGAGAGCGCCAGCGAGCGTCCTCCGTCGGCCTGTGGCGCCTCACCCACCCGCTGCAGCTGCTCCAGCAGCAGCAGTCGCTCCGCGGCCAGCAGCGGCTTGCGCGCGGCGGCGGCGGCGATGCCACCCGCCGCCAGGGCCTCGGGATCGAGCGCACGGATCGACAGCACGCGGCCCCAGGCCTCGCTGCCCAGATCCGGGCGTCCGCCCTGGTCGAACAGCCTCGCCAGGTTGCGCCACGCCTCCACGTCCTGGGGACTCACCCGCACACGGGCCAGCAGCACCTGCACCGCCTGATCCGCATCGCCCTGCCGGACCAGGGCCAACGCCTGCTCCACCTCCGGCGACACGGTCGTGGACCAGGTTTCCGGCTCGTTTCGCAGCGGAGCGATCGCCTGACGGACCGCATCAAGCGATTGCCCCGCCAGGTCGGGGGACTGCGACCGAGGCTCGCTCATCCATGCCGGTCGCGTCGGCATCTGGGCCGGTGGGCGCACCGGTTCCGCGGCCGCCTGACGGCGAAGGTCCTCGGTGGTCTTCACGCCCGCGCAACCGGCCAGCAAGACCAGACCGGCCAGCCACGATCGCATGACCAGTGCAAGCCCTGCCGCCGCCGACCGCGGGCTCATCGAGGCTTCTTCTTGCCCAGTCGCGGCACGCGGCCGCTGGCCAGGAACCGATCCGTGGCCTTGCGGATGGCCGCGTGCGCGGCAGGCGCGTCCTCGGCGCGGACGTGCCGCGTGAGCACGGCGGCCACTTCCACCGGTTCCCCGGCCTCGTGCAGCACCTCGGCCTCCTCGAGCACGTCCACCGTGGCCTGATCCACGGGCACGGCGTGGATGTTCAGCCCGAGCAGCAGGGTGCGTGCCGCCACGAAGGGCGTGATGCCCGCGAGACCCTCGACATAGGCCTTGGCCTCGCGCTTGGTCACGCCACGGAGGCGCTCCAGGCTCATCTTGTGCTCGCGCTTGTAGACGTCCATCAGCGTGCGCCGCATCAGCACGCAGCGGTCCCACGCCAGTGGGTAGCGCACGCCGATCACGGAGACCTGCTCCTTGACCAGCATCACCCGCAGGTCATTCATGTCCACCACGCCCTTGCGGATCTTGGTGAAGGCGTGCCCGCCCTGCTCGTCGGTGGCATCGGCCATCATGAAGCTCTCGACCAGCAGATCCACCAGGTCCTCGGGCACCCGCGGGGGATCCGCGGCATGGGACTTGAGCAGCTGGTTGAACTTTCCGATCGCGAGGTCGCTCTTCATGGCGGGTGCGGTCATGATGTTCCTTCGGGGGTGCGGTCACCGGCCAGGCCGGCCTCCAGGGCGGCCTGGCGCTTGATCGAGTCATCCAGCTCGAATTCCAGGCGCGGCATGCGGCGGATCTCCACGTGGCGGGCCATGCCCGCCTTCAGGTGGCCGGCCGCGTGCCGCAGTGCCCCGAGCACGCGCGGCCCGGCATCCGCCGGCAGCACCGACACGCCCACCCGAAGCGCCTGGCCATCGGGCGAGAGTCCGGCGCCGGTGACCGTGAGCACCGCATCGTCCATGCGGGGATCGCTCAGGCCCTCGCTCAACGTGAGCTGCAGGGCACGGCGCAACGCGCTGGCGGCGCGGTCGGCACCATGGTCCCGTGCGCGATCGTGGTCGTGGGGCCTCATCGCTTCTCGGGCATGGAACGGCTGACCGTGGTGGTGCGGTAGCACTCGAGCACGTCGCCTTCCTTGATGTCGTCGTAGCCCACGATCTTCATGCCGCACTCGTTGCCGGCACGGACCTCCTTGGCGTCGTCCTTGAAGCGCTTGAGCTGCTCGAGGCGGCGGTCCTTCTCGACCACGATGCCACCCCGGGTCACGCGGATCTGGGCGTTGCGCTCGATCACGCCGTCGGTGACGTAGCAGCCCGCGATCATGCCCACCTTGCTGATCTTGAACACCTGGCGCACCTCGGCGTGGCCCAGCACCTCGAGCTTGATCTCGGGGGCCAGCAGGCCCGAGGCCGCCTTGGTCACGTCCTCGACCAGGTCGTAGATCACCTCGTAGAGACGGATCTCGACACCCTTCTGCTCGGCCATGGTGCGGGCCTTGCCGCTGCTGGTCACGTTGAAGCCCACGATGATGGCGCCGGTGGCGCTGGCCAGCGCCACGTCGCTCTCGTTGATGCCGCCCACCGCGCAGTGCTTGACGCTGACCGCGACCTCGTCGGTGCGGATCTTGCCGAGCACGACCTTGAGCGTCTCCACCGAGCCCTGCACGTCGCCCTTGACGACGAGCGGGAGCTCCTTGATGCCGCCCTTGCCCATGTGCTCGAAGATGTTGTCGAGGGTGATCTTCGGCGCGGCGAGCTCTCGCTCGCGCTCGATCCGGCGGCGCTCGAGCGCGGCCTCCTCGGCCTCCTTCAGGCTCTTGACGCAGTAGAACTTGTCGCCCGCGTCAGGCAGCACGTCCGGTCCGGAGATCGCCACCGGCGTGGACGGTCCCGCGGTCTCGATGCGCTGCCCGCGGTCGTTGACGATGTCGCGGACGCGGCCGACGGCGCGGCCGACGACGATGAAGTCGCCCTTCTTGAGCTGGCCTTCCTGGACGATGATCCGCGCGACGGTGCCGCGGCCCTCCTCCATCTGCGCCTCGAGGCAGGTGCCCTGCGCGAGGCCCTTCGCGTCGGCCTTGAGGTCGCGCAGGTCGGCGATGTAGTCGAGCATCTCCAGGAGCTCCTGGATGCCCGTGCCCTTGGTGGCGCTGACCTTGAGGACCTCCGTCTCGCCGCCCCACTCGACCGGGTTCAGGCCGTGCTCGGCGAGCTGGCCGAAGATCCGCTGAATGTTGCTCTCGGTCGCCTCGGGCTTGTCGATCTTGTTCAGCGCGACGACGATCGGCACGCCGGCCGCCTTCGCGTGGTTGATGCTCTCGACCGTCTGCGGCATGACGCCGTCGTCGGCCGCGACCACCAGCACCGCGATGTCGGTCACGCGGGCGCCGCGGGCGCGCATCTGCGTGAACGCCTCGTGGCCGGGCGTGTCGATGAAGGTGACCACCCGCTCCTTCTCGCCGGCCTTGACCGGCACCTGGAACGCACTCGTCGCCTG
>JBJOGW010000071.1:0-11778 GCA_046048055.1 Planctomycetota bacterium
ACGCGAAATTCACGGTTCCCGGACCGGATTCCGCTTGCCAGCCCGCCATGCCATGCCACATTCCGTTGTCCGCCCGCGTATCCGTTCCTGAGGGCCTCGGAAGAAGAAGCATGCGAGCCACCGCTGCATCCTTGACACTGCTGCTCTGCACGGCCGAGGTTCTGGCCGACGCCGATGGCGGCATTTCGGCGCTCCGCGCCCGCCTGGGGTCCGCCACGCCGACCGGTACGGGCATCGCGGTGATGCAGGTGGAGGCGACCGAGAGCAGCGGGGCCTACGCCCCCAATCCGGCGGATGCGGCCTTTGCGGGCAAGACGATCACGCGCATGGATCCTGCGGCCGGCAACAGTGCCCATGCCACCACGGTGGGTCAGGCCCTGTACGGTTCGGGCACCTCGATGGCGCCCGGCATCGTGAACATCTGGGCGTACAACGTGAACAGCTGGATCACGGGCACCCTGAAGGTGGGTGGCGGATCTGCGGCTCCCAGCGTTGCCCCCAGCACCGCGGTTCGTGTGATGAACCACTCGTGGATCGGATCGTTCGGGGCCGGCAACGCGGCCTTCGACCGCGAGGCGGTTCGCAGACTCGACTTCCAGGCCAGCCGGGACGGCATCCTTCCGGTGTGCGGCGAGAACAACGGTGCCGGCAGCGGGCGCCAGCCCATGATGGGGGACACCTTCAATGGCGTGAGCGTGGGACGCAACGACCTGCAGCACTCCGCCGGCGATACCTCGTCGGCCAGCGACACGCCGGGACGCATGAAGCCCGACCTGACGGCGCCCGGCGCCTTCACCAGTTTCTCGACGCCCGTGGTGGGTGCCGCCGCCGCGCTGCTGTTCGAGACCATCCAGGGCTCGTCGCTGAGTTCGCTGAGCAACTTGCAGAAGGTTCAGCTGGTCAAGGCGTGTCTGCTCGGAGGGGCCGACCGCGACCCCTCGTGGGCGAACAACGCCCCGCAGGCTGGATCCGGTCGTGGCGTGGCCACCAAGCCCATCGATGCGGTGCGCGGAGCCGGCTCGCTGAACGTGGACCGGGCGCATCGGATCCTGACCGCAGACCGCCAGGACGGCGTGTCCACCGCTTCGGCCGCCTCGCGGGCGGCAGGGGAGGGATGGGGAACCGCCGCCATCACCAGCGCTCAGAAGGCCTATTGGCGATTCAGCGTAAATCAGGTCACGCCCGCATTCGACTTCACCGTGGTCTGGCCGCGCACGGTGGCGAGCAACTTCGGCACGTACACCTTCGTGGACATGAACCTTCGGATGTTCCGGGCGCTGGACAACGCCGGCACGCTGGTGCCCATGGAGGGCGATGCGGGCCTGGATCTGTTCGCCAGCGGCAACGTGCAGAGTGCCTCGACGGTGGACAACGTGGAGACGCTGCACCTGATCGACCTGCAGCCGGGCGAGTACGTGGTGGAGTTGTCGCGCGTGGGCAGCGGCAGCGCGTTCACGACCTATGCCTCGTGGATGGTCGATCCTGCCGCCTTTGGACTGCTTGGCGATCTGGACGGCAACGGCGCGGTGGACGCGGGTGACATCGGCGTGCTGCTGGTGATGTTCGGCAGCGGCAATCCGGCTGGTGATCTGGATCGCAACGGCACCGTGGACGCGGGGGACATCTCGGTGCTGCTGCTCAACTTCGGCTGAGACCTTCTTGCGTGGAACCCGGACATGCGGTTGGATGCTGGTGGCGATCGCCACATCGGCGGGCGGCGCACCACCCCGTCTGGCCGAGCCTCGAGCCATCGCGTTTCCCACGGCTCACTTTCCCACGCAGCCCGCGTTGGCGGATCTGGATGGCGACGGTCTGGAGGATTTGCTGGTGCCCGGTCGCAACGTGGAAGGCCTGGCCTACGTGCTCCGAGGCACCGGGTCGGGATTCGGGGAGCCTGAGCCGGTCGACACGGGCGGACAGACCGACTGGGCGGAGACGGGAGACCTGGATGGCGATGGTGTGCTGGATGCCGTGCTGGCCTGGCGCAACACGCGCGGAGGCGTGGTGATCCTGAGGGGACGCGGTGATGGCACCTTCGAACCGCCGCGTTCGCTGCCGCTGGGGCGGGAGTGTCGTTGCGTTCGACTTGCGGATCTGGACGGCGATGGTGATCTGGACATGGCGGCGGCCGTCTCCGGAAGTGGGTCGCTCGGCGTGATCTGGAACGAGGGCGCCATGCGGTTCCGGGTGGATCCGCCGCGCGGCATCAACCGCTGGAGCGTGGGACTGCCGCTGTCGAGCTGGCTGATGGCAGAGGACCTGGACGCCGACGGCATGCCCGACCTGGCGGATCTTGCCATCGGAGGCAGCCGATTGAACCTGCGCGCCGGCACGCCATCGGCACCCGGCGAAGAGCGATCCTGGGGGGTTCCAGACGTTGGCGGAGGCATGCCCGGCGTGATTTTCGCCGGCCGAGCTGACCTCGATGGCGACGGGATCGCGGAGTGGTACATGCAGTCGATCTCGTTGCTGGCGGGCAATCCCTTGCTGATCTGGGGGGCGAACGCTGCAGGCGAGCCGACCACGCTGAGCGTGTGGGAGGGCCCGCCGCTGGGGCGGGGATGGCTCGCGGCCGATGCGGACATGGACGGCGACGGCGATCCGGATCTGCTCGCCTCGGCAGCGCTGGGTGGCGGACTGAGGTATCTGGAGAATGTCTCGGAGGCTGGCGCGCTGCAGCTTCTGCCTCCCGAGCCACTGGTCGAGGGCGAGTTCCTTCGCCATGTGGTCGTGACGGACTGGGACCTGGATGGTCGAAGGGATCTGGTTCTGTGCGACTACCTGCAGCATCGTCTCCTGCTGCTGCGTCAGGAGCCGCCCGTGAAGCGGGCAGCGGTGGTGGGCGCCAGCCGGCGGGTTGCTCCCGTGACCGTCCATGATCCATCGGCGACACCAGCCGACATGGCCGTGGAGCTGCTGGCGGCGGGGCCCCCGGCCGATGCCGCGCGGTCCCTGGAGGCACCCGTGACCCGACCCAAGCGATCAGGTCCCTGCGGTCCTGGTGCGGGTCGCTGCGACGAGCCGCATGGAGGGCTGGGCTGCTTCACCACGTCCTGCTGCGAGCGCGTCTGCCTGCTGCTTCCGGAGTGCTGCACCGTGGGGTGGGACGAAGGCTGCGTGGCGTGGGCCGCGATCGACTGCGCGGGTCTGGTGTGCCCCAGTCCGGGCCCCTGTCTCGAGGCCCACGGCGGGCCGGGGTGCGAGGACGCCGAGTGCTGTGAGCGGATCCGGCGACTGGATCCGGTGTGCAGCGCGGTGTGGGACGCGCTCTGTGTGGAACTGGCTGCCATGACCTGCGGCACCGGAGCGCCCGAGGTGGAGCCGCCGGCCGAAGCCGTGGCCGAGACGGAAGCCTGCGGCGAGCCGGGCTCGGAGGGCTGCGGCAACCGCGCCCTGCCGCTGCATCGGATGGTGACGCTTGGGGACGTGGTGCGTGGACAGGTGGCGGGCTCGGGATGGCGCGACGTCGAGGCACATCAACTGGATCTCGCCACGCCTGCACGCGTGAGGATCGAGGCGACCGCGGACTTCCCCATGCATCTGGTGCTCGCGGACGGCCCGTGCATGGGCCCGCTGCGCACGCGGGAGGAGGCGTTCGCCCTTCCCGGGGGCATGGCGGTGATCGAGCGGGAGCTGCCGGCGGGCACGCACCGGTTGAGCGTGGCGATGGGCACGCCTCTGCAGACCCTGCGTCACGGCCAGCCATGTCCGGCCCCGGAGGGCGAGGAGCCGGTGGTGCCCGGTCACTTCGGCGGTGTCTGGTGGATGCGCATCGAGCGGCTGGCGCCCAGGCCCGGAGACCTGGACGGCAACGGCGCGGTGGACGCCGGGGACATCAGCGTGCTGCTCACGCTCTTTGGCACCGCGGATCCGGCAGGAGACCTGGACGGCAGCGGCATGGTGGACGCGGGCGACATCTCGGTGCTGCTGGTGAACTTCGGATGAAGCAGCCGTTCCGTACACTCGCCGCGTGCACGCTCGAGGCCGCGAACGCCTGCAGCTCTCGTTGCTCATCGCCATGCTGGGCACATGCCTGCTGTGGCCGCTGTGGTTGACGCTTCGGGGCGCCTTCCAGACCAACGACGGGGCCGGATGGACCGCGTGGCACGTGCTCGAGGTGTTCCGGGACCCGGTGAGCCGTCAGGGCCTGCTGAACGCGCTGGCCATCGCCGCGTGCGTGACCGCGGGCACCCTGTTGGTGTCGATGCCGCTGGCGATGGTGAGCAGCCGCGCCAGCTTCCCGGGCAAGCCGATCCTGACCGGGCTGCTGCTGCTGCCGCTGATCCTGCCGCCCTTTGTGGGGGCGATCGGCCTTCGCCACGTGCTGGGCCGCGAGGGCTCGCTGAACGCGCTGCTGCTGCATCTGGGGTTGGTGGAGCAGGGGATCGACTTCGTGGGCCGGGGCGGCTTCTGGGCCGTGGTGCTGCTGGAGACGCTGGCGCTGTATCCGATCGTGTACCTCAACCTGACCGCAGCCCTGGCCAATCTGGATCCGGCGCTGGAGGAGGCGGGCGAGAACCTGGGAGCCGGGCCATGGACGCGTTTCCGCCGGATCACGCTGCCGCTGATCCGCCCCGGTGCCTTCGCTGGGGCCGTGATCGTGTTCATCTGGAGCTTCACGGAACTCGGCACGCCGCTCATGTTCGAGTACCGCGGCGTGACCAGCGTGCAGATCTTCGAGGGACTCAAGGACATGGAGTCGAGCCGCCGACCCTACGCGCTGGTGGCGGTGATGCTCTCGGTGGCCGTGCTGCTGTACACGCTGGGGCGCGCGGCGGTGGGCGGCAAGGCCCACGCCATGCAGGCCAAGGCCAGCGTGCGAAGGCAGGAACGCGTGATGCGGGGCTGGGGCATGGTGGGATGCTGGGTGCTGGTGGGGGGCATGGCGTGCATCGCGGGCATTCCGCACCTTGGAACCATCCTGGCCAGCCTGGCTCCGCCCGGTCAGTGGTACGGCACGGTGGTGCCCAGCGTGATGACGGTGGATGGATGGCGTGACGCGCTCACCCATCCGCTGGCCGTGAGCAGCATCCGCAACAGCCTGGTGCTGGCGCTGGCCGCCACGGCAGCGGCGACCGTGGTGGGCCTGATGGCTGCGCGGCTGGTGGTGCGCGGCACCATTCGAGGCCGCGGTGCGGTGGACGCCCTGATGATGCTGCCCTTGGCCGTGCCGGGCCTGGTGATGGCGTTCGGATTCGTGGCCATGAGCCTGGAGTGGCCCTTCGGCGGCCGCATGCCCGAGGGGCTGGCGGCCATGCTGGGGGCGGTGCTGCCCGCGAGCACCCTGGCGTGGCTGGCCGATGCGCCGCTGAAGCCGGTGGCGGACATCCTGGGCGCGGATCCCAATCCCTTCCCGCTTCTGGCCACGGCCTATGCCGTGCGCCGCATGCCGTACGTGGCTCGCAGCGCGGTGGCCGGCATGCAGCAGACCAGCGTGAGTCTGGAGGAGGCGGCCCACAACGTGGGAGCCGGCCGATGGCGGACCATGCGGCGCATCGTGCTGCCGCTGGTGGCGGCCAATGTGGTCGCCGGGGCACTGCTGGCATTCAGCTTCAGCATGCTCGAGGTGAGCGACAGCCTGCTGCTGGCGCAGCGCGAGCGCGACTACCCGATCACCAAGGCCATCTACACGCTCTACGACCGCCTGGGCGATGGTGAACTGGTGGCCAGCGCCATGGGCGTTTGGGCCATGGCGCTGCTGGCGGTGACCCTGCTCGGTGCCAGCGCGATCATCGGCAAGAGGATGGGTGCCCTGTTCCGGGCGTGAGTCCGAGCTGACCGTTTCGCCCTTTGTGGAAGGGGCGACCTGCCCCCAAGCCCGGTCTATACTCGACCCATGCCCTATTCCCTGAGCCCCGACGAGACCATCGGTCTCGACGTGGAGAACACGGACTACCTCAAGGACCATGTGCAGGCGCCCGACCGCTGGGTGCTGAACTTCGGTCCGCAGCATCCGGCCACGCACACCACGCTGCGCATCGTGCTGGAGCTGGACGGCGAGCGGGTGGCTCGGGCCACGCCGCACATCGGATATCTGCACTCGGGCTTCGAGAAGCTTGGCGAGCACCACGACTGGAACCAGTGGGTGTGCACCGCCAGCCGCATGGACTACGTGAGCCCGATCGTGAACGACATCGCCTGGCACCACGCGGTGGAGACGCTCTTCGGCATCGACGTGACGCCCCGCTGCAAGGTCGTGCGCACGATCATGGCCGAGCTGGGCCGCATCCAGAACCACCTGTTGTGCGTGGGCGCGGCGGGACTGGACCTTGGAGCGTTCACGGGCTTTCTGTATGGCTTCAACGAGCGCGAATTCATCTACGACATCGTGGAGTTCATCAGTGGGCAGCGGTTTCATCCGGACTGGACCCGCGTGGGCGGCGCCTGGCGCGACATTCCCGACCAGGAGGTGTTCGTGCGCATGGTGCGCCAGTTCATCGATGTGCGCCTGCCCAAGGCGATCGGCGACCTCGAGGGCCTGCTGAACCGCAACCGCATCTTCCGCGACCGTCTCGAGGGCGTGGGCGTGATCAGCCGCGAGGACGCCATCGCATGGAGCCTGACCGGCCCGATGGCGCGTGCCAGCGGCGTGCGTCGCGACCTTCGCAAGGATGAGCCGTACCTGTGCTATGCGGGCAACTGGGACGGCCAGGGCGCCGATCCCGTGAAGTTCAGCGTGGCGCTGGGCAGCAAGGGCGACTGCTTCGAGCGATACCTGGTCCGCGTGGAGGAGATCAAGCAGAGTGCCCGGATCATCGACCAGCTGATCGACCGCATCCCGGGAGGGCCCATGAACGTGGGTGCCGACTCCAAGGCGGTCATCCCGGACAAGGGCGACGTGTACGGCAGCATCGAGGGCACGATCCAGCTGTTCGAGCTGGTCATGCACAACCGCGGCTGGGACGTGCCGGTGGGCGAGACCTACACCGCCATCGAGAGCCCCAACGGCGAGCTCGGCTTCTTCCTGGTCGGCGCCGGCGGCAAGTACCCGTGGCGCGTGCGATGCCGTCCGCCGTGCTTCGTGAACTACCAGTGCTTCCCCAAGCTGATCGAGGGGCACCAGCTGGCCGACGTGGTGGCCGTGATCGGCAGCATCAACGTGATCGCGGCCGAGCTGGACCGCTAGAGGAGAGATCGGACCCATGGCCTGGACCGCAAAGCCCTCCGCCACGCAGCGCATCGAGCGCCGTGCCGAGCCCTACCTGACCGATGTCCTGAAGCGGAAGTGGTCGGAGGAGATCCTTCCGAAGTACGCCACCAGACACGGGGCGCTCATGCCCATCCTGCACGAGATCCAGCACGCCCACCGGCAGATCCCGTACCAGGCCATGATCGAGGTGGCCCAGTTTCTGGGCATCACGCCCGCGGACGTGCTGGACACGGTGACCTTCTACGAGGAGTTCACCACCGAGAAGGTGGGCCAGTGCGTGATCGGCATCTGCCAGAGCATCGCCTGCGAGGTGTGCGGTCACCAGAAGCTGCTCGACCATGTGCGGCGGCGTCTGGATCTGGAGCCGCACGAGACGTCGGACGACGGCAGGTTCACGCTGCTCACGCTGGAGTGCCTGGGCAGTTGCGACACCGCGCCGGTGGCGCTCTTCAACGAGACGCTTCACGAGAACCTGACCATCGAGAAGGTGGATCGGCTCATCGACGAGGCGAAGGCTGCCAAGGCCCCGCACGCATGAGCCAGGCCGCCTCCAGCGACCGGCCCAGCATCGCCCGCTGCGTCGGGCAGGCGGTGGGCATCGTCTGGAGCGCCATCCGCACGCCGGTGACACCGAAGGCGGTCGAGGTGGACCGCCGGACCGAGACCCTGGAGCAGGGGGGCATGACCCTGCGACGGACCACGATCGACGAGGTGGTGGTGCAGCCACCCCCGCAGACCCACTGAACGGATTCCCATGAAGCTCTCCGAACCCGTCCTGACCCAGCGCATTCCCGGTGGCCTCTTCGGCGACGCGAGCCAGCGACGCACGATCGGCTTCGACGACTACGTGAAGACCGGCGGCTACAAGGCCCTCGAGAAGGCGCTGTCCATGGAACCGCAGGCGGTGATGGGCATGGTGAAGGACGCGGTGGTGCGAGGCCGAGGTGGCGCGGGCTTCCCGGCGGGACTGAAGTGGAGCTTTCTGGCCCCGATCGACGGCGGCCGCCGCTACCTGGCGATCAACTGCGACGAGGCCGAGCCCGGCACCTTCAAGGACCGGCTGCTGGTGGACTTCGATCCGCATCAGGTGCTTGAGGGCATCGCCATCGCGTGCTGGGCGTGTCAGCTGGACACGGCGTACTTCTTCATCCGTGGCGAGTACCACCATCAGGCCAAGGTGTTCCAGAAGGCCATCGAGGAGGCCTATGCCGGCGGCATCTTCGGCAAGCAGGGGCTGCTCAAGGGCAAGGTGAAGTTCGCCGTGGAGTGTCACCTGCACCGCGGTGCGGGCGCGTACATCTGCGGCGAGGAGACCGGCCTGCTCGAGGCGATCGAGGGCAAGCGTGGATGGCCGCGGATCAAGCCGCCGTTCCCCGCGGTGAAGGGCCTGTTCGGTCGACCGACCATCGTGAACAACGTGGAGACGCTCGCGGCCGCCCTGCACGTGGTCGATCGCGGCGTCGAATGGTGGAAGGGAATCGGCGTGCAGAGCCGATTCCCGGGTGGCATGCCGAGCTTCGGACCCAAGCTGATGGGCGTGAGCGGGCACGTGAACCGCCCCGGCGTGTACGAGGCGCCGTTGGGCGTGAAGCTGAGCACGCTGGTGAACGACTACTGCGGCGGCATGCGTCACGGCCGGAAGTTCAAGGGCGCCATCGCCGGCGGCGTGAGCATGGGTGTGCTGGGCACCGACCAGTTCGACGCGCCGATGGACTTCGACATCGGCCGTGACCACGGGGTACTGGGCCTTGGCACCGCGTGCCCCACGGTGTTCGACGAGGACACCGACATGGTGGCCGTGGCGCGCAACATCGCCCGCTTCTTCAAGAACGAGAGCTGCGGCCAGTGCACGCCGTGCCGCGAGGGCAGCGGCTGGATGCTCAAGAGCCTGATGCGCATCGAGCGCGGCGATGGCACGAGCGCCGACCTGGATCTGCTGCTCGAGGTGGCCGGAAGCATGGGATTGACGCCCGGCACCACCATCTGCGGCCTGGCCGACGGCAACAACTGGGCGGTGCGCA
Source organism: Planctomycetota bacterium (assembly GCA_046048055.1). Lineage (GTDB taxonomy): Bacteria > Planctomycetota > Phycisphaerae > Phycisphaerales > SM1A02 > SYAC01. The sequence continues at coordinate 9,172 of JBJOGW010000071.1, forward strand.
CCATCGTGAACAAGTTCCGCGGCGAGTTCGAGGCGCGCGTCAAGCCGAAGTTCGTGCCGGTGTACGTGACGGCGGGGCGGTAGGAGGTCGGCGCGAGCGGCTATCCTCCTGCCGGATGAAGGATCCCGCCCATGTGTGGGAAGCGACTCGGGCTGCGGAACTGCAGCACGCCGGCCTGATCGACCCCGACCAGGCCGACTGGCTTGGCCGGTCCATGACCCGCCTGCTGCCGATGGCGGCCCCAGGCCTGCGGCGACTCACCGTGAGGCTGGTGCAGGATGCCCAGATGTGCGCCATGCACGAACGACACATGCACGATCCTGCCACCACCGACGTGCTCACCTTTGTCGATGGCCACGAGGCCGATGTGGCGGTGTGCGTGGACGAGGCCAGGCGGCGTGCGGCGGAGTTGGGGCATCCGCTCGAACGTGAACTGCTGCTCTACGCCCTTCACGGCATGCTGCACGCGGCCGGCATGGATGACCGCACGCCCGAGGATTTCGCCCGCATGCACGCCGAGGAGGATCGGCTGCTGGCAGCGATCGGGCTGGAGCCGACCTTCCGCCCGCGGGGGGACGCCGCATGACCGTGACGCTGCTCACGCTTGCGGCGGCGGTGGTGCTGGCGGTGACCACGCTGCTCTCGGCCATCGATCTGGCCCTGATTCATGTGAGCGACTCGGCGCTCGAGCGCAAGCTCCGCGCCGGAGGACACCTGGAGTCCCGGTCGTGGATCTTCGACCGCAAGCAGTCGGTGGACCATGCCGTGGCGTTCCTGCGCACCATGGGCCGCATCGGCTTCTTCGCGCTGGTGCTCGTGGAGTTCATCGGCCTCGGCGGCGACGTGCGCTGGGGCCCGGTGCTCGCGGCCTTCGCGGTGGCTGCGGTGCTGCTGTGGTTCTTCACCAGCGTGGTCAGCGCGGCCATGGCCCGATACGCGTCGGCCGGCCTGATCGCCTCCACGTTGCCGGTGCTCTGGCTGGTCGACCTGCTCATGCGGCCCTTCACCGCCGTGGCCAACGTGATGGACGAGGCGATCAAGCGCCTGGTGGGCGCGCCCGCCGACGGCGAGGATGCCGAGGAGGAGCTGCTTCGAAGCATCGAGGACACCGAGCGGCAGGGCGGCATCGACCCGACCAGTGCCCAGATGCTGGAGAACGTGGTGGAGTTCAGCGACACGCTGGTGGGCAGCATCATGACGCCGCGCACGGCCATCGAGGGGCTGGAGTACACCGACGACCTGGCGGTGATCCGCAGCTTCATCCACGAGGAGGGGCACAGCCGCATCCCCGTGTTCGAGGAGAGCCTGGACCACGTGCTGGGCATCCTCTACGTGAAGGACCTGGTCCGGTGGATCGGCCAGGACGCCCGCGACTTCCGCCTTCGGCCGCTGCTGCGGCCGCCGGTGCGGGTGCCCGAGACCAAGCGCGTGAGCGAACTGCTTCCGGAGTTCCAGCGCGGCAAGGTGCATCTGGCCATCGTGGTGGACGAGTACGGCGGCACGGCGGGACTGGTGACCATCGAGGATGTGCTGGAGGAGATCGTGGGCGAGATCCGCGACGAGCACGAGCCGGTGGAGGAGGTGGAGGCCGGTCTGCGCGAGGTGTCGCCGGGGCGGTGGGAGGCCGACGGGCGAGCCTCGATCGCCCAGGTCAATGCCGCGATGGAGCTGGCGCTGAGCGAGGAGGACGGCTATGACACCATCGCGGGCTTCGTGCTGAGCGAACTGGGCCGTGTTCCCGAGACCGGGGCCAGTTTCGAGGCGGCTGGACTGCGTGTGCGGGTGCTGGCCGCCACGCCCACGGTGGTGCAGCGACTGGCGCTCGAGCGGCTGGTGCCGGTGGCCGAGTCCTGAGCCGGGGGCTGCTCAGTCGAACTCGTCGCCGCGGAAAGTGCCCGCCAGGTAGGCGTCACGGACCATCGGATCGTTGATGACCGACTTGGGGTCGCCCTCGCGAAGATTTCGACCCTGATGGATGATGTAGGCGCGGTCGCAGATGCGCAGCGTCTGCTGCACGTTGTGGTCGGTCACCAGCACGGCGATGCCCTGTGCCGCCAGCTTGCGGACTTCGGCCTGCAGCTCCTCGACGGTGTGCGGATCGACCGCGGCGAACGGCTCGTCGAGCAGCATGAGGGCCGGGCTGGTGATGAGCGCCCGCGCGATCTCCAGCCTTCGCCGCTCGCCACCGGAGCAGGTTCGAGCCTCCTCGCGGGCCTTCACCTTCAGGCCGAACTGCTCCAGCAGCTCGTCGCAGCGCCTTCGCTGGTCCGCTCGGGACAGGCCTCGCACCGTCTGCAGGATGGCGAGCAGGTTCTCCTCCACGGTGAGTCGCTGGAACACGCTGGGCTCCTGGCTCAGGTAGCCCATGCCGGCCTTGGCATGCCGCCACATGGGAAGGAAGGTCACGTCCTGGCCGTTGAAGTGCACGCTGCCAGCCTCGGGGGTGATCATGCCGATGGCCATGCGGAAGCTGGTGGTCTTGCCGGCCCCGTTGCGGCCCAGCAGCCCCACGATCTCTCCCTTGTCCACGTGAAAGCAGACCTGGTCGACCACGCGTCGGCGGTTGTAGGTCTTGACCAGGTTGCGGGCCTCGAGCAGGGGCATCCG
>JBJOGW010000072.1:0-16395 GCA_046048055.1 Planctomycetota bacterium
ACGCCCGGGAGCACGGCGTTGGCTCGCACACGCGGGGCAAGTTCCACGGCCACCTGCTGCATGGCCTGCGCCAGCGCGGCCTTGGACATGAGGTAGCCGCCGTAACCCGTGACCGGCGTACCGTGTGCGTGCGCATCACCGATGGCGACCACGCTGCCACCTCCGGCCAGCGAGGACCGCTCCAGCAGCCCGCGCAGTCCCTGCACCAGTCTCAGCGGTGCCATCGCGTTCACCCGAATGTTGGCGAGCAGCGCCTGCTCGGTGAGCTCGGAGAGGGGCTGGCGCTCCCACATCGAGGCGTTGAGCACCAGCGCATCCAGCCGATTCAGCCCCAGCACGGAGCACATGTCGCCGGGAGCAGGCAATGCGTCCATGTCCATGCGCGTCGCGTGGCAGGCAGCCCCCGCCGCCCGTGCGGCCTCCTGCACCACGACCGCGTTGGCCTGGTCATGCCGGTAGGTGATGACCAGGTCGAAGCCGGCACGGGCCAACTCGAGGGCAATGGCCGCCCCCACGCGCCGCGTGCCTCCCGTCACCATCGCCACCGGCCTCATGGCCGCTCCCCGAGGCGCTGCCCGGCCAGACGCCACGCATCGGGCACCTGCGTGGTCCGGCCACTCCGGCATGCACGCCGCCTTCGCGCCCGACCGCCACGCCAGGCGAGAAAGACCGGGATCGCCAGCAGCACGACGATGGCGACCAGCAGGCCGGCTCCACCGAGGATGCGCTGCCATGCCGCGCCAGCTTCCAACCCGGACGTGGTCGACAGCGGATGAAGCGACAGGATCGGCACCTCGGCGATCATATTCGGCCCAAGGCGTAGACTTGGCCGCGTCCGGAGTCCGGACGCAAGCATGCGACTGCACCCGGCATTCCGACGCATCATCTGGCCTCTGCTCGGGATCTCCATCCTGCTGGGGCTGGCCTGGATGGCCCTGCTGTCCTCCGCCTTTCTTGGTCTGGTGCTCGAGAGCAGCCTGAGGGGTTCCACCGGCACCGAGGCTCGGGTGACCCGGGCCCAGTGGAACGGGTGGAACACGCTCTCGGTGGAGCGGGTGGAGATTCGAGCCGAGGGTTGGCCGGGCCAGGCCGGTGCGTTGGCCGTGGTCGAGGGATTCATGGCGGAGTTTGAACCGTGGCATCTGCTGATCGGACGCCTGACGCTGCCCGTGCTCCGTGTCGAGCGTGCCACCCTGAACGTGGCCCAGCGCGATCTGCCGGGAGGCGAACCCGAGTTCAACCTGGCCTCCATTCGCCCCCCCGCCGGCGGTCTGGGGTTGAAGTTCTCGATTCACCCGCGCCAGATCCGGATCGGCCGCCTCGACGTGAACAACCTGCTCGTGTCCGACGAGGGCATCACCGTGGAGGGATCCCGTCGGTTCCAGGGCGGCATGGAGGCTGTCCCGAATGCCCCCGCCGGCGACCTGCGGTTCGAGTTGCGCGAACAGGCGATGGATGCCCCGAACATCGGGGCCGAGCCCGGCGGCGTGCTGATGGAGGGAACGTGGAACGAGCGCACCTTCGCCTACGAGCTCACCGCGGATCGGCTGGACTTCGCCGAGTCCATCGAGCCGCTGCTCCCGCCGGCCATCCGGCAGTCCTACCGCGCGCTGGGCGTGCGTGGAGGCATCTCCGGTCTCTCGCTGCGGGGAACGCCCGCGCAGTTGATCGAGCGCGCCGAGCTGTCGCTGGCCAACGTGGCCATGACGCTTCCCGACGTGGGACTGGACCTGAAGTGGACGCGTTACTCGGAGGGTCAGGTCATGGAGGCCTACGGTCGGCCTCGCATGGACGTGACACGGGGGACGCTGGTGCTGACGCCATCCGAGTTCCGTCTGGAGTCCTTCAAGGGGCGACTGCTCTCGGTCGAACCGGCCTCGGGAGGCCAGGCCGGATCGGAGCCCGGCCTGGTGGCGGTGCCATTGCCCGTGGAACTGGACCTGGCGCTCGACTTCCGCCGCACGCCGCCACCGGACAACCTGGAGAAGGCCGGTGACTGGATCAACTCGGCTCTCACCCATTGCGGCGTGGACCTTCGGGCACGGATCCCCGAATACACGCTGCTGCCGACCGCCGGAGATCGCTGGAGCGCCGAGCTTCCACGGCAACTGGTGAACGTGCTCGACAACTTCCAGGTGCGACAGGGACGGGTCTCGATCGACGCCCGCCTGCAACGCGAGGGGCGACCGGCCGAGGCCGAAGCGGCCACGGAACGCATCCAGGCCTCCATGAAGATCCGCCAGGGACAGGGCCAGTACGTGAACTTCGCCTATCCGCTTCATGAGGTCGACGCCGACATCGACATCGAGGACGAGCGGATCACGGTCAAGTCCCTCACGGCCCGTGGCTCCGAGGAGTGTCAGGTCACCATTCACGGCACCGTGGACGGCACGGACGACGACGCGGGCGTGGACCTGACCATCGCCACCATGACCGATGCGCCCATCGACCTGCCGCTGCAGAACGCGTTCGCCCGCGGACCGCGAAGGATCTTCGAGCTGCTCTTTGCGAGGGACATGCGCGAACGCCTGGTGCAGGCCGGGTTGCTGCCCGAGCAGGGCTCCGAGCTCGGCGGCCTGTGCCGCTTCGAGATCCGCGTCCGGCGTGATCGCGGCGGAGGCGACCACATCGAGACCACCGGATGGATCAACGTGATGGGCGGCCGAGTGCTCTGCACGCGATTCCCCTACCCCATCGATGTCTCGACCGGGCGCATCGAACTGGAGGACGAGGCGATACGCCTGCCTGCGGGCACCTGGGCGTTTCGCGGGGCCGGGGGCGGTGACGGGACCATCTCCGGCGAGGTGCGCATCCCTCGCGTGGCCGGTGGGCGCGACACCATCGTGGACCTGCGTCTGGCGGTGGTGGACGACCGCATCACGCCGCTGCTGCTGGCCGCCATCCCGTTGCAGGCCGGCGAGATGACGCCCGGAGATCGAGACCGCTGGCCCGGACTGGTGCGCAGCGAGGCCGCCAGCGCCTTCGAGGCGATCGGCCTGGGCGGCCTGATCTCCGTGAACGGCCGGATCGGATCGGATCCGTCCGGGGAGACGACGCTGGACATGAACCTGTTCCTGGCCGACGGGACCTGCACGCCACCACCCGGGCAGCGGGACCTGCTCGAGGCGACGGGACTTCCCTGGCCGTCCGGATTCGCCATGGATCAGGTCTCGGCCGTGGTGCATCTGACCGAGCGATGGGCAACGCTGCGCCGATTCACCGGGCGCGTGGGCGAAGGGCGGGTCACGGCCGAGGGCGCCGCGGCGCTGCTGGAGCGCCATCGCTGGCTGCGTGCGCAGTTGCGTGACGTGCCCATGGGACCCTGGCTCCCATCCATGCTTCCGGATGGCGTGCGTGCGGATGCGCTGGCCGCATGGAAGTTGGCTCAGGTGCGGGGATCGTTCACCGCCGACCTGCTCGTGAGCGAGCACCCCGATGGATCCAGCCGCCGCGATGCGGTGTTCTCGACGGATGGGGTGCATCTGGTCGCCGGCGGGCTGCCGATGGAAGTCCGCGTGGCCTGTGGGCATCTTCGACTGGATGGACCCAGCCTGGAACTGGTGGACATTGAGCTGGAGTGCCTGCAGGAAGGCGCGCCGATCGCCACCCTGGGAGCCAGCGGATTCGTGGCGCTGGACGTCGATGGCCGCGCCGACCTCGAGATGGACTGGAGCGTGCGCGGCCTCGGATCGCCGCTGCTGCCGCTGGTGATGCGAGGCGCTGGCCTGCAGCAGGTGAGCATGATCGCGGAGCGATGGAATCCGGCGGGGCAGGCTCACGGGCATCTGCACGTGGAGCGGGATCCGGAGTCCGCCACGCGCCTTCAGTGGCGGCTGGAAGTGGCCGAGGGCGGCGCCATCGCCGCCGATCCCGGAGGCGTGCCGCTTCGGATGGAACTGGTCGAGGGTGCGCGGCTGCTGGTGGAACCCGGCCGGGTCACGCTGGAGAACATGATTCCAGGGCGGGAGCAGGCGCTGCTGGGCCACCTGCCGGGCGGAACCTTCGATCTGCACGGCTCCATGGCGATCGGTCCGAGTGACCTGGCCGACGGTGGAAGCCTTCGGTTCACCTTCGACCTGGCGCCGTTGCACGAGAGCGTGTTCGGCATCCTGCCCGACGACATCGCCTCGGGGCTCCGTGGCGTCTCGCTTCGTGCCTCCAACGTCCGCAGCCGCGATCTCTCGGTGCTGGGCTGGACGCCGGCCGCGCCCTCGCTGGGCGTGCAGGGATCGATCCTGATGGAAGGCGGATCCATGGACACTGGCATGAAGCTGGAGCGGATCCATGCGGACTTTGCGGTTCAAGCCCGCGAAGACATCCCGTGGCCGGTTCAGGTAGGGCTTGGCGGAGGTTCCGGAACCCTCGCCATTGGAGGCCGGGTGATCGAGGGCGTGAACGGGACGCTGCGGGTGTCGCAGGGCGCCTCGGAGATCCGCGTGGAACGCGTGGAGGGCTCGCTGTACGGGGGTCGCGTGTGGGCGGACGCGCGGGTTGGACCTGCCGACAGCGGCCCGTTGCGGGGTGATCGGGCGTGGCGACTCGAGGCGGGCGTGGCCGGGGCCTCCGTGAGCGGCCTGGTCCGTGGCGGCTCACCGGATTCCGCGGTGGGCCAGGCCGGCCTGGTGCGAGGGTCACTCTCCATGGGCGGCCGGATGGGTGAGCCTGCCACCGGGTCGGGCAGCCTGCAGGCCACGGACGCCTCGATGGCGTCGCTGCCGATCGGGCTGCGGCTGCTGCAGGCATCGCAGCTGATGCTGCCGCTCGCCGACAGCCTGGACACGGCCACGCTGCTCTTTCACCTGCGGGGGTCCCAACTCACGTTCGACCGCTTCGATCTGACCTGTCCCACGCTCAAGCTGCTCGGCACGGGCACCATGGATCTGGACGCGTGGACCGTGGCACTGCGGTTTCGAAACCGGGGCGTGGTGCCGCTGCTGAGCGACCTGTTCGGCGCCGCCAGCGACCAGCTCTTCGTGATCGACGTGACCGGCCCCACCACCTCGCCGGAGGTCCAGTTGACCCCGCTCCCACCGCTCGGCCAGCATCCCACGCTGCCCGTGGCGCACGCACCAAGGATGAACGAACCATGACGACGCACGACCGCCTCCCCGACGACTCCATGCACGACCGTCTGGAGCAGCTGGTACGGGACGCCGCGGCGGCGGTGCACGGCCACCCGGATCCCCGCATCATGGCCCGCCGGCGCCGCCACGTGGAGGAACTGGCCTCGACGGCGTTTCGCCTGCTGGGCGATGGCATGGACGTCGGCCAGGTCAAGCTGATCGAACTGGCGGTCAAGGAGATGCGCCGGGCCTTCCGGCTCTTCAACCGCTTTCGCGGCGTGCGCAAGGTGAGCATCTTCGGCAGCGCCCGGACGCCAGCCGACCACCCCGACTACCACGCCGCTCGCGAGTTCGGCCAACTGATCGCTGCCGAAAGCTGGATGGCCATCACCGGCGCCGGCGACGGCATCATGAAGGCGGGCCACGAGGGCCCCACCCGAGAGGCCAGCTTCGGGCTCTCGATCCGCCTGCCCTTCGAGACCAACGCCAATGAGGTGATCGCCGGCGACGAGAAGCTCCTGTCCTTCCGCTACTTCTTCACGCGCAAGCTGATGTTCGTGAGCCACTCCGACGCGGTGGCCGTGTTCCCCGGCGGCTTCGGCACCATGGACGAGATCTTCGAGGTGCTCACCCTGGTGCAGACCGGCAAGAGTCCCATCGTGCCCATCGTGCTGGTGGAAGGCTCGGACGGGCACGGACAGCCGCGCGGCTACTGGAAGCGGTGGGAGTACGGCGTGGTGGACAACCTGCTCTCGCAGGGATGGATCAGCCCCGAGGACCCCGGGCTCTACGAGTTCGCCACGAGCCCCGCCGATGCGGTGCAGCGCATCCTTCGCTTCTATCACCGTTACCACAGCAGCCGGTACGTGGATGACATGCTGGTGCTGCGCATGAAGCGGCCCCTGAGCCCCGCCCAGGTCGACTGGCTCGACGCCTCGTTCCGGAACATCATCAAGAGTGGCCACATCGAGCAGACTGGCGCGCTCGAGGGAGAACAGGAGCATCATGAGCTGCCGCGGCTGCGCTTCCACTTCGCCAAGCGCGGCTTCGGCACCCTTCGACGCATGATCGACCGGATCAACGAGATGCCGGAGGACGGCTCGGTGCCGCAGGCATGACCAACCTGCCTCGCCTCGCCCTCCCGGCGATCGTGGCGGCTGCGCTCGCCGCCGCATGTTCCGCGCCCCCTGAGCGGGCTCCGGTGATGCCCGCGAATGGCTTGACGGTGGTGCGTTGCCGGATCGAGGCGGAGGCCCCGGACCTGGAGGCCGCAGCCGCATCCTTCGCGATCCGCGTGTTCCCATCTCCCGCGGAGCGAGCCTCGCTGCAACGCCTTGGGCTGCAGGTCGCGCTGGTGCGCCGATCCGATCTCGAGACGATTCGAGGCCGCCTGGGCGCGGTCGGCGAGATCACCGAAACCGGCGTGGGGCAATCCGTGGGATGGCTGTCGCTGGTGACCCGGGACGCTCCCGCTGGCGTGGTCGCGACCGCCTTGAGAGGTGCAGTTCCCGCCGAGGGCAGCCTGGTGCTGAGCGTGCGGTGCTGGATCGTGCCCGACGAGTCCGATGGCTGCATGCAGACGGAACTCGCCATGCACGTCGTCACGTCGGACACGCCACTGCTTCGCGTACCCGGCGAGCCGCCCCGGGGCATACTGGTCGCTGGAAGCGGTCTGGCGTGCTGCCTGCGGCAGGACGAGGCGCTGCTGGTGCTACCTCGTCCCATGCCCCGATCCGGCAAGGGCCCCGCCTCGCTGGCCGAGATGCCGCCATCACCGGGGGTCTTCCTGCTGGGCGACCACCCGGTGAACCGGCCTGAGGGTCCGGGACACGCCAGCACGCTGCTCGTGCTCGTGGCCAGTCTGCCGCCCTCCATCTCGCCCCCGCCATTGGACACGGGCCAGCCCGCCGCCGACACTTCGCCTCAACCATGAGCACCGGACTTCCCGCCACCAGTTCACCCCGGCCCCGGCGATGGCCCCATCGCGGTCCCGGCCGTCGCCTGGCGGCGCTCGCGGTGCTGCCGGCGCTGATGACACTGGGCAACCTGCTGTGCGGCTTTGCGGCGATCCACTACGCGGCCAAGCCCGTGGCGGAGAGCGCCATCTATGGCTGGAGCACGCTCACGGTGGCGGGCGGTCTCATCTTCGTGGGCATGTTCCTCGATGCGCTCGACGGCAGCGTGGCCCGGCTCACCCGCAGCACCAGCGACCTGGGCGCCCAGCTGGACTCCATGGCGGACATGGTCACGTTTGGCGTGGCTCCAGCCTTCATGATGCTGCGGCTGGTGAGCCACTACTACGGCCCGGAGCATTACACGGGCATCCTGGGTCCTGACGCCGACAACCTCTACGCGCGCATGACCTGGACCATCGCCGCGGTGTACATCTGCTGCACCGCGCTGCGGCTGGCGCGGTTCAACGTGGAGACGCCCTCCGCCAGCGCCGAGGACCACCGCTGGTTCCGCGGACTTCCATCGCCCGGCGCCGGAGGTTGCGTGGCCAGCCTGATCCTGCTGCACCAGCACCTGCTGGTGAGACGATTCGGTGGCGAGTTCCCGCCCGGATTCGAGAAGGGCAGCAGCCTGCTGATTCCGCTGGTCACCCTGCTGGCCGCGGTGGGCATGGTCAGCACCATGCGGTATCCGCACCTGGTCAACCGCTGGCTCGGCGGCCGCAAGGACTTTGCCTCACTGGTGCGGATCGTGATTCCCATCGTGATGGCCATCTGGTGGCTGCAGGTGGCGCTGGCACTGTGCTTCGTGGCCTACGCCGTCACCGGACCGGTGGGCGCCCTGACACGGGCCACCCGCCGGGGTCGCATGCAGACCGCACGGCCACCGGCCGGCTGACGGGTGATCGGGCGGGCATGGGCGGCTACGATCGTCCCATGACCGTCATCACGCCCGTCCCCGACACCGCCGGACGCTTCGGCGCCTACGGCGGGCGCTATGTTCCCGAGACGCTGATGGCGGCACTGGAGCAGCTTGAGCACGCCTACGCCGAAGCCCGGCGGGATCCGGCATTCGAGCGCGACGTGACGGAGTTGCTGCGGGATTTCGTGGGCCGTGCCACGCCCCTGGCCCCGGCGCCCGGGCTCACGGACCACGCGGGCGGCGCCAGGATCTGGCTCAAGCGCGAGGACCTGGCGCACACCGGCGCGCACAAGATCAACAACACGATCGGCCAGGCGCTTCTGGCGAGGCGGCTGGGCAAGCGTCGCATCATCGCGGAGACCGGTGCCGGCCAGCACGGTGTGGCCACCGCGACGGCCTGTGCACGCCTGGGTCTGCGATGCGAGGTCTACATGGGCGCCGAGGACGTCCGACGCCAGGCCTTGAACGTCTTCCGCATGCGGCTGCTGGGAGCGCGGGTGAACGCGGTCGAGACCGGCAGCCGAACCCTCAAGGACGCCACCAACGAGGCCATGCGCGACTGGATGGGGAGCGTGGCCGACACGCACTACATCATCGGCAGCGTGGTGGGCCCGCATCCCTTTCCCATGATGGTGCGAGACTTCCAGAGCGTGATCGGCCGCGAGTGCCGGGCCCAGTGCCTGGAGCGTCTGGGGCGGCTTCCGGACGCGGTGGTGGCCTGCGTGGGTGGGGGCAGCAACGCGGCGGGCATCTTCCATGCATTCGTGAACGACCCGTCGGTGCAGCTGTTGGGTGTGGAGGCCGGTGGCCGTGGTCCTGAGGCGGGCCAGCACGCGGCTCCGCTCTCCCTGGGTCAGCCCGGGGTGCTGCATGGATCCCTGAGCTACGTGCTGCAGGACGCGGCTGGCCAGACGGCCGAAGTGCACAGTTGCAGCGCGGGGCTGGACTACCCGGGCGTCGGTCCCGAGCACAGCCACTGGAAGGACAGCGGGCGCGTGCGCTACGTGTCGGCTACCGACGACCAGGCCCTGGACGCGTTCCGACTGATGGCCGAGCGGGAAGGAATCATCCCGGCGCTGGAGACGGCGCACGCCGTGCATGGCGCCGTGGAACTGGCCTGCGCCATGCGCCATGACCAGACGGTGGTGATCAACGTGAGCGGCCGGGGCGACAAGGACGTGAATGAGGCCATCCGCCTGCTGCAGGCCCGCGGCGACGCGGTGTGACCGGGCAGGTCACGGCCTTGCCGCACCCAGCGTCAGGTCCACCGCGACCGGGTTGTGGTCACTGGCGTAACCCTTGGGGCGACGATCGTTGCTCTCGAGGCACTTGGGCGTGCCCAGCACGAAGTAACTGCCCTTGGCGGCCTTGTCGAAGAGCGCCGGACTGAGCAGGATGAAGTCGATCGCGCGTTCGATGGGCTTGCCCTTCTGGTCGTCCGGCACGAAGGAGTGCGTCAGGTGCGTGCGGCGGGCGTCGTCGCCCTGGTCCTGACCGCGGCCCTTGCCGGCATCCGGCCGCACCTCGTAGGCGCTCACCAGTCCACCGGTCTCCTTCTCGCGGAGCAGCCTGGCGGCCTTCTGGTTGGGCGTGGCATTGAAGTCCCCAAGCACGGCCACCTGCGCGGACGGGTCCTTCTGCAGGATCTGCTCCACGATGCCCGCCACGGAGAGGGCCTCGAGTTCCCGCTGGTGGGCCAGCTTCTTGCCGCCCGCCTTGAAGTGCACCACGATCAACTGGAGCAGGCTGCCGTCAGGCACGCGCACCGACGCCAGCAAGGGGCTCCGCTGGAATCCGTCGTTGTCCAGCCTGCTCGGATCCGCCCAGCCCTGCTTGCGGCGCGCGGCCGGATCCGCCGGAAGGCGCGTCAGCGCGTCGGAGAGCCGAGTGTCGGTGAAGGTGCGCACCTGCTCGATGGGAAAGCGGCTCAGCACGCTCTGCTCCACGCCGCGGTAGTAGCCGACGTCCTGGCTGGCCAGATGCTCGTAGCCCAGATCCTTCAGGTACGTGTCGCGGAACCACTTCAGGCACGCCTCGCTCTCCACCTCCTCGAGCGCCAGCACGTCGGCGTCCAGTTCTCGGATGGCAGCGGCGATGTTGCCAAGCCGAGTCTCGTCCGTGGCCATGGCGAGATCGTCATGCTCACCGGAGAGGGCGGGATCGTCCTGGCCGTCGAAGAGGTTCTCCACGTTGAAGCACGCCAGGCGGATGGCGCCCCTGGTCTTCTTGGGCGCCTTGGCGACACCCGTGGGCGGGGCCGCCTTGCCGCCGTAGGCCGGCGCCTTCTGGGCGGGCCGGGCCGTGGCGGCACCCTGCATGGCCCACGCGGGCGAGAGAACCGCCAGCAGCAGCACGCCGCAGAGCGGCCCGATGCACACGATGCGTCGCATCGCGTCAGTGTACGGCCGTCGACATCCCTAGCATGGACCCATGCCCGCCTCCAGCAGCCGCTCACGCTTTGCCGCCTACCGACGCGAGGCGACCCGGCGACGCGCTGACCGCACCGTGGTCACACGCCACGGCTCGGAGCGAAGCCTGCAGCGACATCGCGGCTTCGGAGCGCTGCTGACGGGCTTTCTCGGCCTGCTTCGACCGCACGCGGGTGCCATGACGGTGGCCCTGGGCACGCTGGCCATGGGCACGGTTCTGGGGCTGCTGCCACCCGCGGCCACCAAGTTCGCCATCGACAACGTGTTCCTGGGCGAGCCACTGCCGGCCTGGCTGCCCCGCTGGATTCCCGCCGCCGAGGGACTGGACCGCACGGCCCTGCTGGGATGGATCGCGGCATCGATCGTGGCGGTGAGCGCCATCGGCGCGGCGGTGCATCTGATCGGGCGCTGGCAGGCCACGCGCGTGACCAAGCTGCTGCAGGCCCGACTTCGACGGATCGCGTTCGAGCATGCCAGCCGCCTTCCACTGGGCCGCGTGTGGGCCCTGCGATCGGGAGGCCTGACCAGCCTGATCCGCGAGGATGCCGGCGGCGTGGCCGATCTGGTGTTCAGCATGATCTACAACCCGTTCCGCGCGATCGTGCAGCTGGCCGGGATTCTGGTGGTGCTCACCGTCACCGACTGGCGGCTGCTGATCGGCGCGTTGCTGATCCTGCCGCTGGTCTGGTTCAGCCACCGGACGTGGATCGGCCGGATCCGGCCGCTGTTCCGCGACATCCGCCAGCAGCGCGGCGAGGTCGACGCCCACGCCACCGAGACCTTCGGCGGCATGCGCGTGGTGCGAGCCTTCGCGAGAGAGCGGAGCGAGACCGGTCGGTTCGCAACCGGTGGACACCTGATGGCGCGGCAGGAGGTGCTCACGTGGTGGTGGAGCCGCGGCATCGAGCTGGCATGGGCCCTGCTGATCCCGGTGGCGAGCGCGCTGCTGCTCTGGTACGGCGGCCGGCAGGTGCTCGCGGGATCGATCACTCCGGGCGACCTGATCCTGTTCATGACCTACGTGGTGATGCTGCTGGGGCCGATCGAGTCGCTGGCGTCGAGCGCCACCAACTTCCAGACCAACCTGGCCGGTTACGACCGCATGCTGGACCTGCTGGCGGAGCCACGCGAACTGCCCGACCGTCCCGGAGCCCGGGACCTGGACGCGTCCCGGGTGCGCGGCGATCTGCGGGTGGAAGGCGTCACGTTTGCCTATCCAGGCTCCCGGGACCCGGTTCTTCGGGACGTGAGTTTCGAGGCCCGCTCCGGCGAGATGGTGGCCTTCGTGGGCCCGAGCGGCGCCGGGAAGACGACCATGTCCAACCTGATCGCGAGATTCTTCGACCCGCAGTCCGGCCGCATCACCATCGACGGCATCGACCTGAGGGATCTCAGGCTGGACAGCTGGCGTCGCCTGCTGGGGGTGGTGGAGCAGGATGTGTTCCTGTTCGACGGGACCGTGGCGGAGAACATCGCCTACGCCGACCGATCCGCCTCGACGGAGCGGATCGAGGAGGCAGCCCGCACCGCCTGCGCCCATGACTTCATCGCCGCGCTGCCGCAGGGCTACGCCACCCGGATCGGCGAGCGCGGCGTTCGCCTGAGCGGAGGCCAGCGTCAGCGGCTGGCGATCGCGCGGGCGGTGCTGGCCAACCCGCGCGTGCTGATCCTGGACGAGGCCACCAGCAATCTGGACGTGGAGAGCGAGCGCGCCATCCAGCAGGGTCTTGCCAACCTGATGCGCGGGCGCACCAGCTTCGTGATCGCTCACCGGCTCTCCACCATCCGTCACGCCGACCGGATCGTGGTGCTTCGTGACGGCGGTGTGCGGGAACAGGGCACGCACGACCAGCTCATGGAGGGCGGCGGTCCGTACCGGGACATGGTGCTGATCCAGACCGCGCCGCCCCAGCCGCTGCGAGCCGTGCCGCAACCGACCCCCGTCGCCTGAGTCAGCGGCCCTTCCAGCGTCGCTTGCCTCGCAGGTGCAGCCACAGGCTCCACCACTGCAGGGCGGTGGAAACCGCCATCGACACCGGATGCAGCGGCACCGCCAGCCATGGTTGCCGAAAACGGACCGCCAGCACGGCGCGCGTGAGCAGGCCCGTGCACGCCGCAGCGGCCGCCAGCCCGCCCACACGGTCGTCGATGAAGAAACCGGCCAGCCACGCCGCCAGCAGCACCCACGGCAGCACGTGACCCACAAGGTGCATGCCGGTGAAGAACAGCAACGTCCACACCGAGCCCAGTCCCTCGAAGCCGTTCTTGGCGAACCCCCGCCAGGCCTGCGCGAACCCACGGTACATGCGGCAGGTCACGTGGGGGGTGGCGTCATAGAGGTCCGTGCGGCCGCCGGCCCGTCGCACGCTTCGCGGCAGCTTGATGCCGTCATGCATGCTGGCCATGAAGGCGGCGTGGCCGCCGCTCCGAAGCCACATCTCCCGCCGGACCAGCAGGAACTGACCGCAGCCTGCCGCCAGGCTCGCGCGGGTGTCGCGTCGCATCAGGCCCATGGGCAGATACCCGAGCAGCATGAAGTGAATCAGGGGCACCAGCAGCGTCTCCCCCACCGTGCCGCAGACTTGGCGCGGCACGCTGCTCACCAGGTCGCTGCGACTGCGGCGGGCAAAGGAGACCGCGGCCGCCACCGCCTCCGGCGACACTCGCACGTCCGCATCCGTGAAGAGCAGCCAGGCCGCATCGCTCGACTGGCCCATGCACTCGCAACCCCACTGCTTGCCGTTCCAGCCGCCGGGAAGGGTCCTGGTGGGCACCGGGCGCACGCGAGGATCCGCACGGGCCAGATCGGCCAGGATGCCCGGGGTTTCATCGGTGCTCTGGTCGTCATAGACCAGGGCCCGCACCGGCACGGCGACCGAAGCCAGCACCCCCTCAACGCACGCACGCAGGTTCGTGGCCTCATTCCGCGCCGGGATGCATACATCCACCCGATCCGCCATGCTCAGGGGCTCATGCGGCGCGGGCTGCCGACGGTAGCGGCGCAGGTTGGAGAGCGTCATGAGCAGCGGAAGTCCCGCGCACGCCACGCCCGCCCAGGCCAGTGCCACGACCGGAACGCTCATCAGTCCCGCCCCCGATGGCCGATCGCGATGCCCGCCGACTTGCCTCGCATGCGAAGCCACCAGTCGTAGACCGGATGCACGCTCGCCCGCGAGCCGCCCTCGATGGCCGCGAAGCCGGACGGATCACGTGAAGCCACGGCCTCGGCCAGTGTGTCCTGGTTGGACTGCATGCCATGCCGAAACGTTCGCTGCCACCCGGCGCGTCGAGGGTCATCGGGCGCCCCGATCGCCTGCACCGACACGAAGATCTCGGGACGCGCATCGACCCAGAATCCATATTCCAGGGCGACACTCCAGGCCCGAACATCGCCCAGGGACGCCGCGATGCTGGCAAGGCCCGGCCGGGGCACCACGGGCCGACGCACGTCGGTGAAACGTCCCTGCGGCGTGATGATGAGCGTGCCGCGTTCCATCTGGCCAAGCCTGCGCAGCACATGGGCGCTCATCGCTGCAAGCGATGCGGGGTCGTCCGGGTCGATGCCGAAGATCCCAAGTCGCCGGAGAAAGCGGAACCGGTTCAGCTCACGGGCATCCATGGGCGAGAGATTGCCCCGCTCGGGAAAGAACCTGTGATGCAGGGCGACCGCGACCATGGGATCCCACCAGGAGCTGTGGTTCATGGCCACCAGCGCAGGACCCCGGTGGGACGCCAGATCGTGGAGCGCGGCGTGCGAACCCTGCAGCATCCGGACGGCATGAAACCGGCCACGCAGCTGGCGCCACGCGTACCACCCGAAGAACCGGGCGAAGCGCGGACTCCACGCATCCGGGATCGGCACACCGCTCAGTTGGCTGCCGACGAGGTCCACGCAGGCTCCCTGCTCCCGCTCACCCGTCCGTCCACGGACAGCCCGCGATCCCGAAGCGCCGACCACGCTGCCGTGACGCCGCTCATGAGCACCATGGGCACGCCGGGACCTGGATTGGCGCTTCCGCCCGCCAGGTAGAGGTTGCGGACCACGCGGCTCCGATTGGCAGGCTTGAAGCCGCCATGCAAGCGACCGTGACTGGCCAATCCGTAGATGGCACCACCTTCGGCGTTGTACATGCGGCCGATGAGCTCCGGCGACAGGTGCCGCTCCACCACGATGTGCCGCTCGATGTCCTCCATGCCGAATCGCCGCAGCTTGTCCAGGATCACCGGCCGGTACTGCTCCAGCAGGCCGCCGGGTCCTTCCCAGCGCTGGCCCGGACGCTGCCACGGCGTGTGGATGAGCGCGTAGAACGCCTCGCCGCCCACCGGCGCCTGGGCCGGGTCCGTGCGACTGGGCACGCAGAGATAGATGGTCGGATCCCGCGCGGGGATGCCACGGGCGTAGATGTCGTCGAACTCGGCCATGGAGTCGCGGCTGAAGAGAAAGTTGTGATGCAGCAGATGGTCGTACTGGCGGTCCAGGCCCAGGTACAGCACCACGCCGCTGCAGGCGGGGGTCCAGCGACTGCCGATCGATCGCTGCTCGCGCAGGCTGGCGCCGTCGCCGAGCAGATCGCGGTAGGTGCGCTGCACGTCGCAGTTGCTCACCACCACCTCCGCGTCCACGCGCCGCCCGTCCTCCAGTTCCACGCCCGTCGCCACGCCATCACGCTGCAGGATGCGCCGCACGCCCACGCCCGTGATCAGCTCGGCGTGCTCCTCGCGCAGCACCCGCTCCAGGGCCCGGGCCACCTGCCGCGTGCCACCCATGCTGTACCAGCAGCCGTGATCCACCTGCGCGGCCGCGATCAGGCCCAGGATGGCCGGCGCCAGGAATGGGCTGGACCCGACGTACTGCAGGAAGTGCTCGCTCAACTGTCGAAGGTGCGGCTCGGCGATCCACTTGTGGGCCGTGCGTCCCACGGTGCTGTGCATGCGCATGGCAGCCACATCGCGCAGCAGTCCGGGGTCACCGGTGGGTGGACGCCGCATCAGGTCGAGCATCCCGCCCAGATCCTTGTAGAAGAAGACCTTCTCGCTGAGGCGGTACATGCGGCGGCTCCAGTCCACGAAGCGCCTCCAGCCCTCGCCGCTGCCCATTCCCGGGAACTGACGATCCATGGACGCGGCCATGCGATCCACGTTCTCGAGCAGGTCGATGCGGGTGCCGTCCTCGTACAGGCAGCGCCACTGCGGATCCAGTCGCACCAGGGTCAGGTAGTCCTCGGGTCGCCGACCACCGCGCGCCAGGATTCCGCGAACCACCTGCGGAAGCGTCAGGATGGTGGGCCCCATGTCGAAGCGGTAGCCCATCTCGTCCAGCACGTTCATCTTGCCGCCCAGGTGCGGGTTGCGCTCGACCACCGTCACCTGCATGCCGCCGGTGCACAGCTCCGCCGCCGCCGCCAGGCCGGCCAACCCGCCGCCCACCACCACCGCGCGTGTGCTCATCGACATCCTTCCATTTCCGCGGCCTCGGGCCGCCTGGGATCCGCCATGTCCAAGCCCGGCTCCACCACCGGCTCCACCATGCCCGAGGGCGATCGGGCGCCGTGCCACCATCGCACGATCCGGTCCAGCCATGCCAGTTGTCCGCCCTCTGGCGCCCGGGCCGATGGCGTCCACCAGGCGGTGCGGCTCACCGTGACCGGGCGTGTCCAGGCCATCAGGCCCTCCTCCCCCCGCGAGGCACCCCAGCCGCTGGCGCCCTGCCCGGCGATCGGCACCGCCGGATGTCCCGTGGGGGTGACGCTCTCGTTGAAGGTGACCACCGAGGCACCCAGCGACGCCACGAACTCGGGATCTCGGGCCAGGGCATCCGTGGACGGGCCGCCATACACACTCACCGAGAGCCGATGGCGCACCCGTGCGTGAAGGGCCCGCGCATGATCCAGGTCGTCCACAGGAACCACCGCCAAGAGCGGACCGAAGTGCTCGCCTCGGAAGAGCTCCGCCTCCGGCGGGCAGTCGAGCAAGGCCATCGGACGAAGCCAACCGTCGCATGCCGGCTCGAGCACGCCACTGGCACTGCG
>JBJOGW010000073.1:0-16024 GCA_046048055.1 Planctomycetota bacterium
GCGCGAGGCGTTCCTGGTGGCGGGTGGGCCGGGCCTGCTGCTGGCAACGCTCATCTACCTGATGCGCGACCCGCCGCGCGGAGGCATGGACGGTGACGCGGTGCCCGCGCACGCTCCACCCAGCCTGGCCACGCTGGCCACCCTCTGGTCGAACGCGCGGTGGCGACGCTGCACGCTGGGCTATGCGGCGCAGACCGCATGCTTTGGCAGCCTCGGATTCTGGACGCCGCTCTACCTGGAGAAGGCCAAGGGCATCGGTGGTGCCAGTGGCGGCTCGGCGTTCGGCGCGGTGATCGTGCTCACCGGGGTGGTGGGCACCATGGCGGGTGGGTGGTGGAGCGACCGCTGGTTTCGGCACGATCCGGCGGCGCACCTGAAGGTGAGCGCCATCACCACCATCCTGGCCGCGCCATGCATCCTGCTGGTCGTCTGGGCCCAGTCGCCATGGCTGGTGTGGGGCGGCATCGCCGCGGCGGCGCTGCTGCTGGTGATGAGCGTGGGACCGATCAACGCCCAGCTGGTGCAGGTGGTGCATCCGGCACAGCGCGCCACGGGCATGGCGATGGCGATCCTGGTCCTGCACCTGCTGGGTGATGTGCCGGGTGTGCCGCTGGTCGGCCTGGTGTCCTCGTGGGCCGGTCTGGACGCGGCGTTCGCCATGCTGGCGGTGTTCGCGGCGCTCGGCGCCATGCTGTGGTGGGCGGCTGCCGTTCGGGAGCGTCATGAGGGAACCGCTCACGCCATCCGTATGATCCGCGCATGAGCCTTCGCTACCTCACCGCCGGAGAGAGCCACGGGCCGGGCATGCTGGCGGTGGTCGAGGGACTTCCGGCGGGACTGGAGGTGGACACGGCGTTCGTCGACGAGGAACTGCGAAGGCGGCAGGCCGGATATGGCCGTGGCGCGCGGCAACGCCTGGAGACCGATCGCGTGGAGGTGCTCACGGGCGTGATGCAGGGACGCACCATGGGCGGGCCCGTCACGTTGCGCGTGGCCAATCGGGACAGCCGGCTGGATGATCCGGCCAGGACGCCACCCGTGCACCAGCCGCGACCCGGTCACGCCGACCTGGCGGGCAGCGTGAAGTGGCTCACCACCGACTGCCGGGCCACGCTCGAGCGGGCGAGCGCCCGCGAGACCGCGGCGCGCGTGGCGGCCGGTGCCCTGGCGCGCTGCATGCTGCGGGCGTTCGGCATCGAGGCCTTCGCCTTCGTGCGAGCCAGCCTGGATGTGGCATGCACCGCGGCCGTGACGCCGGAGAACTGGCGAACGCTGCGAATGGCGCGCGATGCCAGCGAGGTGGGCATGCCGTGCGCCGAGTCCTCGGCCCGGTTGGTCGACCGCATCCACCAGGCCAAGGTGGACAAGGACACGGTGGGTGGGCTGGTGGAGGTGCACGTGTTCGGCTGCCCCATCGGGCTGGGCACCTGCGTGCAGTGGCATGAGCGGCTCGATGCGCGGCTGGCCGGCGCGGTGATGGGGATTCAGGCGTTCAAGGCCGTGGAGATCGGCATGGGACGCGACTGCGCCTTCCGGACCGGCAGCCAGGTGCACGACCCGATCGCCTTCGACGCGTCGCGGCGGCAGGAGCCGCATCTGGGCTTTGTGCGCACCAGCAACAACGCGGGCGGGCTCGAGGGCGGCATGACCAACGGCATGCCCGTGGTGGTGACCGGCACCATGAAGCCCATCAGCACGCTGCTGCGCGGCATGCCCAGCGTGGACCTGAACACCAAGGCGCCGCTCACCAGCGCCTACGAGCGCAGCGACATCAGCGCCATCGCCGCCGCGAGCGTGGTGCTGGAGAACGTGGTCGCCTTCGAGATCGCCCGGGCGTTCCTTGAGAAGTTCGGCGGCGACTCGATGGTCCAGCTGCGGGCCAGCCATCAGGCCTGGATGGACATGGCCCGGCGACTGCCCCTGGATGGCTGAAATCGGGGTTCAAGCCCCCCGCGCAGCGTTCCGGGCACACAAAAACCTGAACCAGGCGAAGTGTTTTCTTGCCGCAAGGTCCGCCAATATGGACCGTGTCCGGAGTCAGGAGGCAAATCCAATGCATGACCGAGATGACAGGGAAGGTTGGCCGCAGATGGACTACCCGTGCGAGTGGGGCTACCGCGTGATCGCGGGCCAGGAGAGCCACATTCGTCTTGCGGTGCAGCAGGCGTTCGGCGGGCATCCGGTGCGGTTGGGTGAAGTGCGGCGCAGCACTGGCGGGCGCTGGTGCAGCATGAGCGTGGACACCACCGTCAAGAGCGACGAGGAGCGCCTGACCTTCTTCGAGAAGCTTCGGCACGCCGCCGGCATCCGGCTGGTGCTCTGATCAAGCCCGGGCAAGCCGGTGGGGAACATCGTCCGACCCCGGATGGGCCAAGGTCTCGGTCCTTCCGGGGTCGGTCACGTTCCGGGGCGCGCCAGCCCATGCTCGTGCAGCGAGGCAGCTGCGGCACCAGGCTTGGGCACGTGCCGTGCCATGCCACGGAGGGCGTCGAGTGCCGCGGCCAGTTCGCGCGCGGGAATGCCGCCGTGCAGCGATCCGGGTGGCGGAAGATCGCAGCCAAGGTCGGCGGCCTTGGCGAAGGCGGACGCCGCGGCCGCGCCGTCGGACCGCATCGCGGCGGCCAGCCCGAGTGCCCACCAGGCCTCGCCCAGTTCCGGCGAGGCGTCGATGGCCGCGCGGGCGGCGCGAACGCCCTCGATGGGATTCCGCTCACCGGCCAGGAACGCGATGCCCAGATTGAGCAGCACGGCTGCATCCCGAGGTTGCTCGTTCCGCAGTTGCCGGAGTCGGGCCAGCGCATCCTGATGACCGGCGGCACCCAGCCACAGGTTGGCCACCGCCTCGTTCAGCCAGGCATGGCGGCGGAGGACGGGAGTGCGGCCCGCTTCCACGAACGCGTCGCGGGCTCCAGCCCAGGCGCGTGACCGGAGCAGCCGCACGCCGCGTTCAAAGTGCACCGCCGCGGCCGCGGGATCCGATCGAAGCGACTCCGCCGGATCATCGGGCACGGCGTCCGACGATCCGGCCGGTTCCTCCAGGGACATGCCCTCGGCGGCTGTCGAGGCCGGGAGCGGTTCCACCGCCGGCGAAGGGGCAGGCGGTGCGGGCTCCTCATCCGCCGAGTCCGGAATGCGCCGGGGGAACACCTGCTCCGCCAGGAACGCCAGGTCCTCGGGAATCTCGATCCGAGCCACGCGAATGCGGCCACCCTTCAGGCGGGCCACGCAGGGCCTTCGTCGGCCACCACCCGCGGCGTCGGGCAGCGGATCGGCCATGGTGGTCACGGTCAACGCCACGCCTTCGCCGTAGGCGCGGAACCAGCGGCATCCCTCGGGTGCCGCGTCCTGGCCGCGCACCACGCGCTGCAGCGGACGCCCGGACAGCTCGGCCAGCTGCCGAAGGGACCGCTGCACCTGCTCATGACCCACGATCACGCCGCCTTCGCGTTCGCCGACATCCACCTCGGCCTCGCGCGGATGCATGCGACCGAAGGCCATGTCGCGCAGGGCCGGGTGATCGCCGGCCAGATCGGCCAGCGACTTCGTGTCCGCAAGTCGGCCCGGTCGCGGCACCGATCCATGCACCAGCAGCACGCCCTCGGGCAGGATGGCCGCCACGGGCAACTGCACGGCAATGGCCTGCACCAGCCGCATGACCTGGCCATGGGCGGCATCGAGTTCGAGCGGGCAGGGCATCCGGTCGAGCGCCGGCGTGCGCGGCAGACCGACGGATGGATCCATGGCAAGCTGCCACTCGCGATCACCGCGCAGCAGGATGGTGCGGCCCGGCGCCGCGTTGAAGCGATCCAGCACCATCGAGATGCACGCGGCATCGCCGGTGGTGCCGCCGGTCCAGTCACCCAGCAGGGCCACGAAGGCGTGGTCCTGCAGCCCGTCGGCCTCGTCGATGAACGCCAGCACCGTGGCCAGTGCGGTCGCGTCGCCGCGCACGTCGCCCACGATCCAGAGCGGCCGGTCCTGCGGCAGGCGCTCGACTACGGCCACCGCCCCACCATGCATGCCCAGTTCGGAGCCCATGACCGGCGGCCCGCCCAGCAGCCGCAACGCGGTTCCGGCCGCGTCCGAGGCCCGCTGCAGGGCAATGCGGGTGTCACCCCAGGTGGCCAGCCGCTTGCGGACGCGTTGCAGCACGTCGGCGGCACGTGGATGGGACAGATCCACCGCGGCCAGCGGTCCAGGTGGTGGCGGGGCAGGATGGCCGGCGGGCCGTGTGTCCACGGGACCGATCGTAGCCAACGCAATCTTCACGGAATCCGGAGGCGATGGGCCAACGAACGCTTCGGCATGACGCCGATGCTCCATCGTTGCATGCTTCAGATGGCCGCCGTGGTGGCCATGCTCACCGGAACCGCGTGCGCCCAGACGGCACCGCAGAACCCGGATCTCGCCAAGAAGTGGAAGGACCGCTCCATGCACGCCATCCAGGCGACCGCGATCGACGGCAAGCCCGTGAACATGGCCGAATACAAGGGCAAGGTGCTGCTGGTGGTGAACGTGGCCAGCCGCTGCGGCTTCACGCGTCAGTACGCCGACCTGGAGAAGCTGCAGAAGCGTTTCCAGGACAAGGGACTGGTGGTGATCGGCTTTCCCAGCAACGACTTTGGCGGTCAGGAGCCCGGCTCCAACGAGGAGATCCGCGAGTTCTGCACGAGCAAGTTCGGCGTGACCTTCCCGATGATGGCCAAGGTGCAGGTGAAGGCGGGCCCGGGCCAGAGCGAGGTGTTCGAGTTCCTGGGCACGCGCACCGGCAAGTTGCCGGGATGGAACTTCAGCAAGTACCTGGTGGGCAAGGACGGCGAGCCCGTGGCCTTCTACGCGAGCAGCGTGGGCCCCGAGGATCCGACGCTGGTGAAGGCGATCGAGGAAGCGCTGGCCAAGTGACCGGGGCCGTGGGGCCTCAGGACCGCTGCAGCGACTGATCCAGCCGCATCGCCGTGCCGCGTCGAAGCGGTTCCAGAAGTTCCATCGCGGCGCCGGAGAGCAGGATGGCCAACCCCATCCACGCCGGGATGACTCCCGTGAGCATCGCGGTGCCGCCCAGCGCCAGGTGCGCGGCACCCGCGTCGGCCATGGGCATGCAGGCCCGAAGACAGCCGCTGAAGGGCACGCGGCTCCAGAGGCTCAGCCCCAGCGACGCGCCGAGCCATCGCATGTCCTCGATGGCCACGAACACCACCAGCACCACCCAGCCCCGCCAGGCCTCCACGGGATCGACCCGTGCCAGGGCCATCGCCGCCACGGCAGCGGCCAGCATGCGAGTGAGCGGCACCTGCCACGACCCCGGCGGATCATGCCGTGCCCAGGCCGCCAGCATCACGCCCCAAGGGAGGAGCCATGCCAGGGCCCGCGCATCACGATCCTGCTGCACACTGAAGGCGACAAGCACCGTGACCAGCGCCAGCATGCCCGCCATGGCGCGGGCGGTGTCGAGTGCCGGCGCATGCGATCCGAGCAGCCGCATCGCGATCCAGCGATCGGCGGCCCGGGGCGAGGGTGCTCCGATGGCCACCACGGACAGCGCCGGCAGCCACCACAGGCTTGCGGGTCCGTCGGCATGCGCCACCAGCACCAGCACGGTGACCACCACGGGCGCGGCCACGCTCCAGAGGCCGATGGCCGGACCTCCGTGCGTCCACCAGGCGATGCGACCGGTCAGGGGGGACGCGAACATCATGGCGGCCGCGGCCAGCATGGCGGCCAGCCACGCCGCCGGCGTGTCGAAGCGCACCCGCTCCTCCCGCAGTCGATCCTCTGAGGCACGCTGTGCCGCCTCGAACGCGACAAGTTCCTGCGTGTCCACGGAGGCAGCGTTCGCGCCGGCGGCGATCCTGGCCACCTCGATGGTTCGCGCCGCGGTGAGCGCGTCGCGGCGCTCCTGTTCCGCACCCAGGAACAGTCGCCCCTGCAGCATGGGATCCACGCGGCCCAGTCCCTGCGGCCCAAGGATCACGCCCGCCAGGACGCCCGCCGCAAGCCATGCATGGCGGACACCGAGTCCACGGGCCAGCCAGCCCATGCCCGCGGCGAGCACGGCGGCCAGTGCCGCGCCCAGCAGGCTTGCGAGTTCGGATGGCAGGTTCATGGAAGGCGTACAGTAGAGGTTCCGGCCCGGTTCCGTCGTTGATGGGGCAGGGCCTGCAAACTCGAGGAACCTCATGCCGTCGATCTCTCCGCGAATCGGTGTCGGAATGCTGACCGCCCTGCTTGGATCGGCCGAGGTGGCCCAGGGCCAGGCACCCGTGCGGCGCACGGCGGGCGAGCCGGCATTCGTGGCGTCGATCGACCTGGTGCCTGAGAGCGCGTCGAGCCTGCTGGTGGTGCCCAGCCCAAAGTTGATGGCCGACGACCTGGCGGAGTGCCTGGCACGGCTGGGTGATGGGGCGGCGGCACTGCCGATGCGTCCCATCGACCTGCTCAAGAGCCAGGCGGGATTCGGTCCCGGCGTGGACGAGTCGCGCAGCTTCGTGCTCTGGCACCAGCGGAGCGACGAGGGCCAGGTGCCGGCCATGCTGGTGCCGGTGACCGATGCCGCCACATTCCTGGATGGCAACTTCCAGAAGGTGGATGGCGGGTCCGGCACCGCGTGGAGCCATCCGCAACTGGGTCAGGTCCACGCACGCGCGATCGATCGGCACGTGCTGCTGAGTTCCAGCGAGGATCTGGTGAAGGCGTTCGCGCTCAAGCCGGGCATGGATGCGGTGCTGCGGCGAAGGCTGGGTGATCGGGGATACCAGGTGATGACGTCGGGCGATCTGGCCGCCTGGGCAGGTCCGCAGGCGTTCGCCGAGATGCGGCGCGCGGCCCAGTCGCAGCGCGCGGCCCAGTCGCAGCGTGCAGCGCTGGAGCGTGGCGGCGGGCGATCCTCGCGGCGCACGTTGCGGGGCGTGGCGGATGGCTCGGTATCGGCGGAGGCGCGTCGGCAGCAGGCGGATCTGGACGGAAACGGTGCCGTGGACTCGGGAGACCTGAGCCTGCTGCTGCTGGAGGTCGGCAAGCCGGGCGGCCGAGGCGATCTTGATGGCGATGGCGCCGTCACGCGGGCCGACGTGGAGATCCTTCGCGGCTACGTGGCCGAGAGCACGGTGGACGCGGAGGATCCGGAGACGGGCGACGAAGAGCCCGCGTCGCAGCCTGCGGATGACGGGGCGACAGGAGCGGCGCCGACTTCGGATCCTTCCGAGGGGCTCACGGACGGCGTCATGGCGCTGGACATGGACCCGATGGGCGCCAGCCTGCACACCTACGCGGTGATGGATCCCGACTCGTCGCTGGGCAAGGCGGCCGTGGGTGGCGATCGGTCCGGACCGCTCTCGCTCGGTCGCCTTCCCAAGGGCGCCTTCGTGGTGGCCGCCTCGATGGATCTTCAGGGCCTTGGCGGCGTGCAGGCCATGCAGGATCTGCTGGCCATGGCGCCCTCGGCTCCGGGGCTGCCGCAGTGGGTGATGGAGAACCGCGACCTGGTGCAGGCCGCGGAGTTCGCCATCTATCCCAGCAAGCTTGGCGTGGCGGGCGGCGGCCTGCTGAACGATGCGTGTCTTTGGCTCTCGACACGTGACCCGGTCACGGCACAGGAACGCATGAAGTCGTGGATGGAGGGATTGCAGGGACGCGTGGACGGCATGGATCGCACCGTGACCTGGGAGGACGAACGCACCACCAAGGACGGCGTGACCGCTGCCGCGTGGGCCATCACGGAGAAGCCTGCCGCGGACGGCGGTGGCAAGCCCATGGATGCCATGCAGCGGCTCGGCCGCATGCTGGTGTTCGGCCCGCGCGGCCCGATGGGCTTTGCCAAGACGTTCCCGGATGGCCTGCTCATCACCTTCAGCCAGCGACCGGACGTGCTGAAGCGATGCGTGAACTCGATCGAGAGCGGCACCGGGCTGGAAGGCGATCCGGTGATCGCGGCGCTGCGTGGCTGGACACTGCCGGAGCCGGATGCCGAGGCCTTTGTGGGTGTGGGATCGCTCTTTCGCGTGCTTCGACAGGCGGCAGGCAGCGTGCCCGGCATGTCGATCGAGCTTCCGGACGTGGCACCGTCGGTGGAGCCCCTGGCCATGGCCATTCGGGTGCGCGACGGTCGCAGCGAGTCCGCCGTGATGGTGCCGGCGGCCGTGATCGGCGTGATGGTCGAGGCGTGGAGCCTGCGCATGCAGCCTGATGACGAGGCGCAGGTCGAGGTGGACCAGGCGCCGTGAGCGTGGGGCGCGCGGGTCAGGCCGTGAACGTGACGGCTCGGGCCGGGCGGGCCGTGCCGCGGCTGATGGGTGTGCTCAACTGCACGCACGACTCGTTTCATGCCGCAAGCCGGGTGACATGTCAGGCCGCGATCGAGCGAGGCATGTCCATGCTCGCCGCCGGAGCGGACATCCTCGATGTGGGTGGAGAGAGCACGCGACCAGGCGCGGAGCGCGTCGATGCGGATCGTCAGATCGAACGGGTGGTCCCCGTGATCAGGGGCTTGCGTGTCGGTGGAGCGTCCAGTGTGAGCGTGGACACCACGCTGGCCAGGGTGGCCGCCGCAGCGATCCGTGCCGGGGCCACCATGGTGAATGACGTGAGCGGCGGCACCGAGGATCCGGAGATCCTGCGTGTGGCGGCCGACGCCGGTGTGGAGCTGGTGCTGATGCATCGGCTGCATCCGCCCGAAGTCGACTCGTACAGCGATCGATACCTCCAAGAACCCGTGTATGGGGACGTGGTGCGCGAGGTGGGCGAGCGGTTGATGGAACTGGCCGCCGCGGCCGAGCGAGCGGGCGTGGCTCGCGAGCGGATCACGCTGGATCCCGGGTTCGGCTTCGGCAAGAGCGTGGAGCAGAACATGGAACTGCTGCGTCGGCTTGCAGAGCTGACGTCGATGGGTTGGCCCATCCTGGTGGGCGTCAGCCGCAAGAGCTTCCTGGGCGCCGTGACGGGTGCCGCGGATCCCGCCGACCGACTGGCGCCAACCCTGGCGGCGGCCCTGTTGGCCATGCAGGCAGGGGCGGCCGTGATTCGTGTGCATGACGTGGGAGAGCACGCCGCCGTGCGTGCGGTGTTCCGCGCCGCAGGTCGGTGCTAGGATCGTTGTTTCGCGGCCGGGGGTTCCGGCCGCCGAACGCACTCCCCGCAAGCGAGGCACGACATGGCCGGCACCAACACCCTGGAGTTCACCGACGCGAATTTCGAGTCCGAGGTCCTCAACAGCCCGGTTCCGGTGCTGGTCGACTTCTGGGCGGAGTGGTGCATGCCCTGCCGCATGCTCACGCCGACCATTGATGCCATTGCCTCGGAAACCGCCGGCAAGGCCAAGGTGGGCAAGGTGAACGTGGACCACCACCAGGGCGTGGCCGTGAAGTACGGGATCCAGAGCATTCCCACCGTGATGCTCTTCAGGAACGGCCAGATGGTGAAGAAGTGGGTGGGCGTGGTCCAGAAGGGCGCCCTGACCGAGGCGCTGACCGCCGGCTGACGCGGCCCCCGGGCTTCGGTACACTGTTCCGTCCGCCGGTCGCCCGAGGTCCGGCCGACAATTCGCTGGGCCTGTAGCTCATTTGGGAGAGCGCTTCCATGGCATGGAAGAGGTAGTCGGTTCGAGCCCGATCAGGTCCACTGCGTCGAAACGGTGCCCCCGCAGGGCACCGTTTCTCGTTGTGTCCCATGACTAGAACGTGAACTTGGCACGGATTGCGCCGGCGAGCACGACATCGGACAGTCGCTCGGCCCCCGGAGGAAGCATGAACTGCGCGTCGAAGGTGATCTGCAGCGAGCCGGTCACCTGCAGTCGGTAGTACGACTCGACCAGGCCCTGCGTGCGGAGCGTCTCGTCAAGAGGCTTGCTCCAGCCTCCTCCCACGCCGAATCCGTCGCCGTGGCGTCCGAACGCGTTGTCGATGGTGATGCCTGCCATGCCCTGGCTGGTGCTGGTGAAGGCCACGTCCGCGTCCGCCACCGCCACCTGGAACCATGCCCCGAAGTCCTCCTCCACCAGCCACTGCACCAGGCCGGTCCACGCGTTGCCGTACACGGTGGGCCCGCCGCGAAGCGTGCGATCGTTGGCGTTGGACGCACCCCACGAAGCGCTCAGCCGCATCGGCCGATCGAACGGATGCAGGATCAGCCCCGCCTCGATGCCGCCGAACCAGCCCTTGCGGAACGCGTCCTGGAAGTAGGCGCCCTGCGCTCCGCTGGCGGAGCTGAGCACGCCATTCACGTACAGCCAGTTCACCGGCAGGAACTGGAAGGCGGCGCCCTCGGTGTAGCTCTGATAGCCGATCGGCAGCACGTTGTTGCCGTCGAGTGCGGTGTTCAGGAACTGGCTGGTCTCGTCGCTGGCAAAGAGGTTGAGCCCCATGTAATCGTTCGGGTTGATCTTGCCCACGCTCACGGTGAGTCGATCCTCCAGGAATCCCTGCGCCAGGATCAGTCGGGTGAGACGCGTCTGGAAGGCCGATCGCTGGGCGTCGAGCCCGTCGGGGGACCCCACGGAGAAGGCCAGCGACCGCGCATCCGACGGAAAGGACTCGCTGGATCGCCACTGCACGGTGAACTGGGTGTGGCTGCCGTCCTCCCACTCCAGGAGCTTGGTGTCCATGCGCACGTTAAAGCGGTTGGAACCATCCGTGCTGCGCGTGCCGGGCAGGTTGTTCGTGACGCCCTGGAACACCAGCGACTCGTACATGTCGAACCGGGTGCCGGCGTACAGGGCTGCCGCGGCCTCGATGTTGCGCACCGGGTTGAGCAGCGGTTGCAGCGGATCGGCGAACAGGGGATCGAGCCGCTCCACGCGACCGGGGCGAGGCCGATCCGTCCACAGCGAGAATCCCTCGAGTGGTGTCCGGTTGCCGAACAGCGGCTGCAGACGGCTCCGGGTGTTCACGTTGATGAACGCCAGGGCCTGCTCGCGTTCGGTGCGTGTCCGATCCACCCGCGGCATGTCCCGCGTGACCCGCATCAGCCAGTCCACGTCCTCGCTGCTGTCCTCGTCGGCATGGGCCTTGTTGGGCATCAGAAGCGCGGCGAGCAGGAGCATCCAGAGCCGGATCCGCACGCAGGCAAGGTATCGGAGGCCGTCTCCTGAACACCATCCGCACGTGCCGTGGCTACGCTTCGACGATGCATCGGTCCCTTCCTCGAATGGCTTTGCTGGCGGCGGTGATCGCCCTTCCGTCGACCGCCCAGGACGCTGCGCCCGTCATCGAGCACGTGGTGATCGTGTCGGTGGATGGACTGCGTCCGGAGCTGCTCATGCCCGAGATGGAGCCCCAGCATCCCGCCCTGGTTCGACTCACGCGTGGTCCGCACACGCTGGCGGCGCGGTGCGATCCCGACGTGAGCATCACCATGCCCAACCACGTGGGGATGGTCACCGGCAGGCTGGTTGCCGGCGAGGCTGGACACGGATGGGTGACCAATGACGACCCACCCGCGCGCAAGCAGGGTGGCACGGTGCACGCCAAGCATCCCGGTTACGTGGCCAGCGTGTTCGACGTGGCCCATGACCATGGTCTTCGGACAGGCGTGATCTGCGGAAAGTGGAAGTTCGTGCTCTTCGAGCAGACCTGGGGTGAAGGCGGCGGCCGTCCGGACACGGTCCCGCCCGACCACGGCAACGACAAGGTCGACCTGTTCGTGTGCGAGCCCGATCCACTCGTGCAGGTGGACCACGTCAAGGCCACGCTTGCGAGAGCGGCGACGCGGGGCCAGCGCAGCCTGATCCTGTGGCATGTTCCCACGCCGGACTTCCAGGGCCATGCCACCGGCTGGGATCTGGCCAACGGTTCGCCGTACCGGGCTTCGGTGAAGACGGTGGATCAGGCACTGGGTGCCTTCCTGTCCGCGCTGGACGCTGACCCCGCGCTGCAGGGCCGCGTGGCGGTGGTGCTCACCGCGGATCATGGCGGCGGCGTGCCTTTCGTGAGCCATCTGGATCCCGAGGCCCCCGTCAACTTCGCGATCCCGTTCCTGGTGTGGCCAGGCCGTGACGGCGAGCCGCAGGATCTGTACCAGGTCACGGGTTCCACCCGATGCAGGCCCGGGGCAACCGAGCGATTCGCGGCGAACGCGCCGCCTCCCATCCGCAACGCCGACGCGGGCAACACGGCGCTGCACCTGCTTGGGCTGCCCGCGATTCCGGACAGCTCGGTGCCAGGCATCGAGGTGGTGCCGGCCCCGCGTTCAGCCGCGGCACCTTGATCGTTGCGGCTACGCTTGACCGGGATGCCCAACGCAGCGCTGCTCCTGCACGGAACCGATGGCGAGCGCACGGTGGAGTTGGTGCCGCCCGGTCCGCTGACCATCGGCCGTGAGCCGTCGCGCTCCATCCGCCTCGAGGACAAGCAGGTGAGCCGCCTGCACGCGGAACTGCGCTGGGAGGCCGAGACCGCCACGTTGCCCGGGCACTGGCGGATCCGTGATTGTGGCAGCACCGGTGGAACATGGGTGAACGACGAGCGGCTGCCGCCTTCCGAGGAGGGTGTGGCCCTTCGACATGGTGACCGGATCCGCATCGTGCCCTGGACGCTGGAGCTTTCGGACCCGTCCATGGTCACGGGTGACCACACCCGGCCCGGCGAGGCCGGTCATGAGGATGATGCAGGCTCGCTGCAGCGGATCGAGCTCACGCCACAGCAGGCCTTCGAACATCGGCAGTTGCTGGCCCTGCGCGAGGCCATGGACGAGTTCTTCGCCTGTCGCGACGAGCAGGAGACCCAGCGCCGACTGGTGGAGATCGCCGCCGGACTCACCCAGTCCGATGCCGTGGCGTTCGTGGCAAGCGAGCCGGACGGATCCGCGCCCCACATCCTGGCGGCCATCGGCACGGTCCGCGAGCCGTCGGGCCGGCTTCGGGTGAGCCGGCGCATGCTGCGAGCCGCCCGGGAGGGCGCCCCGGTGGCCTGGGATGGCGGCACCGACATCTCCGCCACCCTTGGCGCGAGCCTGGAGCAGGTGGGCGTGGATCGCGCCATCTGCGTGCCGGTGCAGCTGGGGCGCGAGCACTTCGGGAGTCTGTGGCTCGGCGACAGCATGGTGAAGGACCGCGCCCAGCAGAAGGAACTCACCAGCGTGGCCCACTCGCTAGCCAAGATCGCGGCCGGTCGGCTGCGGGACCTGGCCTCCACCCGCGCCATGGTGGAACTGGCGGTGAACACGCTCGAGGGTCGCGACACCTATACCGGCGGGCACTCGCGGCGGGTGGCCGCCTTTGCGGAGCTGCTGGCCCGTCAGGCGGGCCTGGACGACGCCATGCAGCTGCTGGTCTCCCGATGCGGCCGCGTGCACGACTACGGCAAGATCACCGTGGATGACCAGGTGCTGCGCAAGCCCGGCCGGCTGACCGAGGAGGAGTTCGGGCAGATCCAGGCGCATGCGCGCCGGGGCCACGAGCTGCTCAGGCAGCATCCACAGATGCAGGACGTGCTCCCGGGCGTGCTCGAGCACCACGAGAAGTGGGACGGCACCGGGTATCCGGACCGAAAGCGAGGCGACGCCATCTCGCTGCTTGGCCGCATCATCTGCATCGCCGACTGCTTCGATGCCATGACCAGTGCCCGTCCCTACCGTGCGGCGATCCCGCTCGACAAGGTGCTTGGCATCATCGAGCAGGACAGCGGATCGCACTTCGATCCGGAGTTGGTGCGGGCGTTCCTGCAGATTCCGCGCCAGTCGCTGCTGGAGCACATCCAGCGACCCGAGGAGCGCGGTCAGGCCACCGGGCGTTGAGTCGCCGCCTCCGCACGCCGGGCGATGATCGCCTCGCTGCCCATGCCGATCCGGTGCACGAACACCACGAGCGGTTCGTTCCCCTGGCCCCGCAGGGTCCGTGACCATTCGTCGGCTGGCACGGCTCGGCCCCGCACCTTCACCTCCACCACGCCGGCGCCCAAGGCGCGAAGCCGTCGCTGCAGGTGATCGAGGCGGGGTGGTGCGGGCTCCAGCACCTCGAACCAACGGAACCACGCACCAAGGTCCGTGCCCGGCG
Source organism: Planctomycetota bacterium (assembly GCA_046048055.1). Taxonomy (GTDB): domain Bacteria; phylum Planctomycetota; class Phycisphaerae; order Phycisphaerales; family SM1A02; genus SYAC01. The sequence goes on from JBJOGW010000073.1 coordinate 13,982, forward strand.
CGGGCGGATCTCCGGTGGTGCAGAGACCCAGGCCCGGCGCGCGCTCCCGAAGCCTTAGAGGGGCCGCGGCCATCGGCAGCAGCCCCGAACGCTCCAGCGCCGGATCCGGTTCGGCGATCCATCGCTCCCAGCGATCCACGGCAGGCCAGGCCGGGTCTCCATGCGAGGCGGTCCATGAGGGCACGCCCGCAAGTTCCGCACCGTCGCGCAGTCGAACGGCGGTGTTGCGACCCGGTCGATGCGCCGCGGCCCCGGTGAGCAGCACGGCTTGCGTCAGACGTCGATCGCGGGACAGGAAGGCCAGTTCCGAGTCCGCGGGCCGCTCCGAAGCCGGAATCTCCACCCCGGGTCCAAGCTTGACCGCCAGCCACGTCACGCGGCCCTGCAACGAGCGCAGGAACGCCGGACCCGGCTGCAGCATGTCCCACGCGTGACGTCGCTCGGCGCTCGCCTCGACGCGCCGCGACGGATCGACATGCACCGCAGGCTCCTCGATCGCTGCGGCGGTCACGTCCATCACCGTGCAGGGCCTGCCGCTGTTGGCCTGCGCCATCCACACACGGTCCTCTCGCATGTCCACCCCGCGCGCCGTGGTCACGGCGAGCGCCTTGAGGTCGGCGCCACAGCCGCAGCAGAGATCGGCCACGGCGGGCGCTTCGGCCATGCGGGCCGCCTTCCACGCGGCACTGGCATCGTCGCTCGCCTGCGCCGCCCCGGCGCGGTCGGCCCAGAACGTGTCCCAGTCCGCTCGACGACCTTGCAGGCTCCTGCGAGCCGCGGCCACCTCGAGCGCCGCAGTCACCACTTCCACCGGCGCGCCGCGTCGCAGCCGCGTCACGGCGGCCGGCGTGACATCATGCAGCGACATGGCCGCAGCCAGCGTGTCCGCGCCGTCGCCGGATCGCAGCCGCTCCAGCACGTCAATCGCGAGCATGCACGGCTCGACGAGGCTTGGCGCCACCGGTCACGCCCGGACCCAGAAGCACCGCCAGCCAGTGCAGGTCCTCGCTGTTGTCGAGCAGGATCCGCACGATCATCGTGAGCGGCACGCTCAGCAGCATGCCGATGGGACCGAGCACCCATCCCCAGAAGACCAGGCTCAGGAACACGACCGCCGCGCTCAGCCCCAGGCGCCTTCCGAACAGCATCGGCTCCAGCCCGCTTCCGATGCTCACGTTGATCACCAGCTGGGCCAGCACCATGCCCACGGCCATCCACCAGCCGTTCATGGCCAGGCAGAGCAGCACCGCCGGAATGGACGCGATGATCGGCCCGATCGCCGGGATGAAGTTCAGGAAGAACGCCACCACGCCGATGAGCGCGGCGTAGGGCGTCTGGAGCACCACGCAACTCAGCGCCACCAGCACGCCCGTGAGCAGGTTGGTGCCCAGTTTCACCTTGAGGTAGCCCTGCACATCGCCCAGCACCCCCTCGAATCGCCCCAGATCATCGTCGGCGCGGCCCGTGATCTGGCGGATCTTGCCTGGCAGCACCGCGGCCTCCATCAGCAGGAACGCGTACGCCAGCAGCACGAACAGGCTGTCCCGGGCCAGGCCGGCCGCAGCCGTGAGCACGCCCGTGGCGTAGCCAAGCACGTCGCCCGGGCGGGCATCGCTGAGCAGCCTGGTCACGTCCACGGGCACGTTCCGCTCCGCCAGCCACGCGTTGAAGTCGGCGGTCTTGGCATCCAGCACCTCCCGATAGGCCGGCAGGTTGCTGGCCAGCACCGTCACGTTGTGGGTGACCACCGCGGTGAGCACGCTGAGCAGCGCAAACACCGTGAGCAGCAGCACCAGCACGGCCATCCAGCGTGGCAGTCCCAGGGCGCGAAGCCATGCGAGGGGCGGCAGGCTGACCACCGCCAGGAAGGCCGCCGCCAGCACCGGCACCACCACGGCCGACGCCATCTGCAGGAAGAGCACGATGATCACGGCACACGCCCCTGCCAGCAGGGCTCGGGCACCCTTGCCAAGGGCGTTCGGGGCGGTCATGCGGGAAGTCTACGGAAAGGGCGGCTACCGTTCGCTCATGGCCACGCGCCGC
>JBJOGW010000074.1:0-26342 GCA_046048055.1 Planctomycetota bacterium
GGCACCTCGCTGGCGTGTTCCACCGGGATGGCCACCACAAGCAGCGTCATGCGAGGGCGGGCGAGTGCGGCGTGCGGCAGCATGCATGTGGCGACACGCCGGGCAGTGTAGATGCCGCGGCACCACCGCTAGCATGGGCGCATGCGCGACGAGGCCGTGGACAAGACGCTCGAGGCCCTGCACGCCAACCTGAAGGGATTCATCCGCTTCGACGGCGATCGCGTGCCGGTGCGCGTGATCGTGGCTCCCGATGGCCATGTGGTGTCGCCGGTGATGGAGTCCATGCTCCTGTCGGTGGATGTGGTGCTGGAGTTGCCCGACGATGACGAGACGTCGTTGCAGGTGATGGTGTCGCTGGAGCGCATGGATCCCGATGGCGAGCATGCCGGCCTGTGCGATCGGTGGCGCGCGTATCACGGCGAGCCTCTGGACGTGCGGTGGGCCCGCATGCAGATCGATGCGGCCCGCTTTGGCCAGTGGTTCGTGGACGGCGAGGCGCTCATGCAGGCCAACCCCCTCGCCCGCGACGAAACGGGAATTCTCCGCGCGATCAACGCCAGCCCGCGCGCCTTCCTGAAGGCATTCTGCAAGGCGTCCGGCGCTCCCGCAGAGGATCCGGTGGCCGTGGGCGTGGACCCCGGGGGCATCGATGCCCGCCGCGCCCATGACGTGGTGCGGTTGCCGTTCCCCATCCGCATGGAGGGCGCGGCCCAGGTCCGCAGCTTCATCGAGGGATCCGGCGCCCCATTCATGCCGGGCATGGCCTGAATCCCCGTAGAATCCACCGCCGCAAGGAGAAGCCCATGGCCGACGGATCCCATCACAAGAGCCCCAGCGAGCAGAAGTTCGCCGGCAGCCTGAACCACGCCATGATCGACGATGCCGCCGCCAGCGCCGCGCAGGAGTGCGCCAACCGCTTCGGCGAGCCCGGCTTCACCGACATCTCCCGCTGCTACATCGAGCAGCGTTACGAGGGCTACACGCCGGAGAATCAGGAGACCTGGCAGATCCTGTTCGACCGCCAGATGGCCTACCTGAAGGACCACGCCAGCCAGACGTACCTGCGGGGCGCCGAGATCATCAACCTGCGCCGGGACCGCGTGCCGCCGCTGCAGGACATCAACGCACGCCTCTGGCCGATGACCCGCTGGCAGAGCCGTGCGGTGCCTGGCTACCTGCCGGCCAAGGCCTTCTTCGCGTGCCTCGCGCGGCGCGAGTTCCCAACCACCATCGTGATACGACCCAAGGAGTCCATCGACTACCTGCCCGAGCCAGACATCTTTCATGACATCTTTGGGCATGTGCCGCTGCACGCCGACGCCACCTTTGCCGACTTCCTGCAGACCTATGGCAAGGCGGCGCTGACCACGGAGGACCCCGCCGAGACCGAGCGGCTGGCCCGGCTCTTCTGGTTCACGGTGGAGTTCGGCCTGATCCAGGAGGGCGGCCGACTGAAGGTGTACGGCAGCGGACTGATCAGCAGTCCCGGGGAGAGCCGGCACGCGCTGGAGAGCCCCGAGGTGGACCGGCGGCCGTTCGATCTGGACCGCGTGTGCGATACCGGCTTCGAGATCGACCACTACCAGCCGATCCTCTACGTGCTGGAGAGTTTCGAGCAGCTGCGGGACGCCATGAACACCTACGCGGGCCGACTGCTGGCGAAGGGATCGCGCGCCGCCGCCTGAGTCCGATACAGAGACCCGTCCCTTGTATCGGACGCGGGGATATGGGCTGGTTTACCCTCCGCGCATGGCACGTACCCGCACCGCCCGCCGAGCCGCCCGCACCACCCGTCGCTCCGCCTCGCAGGGTCCGACTCCGCCAGGGATCCTGCCCGCGGAGTTCGCCGCCCGCCGACAGCAGGTACTGAAGGCGCTCTCGGGAAGCGTGGGACTGGTGTTCGCGGGCGAAGCCGACCCCAGTCTCCATGACGCCTATGTCCCCCACGCCAACTTTCGATGGCTGGTCGGCGTGACCGACGAGCCGGGCGCCTTGCTGCTGCTGGACCCGGGCAACCCCAACCCGGCCTGGCGCGTTCGACTGTTCCTGAAGCCGCTGAACCCGGAACGCGAGAAGTGGGACGGCTTCCGCCACCAGATCGGCGCCGAGCTGAAGGCGCGAACCGGCATCGAGACCATCCACCGCACCGACATGCTCGCCGGGCAGCTGCTGGCCTCGGCGCGGCGGGCACGCTCGCTCGCGCTGCTCATGCCGCTTTCACCCCACACCGCGGCCGTGAGCCCGGACCTGGACGTGTTCCGCCGCGTCTGCGAGCGCGTGCCTGGGTGCGGCATCGTGGATCGCTCGCAGCTGCTGGCCCAGATGCGCGCCCGCAAGAGTCCGGCCGAGGTGGCCTGCATCGAGCACGCCGGCCGCATCACCGGGCTTGGCTTTCACGTGGCGCTGGCCACGTTGCGGCCCGGCATGAACGAGTTCGACCTGCAGCGCCACGTGGAAGAGGCCTACCGCGAGGGCGGGGCCCGTGACCTGGCATTCCGCACCATTGCCGGCGGCGGCCTCAACAGCACCGTGCTGCACTACCACGGCAACGACCAGACGCTGCAGGCAGGTGATCTGGTGTGCCTGGACAGCGGGGCCAGGTGGGCGGGCTACAGCGCCGACGTCACCCGCACGCTTCCCGTGAGCGGCCGCTTCACCCCTCGGCAACGCGAGATCTACGAACTGGTGCTGAAGGCGCAGCTTGCCGCCATCCGCGCGTGCCGGCCCGGCCGCCGTCTGCATCAGGTGGACGAGGCGGGCCGCGGCATCATCCGCAAGGCCGGCTTCGGCGACGCGTTTCCGCACGGCATGGGGCACCATCTGGGCCTGGACACGCACGACATCACGCCCGATGCACCGCTGGCCGAGGGTGCCGTGGTCACCATCGAGCCGGGCATCTACCTGCCCGACGAGCGCATCGGCATCCGCATCGAGGATGACGTGCTGGTCACGCGACAGGGACCGCGGGTGCTCACGGGTCACATTCCCAAGTCGGTGTCCGACATCGAGCGTCTGATGCGGCGCTGAGGGCGGCGGCCCGGAACCGTCGAACGGAACCTAGCGGCCCACCGCCACCGGCTTGACCAGGAAGCCGTGCAGCGAAAGCAGCACCAGGCTCCATGCCACCGGGAAGGCGGCGATCACCACCGCGGTGACGATCAGGCCGCGCCCCCACCGGTCCCGCTGCCGACCGACGATCTCGCAGGACACGATGACGAAGAGCACCAGCGCAAACTTGAAGGCGATGGCGCCTGGCAGTTCCCAGGTTCGGATGATCAGGTCTGCCACGGGGTTCAGCTCCTCGCCGCCGCGGCGCAGGATGTGCCAGGTGAAGATCACGTCGACCGCCGAGAGCAGCAGCAGCCAGAGGTATCCGTTCTGGTACCGCATCGGCGGCGCGCTGAGCCAGTCGGGCCGCTCCGCCACCTCCGGGCCCTCGTGCTGCCGCGAGTCCTTCACGAATCGGAGTATGCCATGGCCCAATCCTGCCGACGAGCGGCTGCCGCCGAGGCATGCTGACCGCATGAGCTCCGTCACGCATCGTGGCGCCTCGCCCGAGGCCGCCGGCACCCATCATGCGGTGGCCATTCTCATGGATCACCGGTCCGCGCGCGTGCTCTACCTGGACGACCGCGTGGTGGATGGTGGGCACATCGAGACCGACTGGACCAGCCCGCGCTTCCGCACCCATGACCGCCACGTGACGCAGGGCAGCGGCCGCGACCATCCCGACCCGTCCAGTTATTTCGCGGCGGTGGCCGAGGCCGCCGAGCGGGCCGAGCGCGTGGTGCTGGCAGGACCTGGCACGGCCAAGCTGGAGTGGCTCCGATGGGCCGCCCGCCACGGACGCGACGCCGCCGACCGCGTCGAATCGGTGCAATCCATCGACCGGGCCACCGATGGCGAACTCACGGCCATGGCGCGCCGGCTGCTGCACGAGGAACGCGAGCGATTTCTCTGGCCACGCCAGAGGCGGTAGGTCGCCGCCGGTTCAGGCTCAGATCACGCTGTCATGCGAGGGCAGATTGTGGGCTGGCGCGGTGTTCAACTGCACCATCCGCTGCCGTTGCACGGTCTGCGCCTGCTCCGGATCCACGTAGTCCGAGTGGCACGAGGCCTTGCCTGCGTCGGCGGACACGGCCTTACGGGTCTTGGCGGCGAGCCGGTGGATCTCCTCGGGACTGAGCACGCCGCGTTTGGCGAGGATCTCCTGCTGCTCGGCGGTCAGGGCGGCACTGCGCACGGGCTTGCCGCGCTCGAAGCCCTCGGCCTTGCCGCTGGCGAACTCCTGAATCTCCTTGCTGATGCGCACGCTGCACCAGTCGTGGCCGCACATGGCACAGAAATCGGTGTCCACGTCCAGGTCCTCATCGTGGTAGGCGCGGGCCGTGTCGGGATCGAAGCTGAGCTCGAAGTGCTTCTCCCAGTTGAGGGCGGCGCGGGCCTTGGTGAGCGCGTCGTCCCGGTCGCGCGTGCCCGGGATGCCCAGTGCCACATCGGCCGCGTGGGCGGCGATCTTGTAGGCGATGCATCCCTGCTTCACGTCGTCCTTCTTGGGAAGTCCGAGATGCTCCTTGGGCGTGACGTAGCAGAGCATGCTGGCGCCATGCCAGGCGGCCGCGGTGGCGCCGATGCAGCTGGTGATGTGGTCGTAGCCCGGGAAGATGTCCGTGACCAGCGGACCCAGCACGTAGAAGGGCGCACCATGGCACAGTCGGCGCTGCAGCTTCATGTTGAACTCGATCTGGTCGAACGGCACGTGGCCCGGGCCCTCGATCATCACCTGCACACCCTGCCGCCACGCGCGCTCGGTGAGCTCGCCCAGCGTGGCCAGCTCGGCCAGTTGCGCACGGTCCGTGGCGTCGGCCAGGCCACCCGGGCGAAGTCCGTCACCGATGCTGAAGGTGACGTCATGGCGCCGCATCACCTGGCAGATCCGCTCCCACGCGGTGTACATCGGGTTCTGCCGACCATGCACCAGCATCCACTTGGCCAGCAGGCTGCCGCCGCGGCTCACGATGCCGATCAGCCGGTCCTTGATGAAGGGAAGATGCTCGCGCAGCACCCCGGCATGGATGGTGAAGTAGTCCACGCCCTGTCGGGCCTGGTGCTCGAGCGTGTCCAGGATGATGCGCTCGTCCAGGTCCTCGATCTTCCGACCGATGATCATGCTGTAGATGGGCACCGTGCCGATGGGCACCGTGCTGGCGCGGATGATGGCGTCACGACAGGCATCCAGGTCGCCACCGGTGCTCAGATCCATGACCGTGTCAGCGCCCCACCGCTCCGCCCACTGGAGCTTCTCCACCTCGTCGGCGGTTCCGCTGCTGACCGGACTGGCGCCCATGTTGGCGTTGATCTTGGTCCTGCTGGCCCGCCCGATAGCCATGGGATCCAGGCGATACCCACGATGCGTCACATTGGCGGGAATCACCATGCGGCCCGCAGCCACCTCGTCGCGGACCTGCTCCGCGGTGAGGTGCCCCTCACGCTCGGCCACGCGACGCATCTGCGGCGTGATGACCCCAAGGCGGGCGTGCTCCAGCTGCGTCACGGGCTCGAAACCCTCGGGAGCCACGGCGCGAATGAAGCGGCCCGACGGCATCTGGTTGTGGCCGGCGCATCCCGTCTCATGATTCAGGGCGGTCTCGACCCGCCAGCCCTCGGGAAGAAAGTCCCAGGCCGTGCGATCGCTCACCGGCGGCATGCCTGGGGTGTCGGGGCTTGAAAAACTTCGGGGACCGCCCAGATCCGCTGCCAAGGCGAAGGAACCTGGGGTCGTGCCTTCCCGGTCGGTCGATGGATTGAACGCGCCGTGCTCGGGCAGGATCAGTTCGGGGTGATTGGTGACGGCATGGCTCATGAGATTGCATCCTTCAATTGGAGTTCGCAAGAAAGCGAAATCAGTCGTCTTTGGAGACGCGCCTCGTGCACGACACAGCCTTGCGATCCGACCGCCACACATTCGTGTGCACGGCGTTGCGGGGCAGGACATGGCCTTGCATGGTGTCTGTCTGGCGTCATTCGCTTTCCTACGCCGGTCCGAACCGGATCAGGTTCCACGGGTGCTTCTCAGCAGAGGCCACGATGACCTATGCGCCCCGAGCGATTCGCCTCATAATAGGGTGAACGGAACGTAGACAGCTTTGGTCAGGAATCTCGCGCTTGCCGCGACGATCAGGACCTGTCCGAGCCGGGGCTCATTCTGCAGTGCACACCGCGTTCGCCACGGAGAACGCGATCCACATTTCGCCTCATTCAAGAGCACCCGAAGTCCATGCCCCTGATGTCCGAAGCAGCCCAGCCAGGTTCCACCAAGTTCACGCCGCTGGATGAAGGCGATCTGAAGATCATCCAGCTGCTTGGCCAGGATGGCCGCATGAGCGGCCGTGACATCGCCCAGAGGTCGGGCCTCTCCGAGGCCAACGTGAGTCGTCGCCTGGCCAGGCTCATGGATGAGGGTTCGCTCCGGGTGCTGGGGCTGGTGTCCCCGGCCACGCTTGGCCTTCACACCAGGGCGGTGCTGCTCATCCGATGCAAGGGCGATCCTGTAGCCACCGCCCATCGGCTTGCCGGATTCCCGAACGTGCACTGGTGCGGATCCTCGTTCGGCGACCACGACGTGATCCTGTACGTGACGGTTCGCGATGAGAGTCACCTGATCAGCCTGGTGGACGACATCTTTGCGGCTGATCCGAACCTGGACGACATCTCGGTCTGTCCGGTTCTCGAGGCCGTCAGCCCCAACACACCGCTCGGTGGCGAGCCGCGGACCATGGCGCAACGATCCGTGGAGGCCCGGCGTCAAGGCAGCCTGGACGAGGTGGATCGGGCGCTCATCCGGGTGCTGCAGCGCAGCGGACGCGCCAGCTTTGCCGAACTGGCCGAGGCCAGCGGCATCTCCGCCACCAGTGCGGCGGACCGCTTCCGCAGGCTGCAGTCCGAGGGCATCGTGCACATTCTGGCCCTTCCCCTGCCGGCACGCATCGGCAACATGGTGCATGCCACCGCGTGCATCCGGGTCCGCGGCTCCATTCGCAGCGTGATGCGGGCGGCCGCCGATCTTCCGGGCTCGCTCTGGACGGTGGCCACCGCGGGCTCCTTCAGCGTGATCGTGGACTTTGCCTGCCCCAACGAGCACGCCATGAACGAGACCAGGGCACGCCTGCTCGCCACGCCCGGCGTGACCGGCGTGAGCCTGTCGCTGCACCGCACCAAGGTGAAGGACGACATGGCCTGGGGCTTCGAGGACGAGGCTTCCCCAGCCTGAGGCGTCACGTACGCTGCGGCCATGGCCGCCGTGTCGATCGACGATGTCCGGTCCGCCGCCGAGCGACTGCGGGGTCACGCGCGCATGACCCCGCTGCTGGACGGACTGGACCTGTCTCGTCAGGCCGGGCTCGAAGTGCGCCTGAAGATGGAGACGATGCAGCGCACCGGCAGCTTCAAGTTTCGCGGTGCCAGCAACGCGATCCTGCAGCTCGACCCCCTGGTGGGTGCGCGCGGGGTGGCCACCCACTCCAGCGGCAACCACGCCCTGGCCCTGGCCACGGCCGCCCGGGCCCGAGACTTTCCGTGCACCGTGGTCATGCCGCATGATGCGCCGCAAGGCAAGCGGCGGGCGGTCCAGGAGGCGGGCGCGGCGATCGTTTCCTGCGAGCCCACCATGGCCTCGCGCGAGACCACGCTCGCGGAGGTGGTGGCCCGGGGAGGCGCCACCATCATTCCGCCCTTCGACCATCCGCACGTGATCGCGGGCCAGGGCACGATCGGCCTGGAGATCGTGGATCAGTGGCCGCTGGTGGACGTGATCGTGGCACCCGTGGGTGGTGGTGGCCTGGTCGGCGGCACGGCACTGGCCGCCCGCTCGATCCAGCCGCGTGTCGCGGTGGTGGCTGCGGAGCCGATCGCGGTGGATGACACTGCCCGAAGCGTGCGAAGCGGGGTGCGGCAGCCGCCCACCAACGCCTCCACGCTGGCCGACGGGCTGCGCGCCGGCATCGGCTCGCTCACGCTGCCGCTGGTTCAGGCGCACGTGCAGCAGGTGCTGACCGTGGGCGAGCAGGACATCGCCCACTGGATGCGTTTCGTGTTCGAGCGCCTCAAGCTGGTGATCGAGCCCAGTGCCGCCGTGGGCGTGGCGGCGGTGGCGGCACCCGAGTTCCGCGACCTGGCGCGGAGCAACGGCTGGCGACGCGTGGCGCTGGTGCTGTGCGGCGGCAACGTGGACCTGGACCGCCTGCCCTGGAAGTGAGCGATCAGTCCGCCGGGTTCGTCGGCACGGCCTGTCCCATCAGGCTCCGGAGTCGTTCGATGCGCTGGACATGCCGCGCCTGCCCGGGCTCCAGCCGCTGCAGCGCCTCCAGGTGCCGCATCGCCGTGGACAGTTCACCCGCCTCGATGGCGATCGCCGCGGCCAGTTCCCGCGTGGATGGGTCGTAGCCATCCACGCGCGTGGCCTTCTCCACCGAACGCATGGCCCCCACGGAGTCGCCTTGCGCCCGCAGGATGCGGGCCACCTCGATGGCGTACGCGGGATCCCGCTCCTCCATGGCGTCCAGCCGCCGCAGGTTCACAAGTGCCTCGTCGGCGCGTCCCTGCGAGACCAGCCACGCGGCCAGCTCGCGGTCCGGCATGGGATCCACGGGACGGGCTCTGGCGTACGACGCGAGCCACCCCCGCGTGGTCTCGTTGATCTGGGGCTGCTCGGCAAGCCGCCGCCGCACCTTCAGCTCCAGCAGATCCGGATGCTCGGGGTGCTCCGCCAGCCACGCATCCAGCTGCTCGTCGGAGACCTGGACCGAGGGAAGCCGCACCGCCGGCCACCGGGATCCCTCCAGTGGCGGCTCCCCCACCCGCGATGCGGCACCCGCGCTCTCCGCCAGCGTCCGGGCCACCGCGTCCAGGCGGTCCAGCCTGGCCTCGCCCGCCTGCTCCCGCAGCGATGGATCTGCCTGGCGAAGTTCATCCACCAGCGTCTCCATGGATGGCCTGGGATCCATGCCCCATGCCCGCACCTGGGCTCCCGCCCAATCCAGGAACGCCTCAAAGAACCCGTCCGCGCCCACGCCCAGCACGGCTTGCAGGGCCGCGTCCTCGCTGTCGCCCTGCCGATAGCGCTCCAGCAACGCGGGAATGCGGTCCGCGCCCCATCGGTCCTCGATGAACTCCACCATCCACGCTCCCTGTGCGTAGCCCAGCGGCCGGTCCTGCGGCGTGACCGGACGGACGAACGCCCACTTGATCCGATCAAGCGTGAAGAGCCGACCCGTCGCCAGCGATCGGGCCAGCAGTTCGCATGTCTCCATGCTGCGCGGCCGGGTCTCCATGCGGACCGCCAGCGCCTCGGTGAGCCAGTGCGGGATCCGGTTGCCGGTCTGGCTCAGCGTGACCGTGTGCGTGTACTCGTGACGCAGCACCTCGAGCCAGTCGAAGGTGCCGAGATGCTTGCGCGGATTGCCGCGACGAGGCACCTCCATGGCGATCACGGGGCCGGTGGCCGCGGCCATGGTGTGGATGCCCGGCATGCCCGTGATGCGCACGCCGAAGAACGCGTGGTCGGGCAGCACCTCGATCGTGGTGCGACGCGACGGTTCATGGCCAAACCACCCGGTGACCTCCCGGTGCATCGCCTCCAGCGCCTCAGGCATGGCCTCGGCCACCACCTCGTCCACGCCCGGCTTGACGCGAATGCGGAAGTGCGGCGTCTCGATGGTGCGATAGCCCGCCATCTCCTCCATGAGCCAGTTGCTGAACGCGCTGCGCGTGTCGAACGGGTCCAGCCGCACCGCCTCGGCCAGCGCGGCACGCGTGCGGTCGTCGTCGCCGGTCTGCGTGAGCATCTGCGCCAGCTCGCTGCGGGGCGCGGCCCATGCCGGCCGCCGCTCGATGGCCCGCTGCAGCAGTCGATCGGACCACTCGTACTGCCGATGCAGCGCGAGCAGGCGACCCGCCGTGAGCAGGCCCAGCGCCTGGCCCGGGAACGCCGCATCCATCGACTGCAGGCGGCGCTCCACCTCGATTTCGTTCCATTGCCTGGCCGCCACGGCCACCCACATGGCCATGGCCTCGGGCATGACGGGATGCCGCTCCAGCAGCCCACGCGTGACCTGCTCGGCTCCATCCACGTCCTCCAGCAACAGCAACCGCTCGGCATCCAGCAGGTCGGCGAGGGGATGCACGGGGTTCAGCCGGCGCATGGCATCGGCGGCGCGGCCCGCCGAGTCGAAGTCGAAGGCATCGAGCGCAGCCCGGCCAAGCTGATACCAGGCCATGCTGGACCGCGGATCCAGCTGCAGCGCCTGCTGCAGTGCCGGCACGCCCTCCTTGCGATTGTGGCGGGCCACCAGCAGCTCCCCTTCCAGGGCTGGAACACGGGCGTCCAGTCGATCGAGTTGACGCGCCTGTCCGAGCCGGTCCGCGGCCCTCCGCCATCGCGAGGCGTCCACCTGTTCCAGCATGCCCAGCAGGATCACGGCGCGGGCCGCCCGCATGAGCTCGGCCGCATCCGCCCCTTCGCCCGGCGCCTGCTCCAGCGACGCGGCAACCTCGCGGGCCTCATCCACGCGACCGAGCCATGCCAGTGCCTGCGCTCGGAGCATCGCTCCGTCCGCCGACTCGCAACCCGCCAGCAGCGAGACCGCCTCCGAGGCACGCCCGACCCGCAGCAAGGCCTCGGCCCGAAGCTCCACTGGCACGTTCGGATCCTCGAACGCCGCATGGTCCAGCGACCAGGTGTGCAGCATGGCCTCGGCTCGACGCCTCGGCGTGTCCAGATCCCCGTCGCTCCACTGACCGTGCCGGATCCGCAGGTCCCGGCGCTCGCCCTCGGTCAGCCCCGGCATGTCCATCGCTCGCTGCACGGCAGGCGACACGCCGAGGTCGGTGGGAACGAACTGGGCGCACAGTGGGGTCATGACGCCCAGCGCCAAGACGACCGCAACCACGCTCATGGGACCGTGACCCGCAGCGGACGCACGTCGCGCCGCCAGTCCGCAGGCACCGAGATCGAGAGCGAGGCCCGTGCCGACTCGTCCAACCCGCCATTCACCACCACCTCGCGCAGCAGCACCGTCTTCACGTCCCCGCCCTTCAGCCGCGCCACCACGCCCACCGGCGCCAGCGTGCGCAGGTCGTACCAGATGCGGACCTCCTCGAAGTCCTCGTCCTGTCCCGTGCCGGGCTTGGGCACCAGCACCAGGCCCTGCACGTCCTCGAGCCGCTTGAGCAATGCGGCGTCCGGTGCCGGCGCCGGCGACACGGTGTAGCGGCGACGCACCTCCTCGGCTCGCTGGCCCACCGGCAGCGGCATGGGACCCTCGCCAAGCCTCAGCGGATCGCTGCGCGCGCCCGGTTCGGAAAGCTGTCGCTCGATGCTCTGCTTGCGTGCGTCGTCGAACTCCACCAGCCACCCATCCGCAAAGGCGAACCGCTGGGGCTGCGGCGAGGCATGCCCCGCCGCATCGATGAACTGCTCGAAGGCGATCGCGAAGCGACGCCTCGGCGGATCCGAGCGGTCCTGCTCCAGCACGATCCGGCCGATCCGACGCTCCCGATCCTCGGTGATGGCGTCCAGTCGGTCGTACACCACGGTGGCCTGGAAGTCACGAAGATTCCGGGTGGATCCCTCCAGCGCCTCCAGCAACGCCTCCGCGCTGGCATAGGGCTTGGGCGGGCCGTCCGCGGCCGTCGCGACCTCGGCTGCGGCGGGCACCGCGACCGGCGCCTCCTGCCGCGGCACCGCACACGCCATCAGGCACGTCAGGCACCAGGCGGCGTGTCCGCTCATGCCAGCGGCACCTGCTCCACGATCTCCAGACCGAAGCCGTGCAGGCCAGGCATGGAGGCCTTGGGGTGGTTGGTGAGCAGTTTCAATCGCGTCAAGCCCAGGTCACGCAGGATCTGCCCCCCCACGCCGAACTCGCGCAGGTCCATCGGCTGGGCCTTGCCGCCGATGCCATCGGGCCGCGTCAGATCCGGGGCGTTCACGTCATCCGTGTTGCGCTGGATCCGCTGAAGCCGTCCCGGCAGGTCAAAGCCGCTGCCCTCGCTCCGAAGATAGACCAGCGCGCCGCGACCCTCGGCGGCGATCGCCCGCATGGCGGCCCGAACCTCACGCTGGCCGTCGCCCTCGCGACCCTCGCGCCCCACGCCGAACACGTCTCGGAAGATGTCGCGCCGATGCATGCGCACCAGGGTGGGCCGCTCCTCGACTCGGACGTGGCCACCCGGACCCGGTTCACCCAGCCCGCCCATGGTCAGGGCCAGATGCGGCAGCGCGTCCACCGCCGTGCGCCACGCGAACAGCCGAAACACGCCCTCCGGCGTGCGAATGTCCTCGCCGCCACACGGCTCCAGCCGCTCCACCATGACCTCGTCGCGCAGGCGGTGCTCGATCACCTGCTCCACACTGGCCATGCGAAGGCCATGCTCGCGACAGATCGATTCCAGATCCACCATGCGAGCCATCTCGCCGTCCGGCTTCACGATCTCGATGATCGCCGCCGCGGGCTGGAGCCCGGCCATGCGACACAGGTCCACGCTGCCCTCGGTCTGACCGGTTCGAACCAGCACGCCGCCATCGCGGGCCCGGAGAGGATTCACGTGCCCGGGCCGAGTGAAGTCCTCGGTGGTCGCACGGGGATCCGCAAGCAGACGGATGGTGGTGGCCCGGTCCTTGGCGCTCACGCCTGTGCCCACGCCATGGCGCGGGTGCGCCTCCACGCTCACGGTGAACGCCGTGCCGCGCAGGCTGGTGTTGCGCGCCACCGCGGGAGCCAGGTCCAGCCGATCGCAGATCTCGCCGGCCAGGGCCACGCACAGGTAGCCGCCGCCCACGCGGGTGAGAAAGTTCACCATCTCCGGCGTGCAGTGCTCGGCGGCCACCACGAAGTCACCCTCGTTCTCGCGCCGCTCATCGTCCACCAGCACCACGGCCTTGCCCTGACGCAGGTCCTGCAGGATCTCCGGGATGGGCGAGAGTGGCATCCCGCAAGTGTAGAAGCGGACCACGCCGAAGTACCCTGCGCCCCCCATGAGCCTTGCCGCCCACGAACGCAAGCTGGCGCTGACCCTCACCGGCATCCCCACGGCCGCAGGCCACGAGGACCGCGTGATCGCCTTCATCGAGGGCTGGGTGTTCGTGCGCAGCGCGCATCTGGTGCTCCGGCGTGATGACGGCGGCAACATGCTGATCACGCATCGGCGCGCCCCGCGGCGCGTGCCGCCGCTTCTGGTCACGGCGCACCTGGACCATCCGGCATTCGTGGTGCGCCGTGTCCGGCAACGCGAACTGGAACTGGAGTTTCGCGGCGGCGTGCACCACGCCTACTTCCATGGCGCCCGGCTTCAGGTGATCGATGCCACCGACCGGGCGCATGCGGCTCGGATCACGTCCCTGGACGCCACGGCCAAGCCCTTCATGCGCGTCACCGCCCGCCTGGCCCGCATCGCGCCCGCGCTGCAAGCCGGCGACATCGCACGATGGAACCTGCCGCGTCCCGCCATCCGCAAGGGCATCCTGCACACCCATGCCTGTGATGACCTGGCGGCCGTGGCGGCGGCCCTGACGGCGATGGACCGCATGCTCTCGCAGCCACGCGCCCGACACGTGGGTCTGCTCTTCACGCGCGCCGAGGAAGTCGGGTTTGTGGGCGCCATCCACGCGGCACGAAACGGATTCGTGCCACGGAACGCCCGACTGATCTGCCTCGAGAATTCACGCAGCTTTCCCCACGACAGCCCCATCGGTGCCGGCGCCATCCTGCGGGTGGGTGACCGGCTCAGCGTGTTCTCGCCCGAACTCACCAATGCACTCGGGGAGCTGTTCACGGCCACCCGTGCCAGGGATCCCTCGTTCCGGTTCCAGCGCAAGCTCATGCCGGGCGGCGCCTGCGAGGCCACGGCCTTCGCCACCCATGGGCTGCAGAGCACCTGCCTCTGCCTGCCGCTGGGCAACTACCACAACATGCAGCACATCGACGCCACCGTGGCCGGTCGTCGCCGCGGCCGCGTGGGAAGCGAGTTCGTGGCCATGGCCGACTTCGAGAGCCTGGTGCGCATGCTCGAGATCGCGGCCATGGGCCTGAAGCCGCAAGCCGACTGGCGGCGGGGCTCCATGAAGCTCATGAACCGCCTGCACGCGGCGCACCGGCGCCTGCTCGCGCCTCGCCGCGCGGGCCGCTGAGCGACCCTATCCTCGCGACCCCATGGATTCGTGCGATCCGCTGCTGCACCTGGAGCGAGCCTTCCGCCTGGCCATCGCCACCGTGTCAGGCGGTGACCCGGCCGCCATCGACCCGCAGGTGAAGGCGAGTGCCGACCCCCGTCACGGCGACTACCAGTGCAACGCGTCGCTGGGCCTGGCCAGGTCCATGCAGGCCAGGCCGCATGACATCGCCCAGCGCATCGTGGCGGCCGTGGATCTGGGCGATCTGGCCGAAGCCCCCGAGATCGCGGGGCCGGGCTTCATCAACGTGCGGCTGCGTCCGCACGCGCTGGGCGCGTTCCTGGATCGGCTGGACCAGCCCGACCTCGGCATTCCGGCCCGGCCCCTGCCGCATGCGGTGGTGATCGATCTCTGTGGCGTGAACGTGGCCAAGCAGATGCATGTGGGGCACCTGCGGGCCACGATCATCGGTGACGTGATGGCACGACTGCACGAGCGGCTCGGCCGCACCGTCTGGCGGGAGAATCATCTGGGCGACTGGGGACTGCCCATCGCCATGACGTTGGCTTCGCTGCGCAGGCATGGACGCGACTTCGACCGGCTCACCCTCGAGGACCTGAACACGGCCTATCGGGCGGCACAACTCGAGGCACGCACCGACGAGCCTGGGCTGGCTGCGGCCATCGCCACGCACGTGGGCCCGCATCGGCTGGCCGAGCTGGCCGTTCAGCAGGAGAGCGCCGGCGCGGCCGAGCGTGACGCCAAGTCCACGCTGCTGCGACTGCAGTCCGGCGATGCCGCCACCGTGGCCGACTGGCAGCGACTCATCGACGTGACCATGGCCGAGGTGCTGGAGACCGCCCGAACCCTGGGCGTGCACCTGACCGCCGAGCACGCGCGGGGAGAGAGCTTCTACCGCGACCGGCTGGGGCCGGTTGTCGAGGCCTTCCAGCAGGCCGGCCTCGCCCGGGAGGACGCGGGCGCCATCGTGGTGCCGTACGCCGACCGCGAGCGTCCCATGCTCATCCGCAAGGGCGATGGCGGCTTCCTCTACGCCACCACCGATCTGGCGGCAGTGCGGTTCCGCGTGCAGGAACTGGACGGCGGTCGCGTGATCTACGTGGTGGACGCGCGGCAACGCGACCACTTCAAGGACGTGTTCGACGCCATCCGACTGATCGGCTGGGACCGGCTCCGGGACGGCACCCGCGCCGAACTCTCGCATCTGGCCTTCGGAAGCGTGCTCGGCCGCGACAAGAAGCCGCTCAAGACCCGCAGCGGCGAGAACTTCACGCTCAAGGCGCTGCTGGACCAGGCCGTGGAGCGGGGCGTGCAGCAGGTGCTGCAGCGGGCCGCGGATCCCGAGGCGCCCACTCATGGGCTGTCGCCGGAGGCGTTGCACCGCATCGGCGCAGCCGTGGGCATCGGCGCCGTGAAGTACGCCGACCTTTCGGGCGATCCGGTCAAGGACTACGTGTTCGACCTGGACCGCATGATCGCCTTCGAGGGCGACACGGGCCCGTACATCCAGTACGCCCACGCCCGCATCGCCAGCCTGATCGCCCGCAGCGGCGTGGCCGAGTCCGCCATCGCCGCGGCACCGTGCACGCCCACCGAGCCGTCGGAGCGCGCCCTGGTCCTGGCCCTGCTTCGGTTTCCCGCCGTGGTCCTGGACGCCGCGGAGTCCATGGCCCCGCAACGACTCTGCGCGGCACTGCACGGACTGGCCAACGCGTACGCGGGTTTCTATCAGGAGTGCCCGGTGCTCAAGGCGGCCGATGACGGCACGCGGCTCTCGCGCCTGCGGCTCTCGGGCATCACGCAGCGGGTCCTGGCCGAAGGTCTGGGCCTGCTGGGCATCGCGGCGCCGACGCGGATGTGAGGCGCAGCCCCCGGGGCCGCGCTCCCGGCATCTCAACGCTTCAGGTGATCGATCGCCACGCCCACCTCGCCAAGCACCAGGCGCGACTTCTCGATGCTCTCGTTCCAGTGGGCGTCACCACCAATCAGGTCGGGCTCCCACGTGACCACGCGGCCGATGCCCGCCTGCACCATCGCCAGCGAGCACTGCACGCACGGGGCAAAGCTGGTGTACATGGTGCATCCGACCGGGCTCACGCCGTTGCGCGCGCATTGCACGATGGCGTTCAGCTCGGCATGCACCACCAGGTCGTACTTCACGGGCCGCTGCAGCCGCTCGGGCAGGTCGGCGAACCCGCGCGGCAGGCCGTTGAAGCCCGTGGCAACGATCTGCCGCGTGGCCGACACGATCACCGCCCCCACGCCGCGACTGGGATCCTTGCTCCAGCCGGCGATCTGGTCCGCCAGGGCCAGAAACCGCCGGTCCCACTTCTCGCTGGTCGGCGTCGCCTGGGTCACTTGCCGACCCGCTCGGCGACGCGCGGGCCGGCCGAGGCGTTCCTGCCCCCGTCCAGCGTCTCGCCGATCTCCTCGAGCCGGCGAACCACCTCCATCATGCTGGGGACCCGGTCCTCGGGGGCCACCTGCACGCAATCGACCACCAGCTCACCGAGCGCCGCAGGAATGGCGGGATTGCGACGATGCGGCGGCTGGGGCGGCTGCACCGACCGGCTGCTCATGGTGGAAAGTTCGACATCGCCCTGCGGCGGAAGAACGGTGGGCATCACCTCGCGCATCAGGACCCAGTACATGGTCGCGCCAAGGTTGTAGATGTCCGTCGCCGCCGTGATCGGATCGCGTGACGCCTGCTCGGGCGCGATGTAGCCGGGTGTTCCCTGGATCCGCTTCTTCCGCGCGCCCAGCTTGCAGGCCTGGCCCAGGTCGATGATCTTGATCGCGCCGCCCTCGCCCACCATGGCGTTGATGGGCTTCATGTCGGCGTGGGCAAAGCCGCGCTCGTGCATGTGAGCCAGTCCGCGGCCGATCTCGGCGAACTGGCGCACCGCATCTGCCATCGAACGGGGGATTCGGCGATCCATGGTGTCCGCATCCACCAGCTCCAGGCACAGGCCGATCTCGGTGGTCGCGCCGAAGATCTTCTTGTTGCGATGCAGCTTGCCGATACCGCGCACATTGGGGTGGTCCAACCTGGAACCCACCTCGTGCTCGATCTCCACCTGCTCCACGAAGCGGTCATCCTTGGGGTCGCGTCGCACCACGTGCTTGAGCGCCCAGACCTGCTTCGTCTTCGCGTCCTGCACGGCGTACAGCTGGCTGGCGGCGCCCTCGCCAAGGCGGGCGATCACGCGGTAGCCGAAGATCTCGTTGTGAAGCGCACTCATGGGTCGTCAACGCGGCCTTGGGAGCGTGATTGCGGTCTTGGAACCATTCCTGAAGGCGGAACCGACACCGGTTTCGCCACCCGCTTCGCCCACGATCCCGGCCGATTCGCCAAGCGCCGCAGTCTAGTGGGAACCGGCTGTCCCCCGCAACGGTTGCTTCACCGGGCGGAACGAAGGATCTGGGACTCGAACGCGCCGGCCTGGAAGTACCGTCCCGGGCTGCTCACGCCCGCCACGTCGCTGTGAAGAAAGACGCGGTCCGCCGGGATCCCGAGTTCCCGCTGCAGTCTTCGCACCAGCGATGCCGCCTCGTGGATCTGTCGATCCGTGAAGGGACGCCGGTCGCCGTTGCCCACCAGGCAGATGGCGATGCTGTGCCGGTTCAGCCGGTCCGCCATCTCGGCGGGTTGCAGGCTCACCGGCGTGGCGCCGCCGTTCCGTGCCCGGGCCACCACGTGGGCTCCCGGAACCTGGCGGTTCCAGCGCGGGCCGACTTCCACATGCCCGTCGGGCAATCCCTGCCCGTTGCCGATCACGAAGTGGTAGCCCAGCCCCTGCAGTCCCGACTCGCCATGAATGCGCGCAATGCTCGCCGCATCACCCGCGGGAGTGCCGGAGTGATGGATCACGATGGCATTCCAGCGATTGCGGTCCAAGGCTGCCTCGCGCGGGTGGATCCCGGCATCGGTCGATCCCACGATCACCGGTGCCGCAGCCAGCACGGGTCGCGGTCCCTCGGCGTCGCCGAGCACCAGCAGCCCGCATGCCAGGGTCATGGCCGCCGCGAACGCCCCCCACACCACGCGCGTCCTGCGCGACACCGACACCCGCGAGCGAACAGGCCGGGTGTTGGACGCGGGGCGACGCATGGGGGACGCGGAAAGTATCGGATCGGCATCGCGAAGGTCTTCGACCTTTGCGCGAGATTGTTCAATCCGGTGGCGTCAGTCGAGCCCGCAGCGCCGGCCTGGGATTGCCGAACACGTCCGGCTCCTGCAGCGGCGTGAAGCGGTCACGAAGCTGGTCGGTGCGCTGGTACTGCGTGCGGGGCTCCTCCTTGGGAAAGAGCACCTTCTGGCATCCCATCGCAACGAACGGTGCCAGCAGCGTCGGCAGCCACCATGCCTTGTGGTGCCGGCCCTCGACGGACTGCCTCAAGCCCCTGAGCATTCGGTCATCATAGGAGGGGACGCGAGCCCAGCTGCTCAGTCATGACCGGGCCCCGCTGGCCATGGAAGGCTTGACGAGGCCTGGAGTTGGCGCCCGGTCCAGCCGTCCGTGTAGGTCAGCACCACGCTCACCAGACCTCCCGGCTGGCCAAGGGGTCCTTCCACTGGCAACTTGATCGTGTAGTGGGTGCCCGTCAAGCCGCTGCGATGCATCTCGACCAGTTCCCCAGGTCGCCAGGTGCGGTGCGCCAGGCGGCTCACCACCCCGTCCGGCATCTGCAGGGTGGCCGTCAGGGACAACGCACCGGTGAGCTGAACCTCCCGTCCCCGGCCATCGACCGCCTTCACGTACACGGCCAGCTCGATCGGCCCGCTTGGCGACTGCACCAGGACCCGGGAGAGGCCTTCCACCTCGATCCGGGCTGGCCGAGGCGTGGCCTGCTCCAGTTCCGGGGTGACCTGGCCCGAGGGCTCCCGCGCTGCCAATTGGGCCTGCAACTGCTCGTTGCTCAAGCGAAGGGCATCGCGCTCGCCCTCCAGATCCTGCACCTGCTGCCGCAGGGCGTCGTTGGGGCTGGGTCCAAGCACCTTGGCCTTGCACCCGGCCAGGGTCATCGTCGTCAACAACAGGCAGGCTCCGATTCGCATGGTCATGCTCCCTTCTGACGCTGCGACCCTTGTCGGCGCAACGAGGTCTCGAACGCCAGTCGTTCCAACGCCTCCGTGAAGTCCACCGCCACCACCGCCACGCCGGGGGGCAGCCGCAGTGGCCTGGGGGCAAAGTTGAGCACCCCGCGGACACCCGCCTCGACCAGGCGATCCGCCACGCCCTGAGCCTGGTCGGGCGGCACCGCCACGATGCCCAGCTGCGCCCCGCTGCGTCGCACGCCCTCCACCAGCGCCGCCATCGACTGCACCGCGTGGCCTGCGACCTTGCGACCCACCACGCTGGCGTCGCGATCGAACACGGCCACCAGCTCGAAGCCCTCCTCGCCGAAGCGCGGATAGGCCAGCAGCGCCCGCCCGATGTTGCCCACCCCCACCAGCACGGCGCGCCACGGCCTCTGAAGCCCCATGGCGCGGCGCATGCCGTCATGCAGTTCCTTCAGTCGATAGCCCACGCCCGGCTGGCCCGCGGCACCCACCACGGCCAGGTCCTTGCGCACCTGTGCGTCGGCCACGCCCGCGGCGAGACCCAGCTCCCGGCTGCTGATGCGGCCGTCATCGGGCTCGTCCTGGGCAAGGCGGGACTCCAGCGCTCGCAGGTACAGGCTCATGCGCCGGGCCGCTGGCTTGGGAATGTGCGTTCGCTGCGGCATGGGCGGACCTGTTCCCTAGACTGTACCCATGCACATGCTCGACATCCTGGCGAGGGACACGCACACCGCCAGCTTCGAGTTCTTCCCGCCCAAGGAGAACGGGTGGGACCAGTTGTTCGGCGAGATCACCGAACTCGAGGCGCTCGCTCCCAGCTTCGTGAGCGTGACCTATGGCGCTGGCGGCGGCACACGACAGCGCACCAACGACCTGGTGATGCGCCTCAAGGCCGAAACCTCGCTGGATCCCGTGCCTCACCTCACCTGCGTGGGCCACACGCGGCATGAAGTGCAGGCCATTCTGGAACGGTACGCCGCGGCGGGCGTGTCCAACATCCTGGCGCTGCGGGGCGACGCACCCCGCAAGGGCTCGACTGCAGGTGGCGACTTTCCGCATGCGGCGGACCTGGTGCGCTTCATCCGCCAGTTCAACCGATCGGGCGCGCATCCGGATCCGCGCGGCTTCGGCATCGGCGTGGCGGGCTTTCCCGAAGGGCACCCCGAGACGCCCAACACGCTCACCCTGATGGATCACCTGAAGGCCAAGGTGGACGAGGGCGCCGACTGGATCTGCACCCAGCTCTTCTTCGACAACCGCTCGTTCCTGGACTGGCGCGAGCGGTGCGAACTGGCCGGTGTCCGCGTGCCGATCCTGGCGGGCGTGATGCCGGTGCTGAGCAAGGCCAACCTGCACCGCATGGCGGAGCTGGCCGCCTGCACGCACATTCCCGCCAAGTTGATGCGCGCCTTGCAGCGTTGCCAGGATGGCGAGGGCGTGGAACGCGTGGGCATCCACTGGGCCACCGAGCAGTGCCTCGAGTTGCTGGACAGGGGGGCGCGCGGCCTGCACTTCTACACGCTCAACCGCAGCGCGGCGACGCGCGAGATCTTTCGCAACCTGGGTCTGAAGAGCGCCCAGTCGATCCGCTGAGATCGATCGCGATCAGGGCGTGCCGGCCGCCTCGGAGACCGCGGCGGGTTCAGGGGTCTTCGCCCCGCCGTCCTCCAGCCACAGGTGTCGAAGCAGTTCGGCCATGGCGTCATCAGCCGTGCTGCCGGTCACGTGGACCAGTCCCTCCCGGATGATCGCTGGATCGCGCAGCAGGTGACCCAGATAGGCCAGCAGCAATCCGTAGTCAGCGGGCCTGCGTCCAAGGCGGATCAGGTCGCGCGTGCTGCCCACGCACCGCTGCAGCCGATCCGTGGGGGGCAGGGCCTCGGCGGCGTAGGACACGTCGATCATCTCCGGGTGCTCGGTGAACAGGCCTCGCAGCGTGATGGCCGCGGCACCGGGAAGGTTGGCACCGATCTGGCAGTGCAGCATGCCCGCGGTGGCCCTCGGGTCGCCGGGCTTCAGGAGCAGCGCCACCTCGAACTGCTTCTCCGCCACGAAGGTGTCGCCCTCGTGCATGGCGGCGCGACCCGTGGAGAGCAGCTGGTTCAGCCGATCCTGCCCATCGGGGTCCTCGGCGAAGGCGTTGAACTCGGTTCCATGCTCCAGGACCTGCGCGTATTCCTGGATGGTCATGTTGATGCCGGGCAGCTTGCCGTCCTCGACGGAGCCATCCTCGGGCTCGGGGCTCGGCGCCGGCGGCCTTGCCCCGCGATCCAGCTTCTGCCGCAGCGCCTCGTATGCCGCGCCCAGATCCACCTCGTCCGGCCGCGGCTGCGGCTCGGTGGCCACGGCCGTCGTGGACGCCTCGGACGGCCGCGATCTTCGCCAATTGTCGCGGATCTGCTCCAGCACGCGGTCGTACGAGGTGCCCGACTGCCCCGCCAGCTCGCCACGCGACGGCGGCTCCTGGGCCCGCGTGGATCGCACGTTCACCGCGTCACGCGGCGCCTCCACCATGAACGGGCTGGCGGGTGCGGCCCGAACCGCGTCGGCACTCAGTCGTCCCTCGCGAATGTCCTTGCGGAGCAGCGCAGCGTGGTACAGGCCCAGCCTGTCGGACGCATGCCGGTTGCGATCGCTCTCCCGCTTGATCCCCCGCACCGTGCTCACGGTCAGCGCGCCCGAGTCTCCCGCCACCGACGAGTAGCGCAGCATCGGGGTGCTCAGGGTGTCCGAGGTGAGCTGCCGCGAGGGACTGAAGTCCGCGTTGAGCAGGTCCAGCCGCTGCCGGGTTCCCGCGGCGGTGGCCGCCGCGCCCGTGCGCTGCGTGGTGGATGGCCCCACGAAGTCGCGCCGAAACTCCAGCGCCGCCGCGTCGCGGGTCACGCTGAAGGCGTCCGCAGCGTTGCCGGAGCGGACCAGGTTCGGATTGCTCAGGGCCGACGCGGCCCGGAAGTTGTAACTGGAATCGCCGCCCGTGGCGCCACGAAAGTCGGTCTCCGCCGTGTAGCCCACGTTGCCACGGAATCCCCGGCCTCCCGCCACGTCACCGGTGACCACCAGGTTGCGTGCGCGGTAATCCTGCTGCTGCGAGGTCGGATTCACCCGACCGCCGGTGGCGTGCAGGTTGGCGTCCAGGGCGTTCTGCGCCGTGGTCCGGACCGCGGACATGCCCACGAAGGTGGCGACCAGGATCACATGCCACTGCCGCATGGCCTCATGGTAGCCGTGCCCGGCACTTCCCCGGCCTAGGATGCGGCCCATGACCTCGCAGGAGCCACGGGAAGGAGGACGGGGCGCCTTCCATCCCCGCGTGTCGGTCACGGCCATCGTGCTGAGCACGGTGCTGGTGGCTGGCGCGGTGCTCTTCGGGATCTTCGGCCCGCCCGTGGCCAGCCGGCTCACCCATGGCGGCGGCGTGCCGCTGAGCGAGGTGCTCGACGCCGCGGCGGACCTGCGCTTCCGCGTGATCGTGGATGCCATGAGCGACAACGATCCCGAGCCACTGGATCCGCAGGAGGCCCGCGGCCTGATCCGCCAGCACATGGGGGCGTCGATGGCACCGCCCGACCTGGCGGCCGCGGACTTCCGACTTCGCCGCGTGGTCTCCGTGGCCCTGCCTGGCTCGCCCTACCGGTCCTGTGCGCTGGTGTACCGACGCAACACGCCCGGAGCCGAGGCGTGGATCACCCTGTTCCTGGCCGTGGATGACGGGCAGTACGTCACCTTCGACGCGCTGGGGCGTCCGCGGCCCATGCCCACCGAGCGCACCCTGGATGGCGAGCTGCCCGGCGCCGAGAGCTTGGCGCTGCTGTGGAGCGACGGTCCCACGCTGCATGTGGCCTGCTTCGAGAACGCCGAGACCGCCGAGGCCGTCGGACCCCTGCTGGGCGCTCCGTAGACTCGGTCCCATGACCGCAACGGCCTGCATCACCACGCCCATCTACTACGTGAACGACCGGCCGCACATCGGCCATGTCTTCACCACCACGCTGTGCGACGTCTGGGCCCGGGCCATGCGGCTGCGCGGCGTGGACACCTTCTTCCTGACGGGCACCGACGAGCACGGCGTGAAGGTGGAGAAGAGCGCGGTGGCCCATGGCGTCACGCCGCAGGCCTGGGCGGACCTCAATGCCGCCGAATTCGAGTCGGTGCTTCGGCTGTTCGGCCAGACCAACGACGACTTCATCCGGACCACGCAGCCGCGGCACGAGCGCCAGGTGCAGGCCATGGTGCAGCGGCTGCACGCGGCCGGCGCCCTGGCCAAGGGATCCTTCGAGGGCTGGTACGACGAGGGTGAGGAGAACTACCTCACCGAGACCCGGGCCAAGGAGTGCAACTACCTGAGTCCCGTGAGCGGCCGACCGCTGGTGCGGGCCAAGGAGGAGAACTGGTACTTCCGGCTCTCGGCCTTCGCGGACAGGTTGCAGGCCTTCTTCGCCGAGCATCCCGACTTCGTGCGGCCCGCCGCGCGCCGCAACGAGGTGCTTGGCCGGCTCCGCGAGGGGCTGCAGGACGTGCCCATCACGCGCACCAACTTCACGTGGGGCATTCCCATGCCCGGCGATCCCGGTCACGTGATCTACGTGTGGATCGACGCGCTGCTCAACTACGTCACGGCGCTGGGGCTGGGTGACGGCAGCACGCCCGAGCGACATCGCTTCTGGCCGGCCCAGTACCACGTGATCGGCAAGGAGATCCTCTGGTTTCACGCGGTGATCTGGCCTGCCATGCTCATGGCCCTGGGCCTGCCACTGCCTCGCTGCGTGTACGCCCACAGTTTCTGGATCAGCGAGGGCCAGAAGATGTCCAAGAGCCTGGGCAACTTCATCGACCTGCCCGCGATGCAGGCCTTCATCGACCGCTACGGGCTCGATGCGCTGCGCTGGTTCATGGTCACGCGCGGACCGCTCGACGCCACCGACGCGGACTTCCGCGCCGCCGCCTTCCATGAGACCTACGTGGCCGACCTGGTCAACACGGTCGGCAACTGCTCGAGCCGCGTGAGCGCCATGATCACCCGGACCTTCGAGGGCGTCATGCCCGCCGATGCCGAGGGCGGAGGCCCGTGGCCGGCCCGGTGCACCGCAGCCGTGCAGGCCTGGCAGGGCCAGGTGGATCGGTTCGAGCTGGGTGCCGCGGCCGCCACCGCCATGGGACTGCTGCGCGAGGTCGACGTGTTCATCAACCAGACCGAGCCCTTCAAGCTGGCCAAGGATCCGGCCCAGCGGGAGCGGGTGGCGAGCATCCTGGCCCAGTGTGCCGAGACCGTGCGAATCGCCGGACTGCTGCTGGAGCCCTTCCTGCCCCAACGCATGGCCGACCTGCAGGCCGCGTTTGGTGCCGTGGCGGGATCGTGGCAGACACGCTCGGCCTGGGGGGGTCTGAAGGCGGGCATGCGGCTGAGCAAGGTGGCCCTCTATCCTCGCGTGGAAGCGGCTTCGGCAACCTGAATTCGGGTGTGCTGGTCATCCACGACCAGCCGACCGGCGAAGCCCCTCTCCGTACCCATGAGCACGCCTCGCATCATCGTCGGCATCAGTGGAGCCAGCGGAGCGCCGTACTCGGTGCGCCTGATCGAGTGCCTGGCCGAGGCGGGATGCCACATCCACCTGGTGGCCAGCGCGCTGGGCCGGCGGCTGCTGGCGGACGAGTGCGGCATCAAGCGGCTGGATGCCCAGGAACTGACGGGTGGGCGGGGCGAGCTCCTGACCATCCACAACGAGAATGATCTGGGAGGGCCGCTGGCCAGCGGCAGCTTTCAGCACGATGGCATGATCGTGGTGCCCTGCTCGGGCAACACCATGAGCAAGGTGGCCTATGGCCTCACCGACAATCAGCTCCAGCGAGCCGCCATGGTCACGCTCAAGGAGCGAAGGCGGCTGATCCTGGCTCACCGCGAGACGCCCCTGAGCCTGGTGGAGATCGAGGCCATGCGCGCCGCCACGCTCGCTGGCGCTGTCGTGCTGCCGCTCTCACCCGGCTTCTACCTGAGTCCGCAGGGCACGCAGGACCTGGTGGACTTCATGGTGGCCCGCATGCTCGACCTGCTCCACGTGCCGCACCGCATGCTGCCGCGGTGGGACGAGGTGCTCCAGGCGGAGCGTGCAGCCCGTCTGGACGCGGCCCGGCAAAAATGAAGCGGACGGGACCCCAGGGGATCCCGCCCGCTCAAAAAAGGGCGTGAGCGAGTGGCGCCGTCAGAGGCGGCGCCGTCTCCCACGTGATGTACCTGGCAGGAGCACGGCCAGCACGCTCAATGCTCCCGGACCAGGTACGAGGCGCATGTCCAGCGAAACGGCATCCAACGAGGTGTTGGGCCCCAGGCTGGAGAAGTCGAACTGCCACCGCACGGCGTTGAACGCCAGCGGGGCCACGGACCATGAGAAGGCGATCGTCTGCACGCTGCCGCCCAAGCCGAACGGCACGCTGGACCGGACTTCGGTGGCGGAGGGAGCCAGCCGAACCGAGTTGCCGGCATTGTCGGCAAGCGTCAGGAACATGCTGGCCTGGTTGATCTCGGTGCCCGCCGCGGCCACGTTCACCACCACGTCCATCGGGTTGGCGGGCGCGCCGATGCCGCCCAGGGCCATGATCGAGAGAGGCGACGAGGGGGCGTAGATGTTTCCAGAGCCTGTGATGAAGGAGCCGGGGGCGAAGTTGAAGAGCGAACCCAGAGGAGAGCTCCCAGCCACGTCCGGGGCATTGCCAGCACCGAACGCCGCCGTGTAGCTCTCCCAACCAGAGAACTGCGTGCCTGGGCCGCCGCGCCAGACAGGCACCAGCGGGTTCACGAACCCGCCGAACGCGCCCGACGCAGCCGCCGAAGCGGCCAGAAATGCACAGACAGACTGCCTCACGGCCCTTTTCTCCTCAACCTCCATTGGTACCGACGTACGTCACGCCGGCACGCTTTGCAGCATCAGATGATCCGACCGTCCGGCCCACTCTGTTCCGCAGGAATGCGAAAGATGGCGGTCTGGATGAGGGTCCGGTGTGAGGGTCCGGTATAAGGGACGGGTTTGCTTATAGGACTCGCGAGTCCGATAAGCAAACCCGTCCCTTATACCGGACCCTCACACCGGACCCAAT
>JBJOGW010000075.1:0-27063 GCA_046048055.1 Planctomycetota bacterium
CCAGAAAACGCAGTTCCTTGCCCATCTCGCGGCGTGCCTCGGCGGGATCCACCAACGTGATGTCGTCCAGGGCGGCGAAACTTCGGGGCAGCAGGCCACTCCACAACAGTCCCACGGACACACCCAACCCCAGCAGGCCGCCAAGCCCCGCGCCTGTCCATCGCGGCGAGGGCCAGCCCAGGGGCCATGCATGGCTTCCCTGCACATCGGTGCCGGTCCACACCAGACCCTGCGTGGCGGCAGCAAGAAGCCCGGTCACCATGGCCGTGCTGGTCAGTCCCAACGGAATCAGGCCGGTCTCGGCATCGATGAGCGAGGCCGCCAGCAGGCACATCCAGAGCACGAGCACGCCGGCCAGCAGCGGTGCGGCCCTCATGGCTCCCGCCCGCAGCCACCACGCCGCATCCGGCTCCATGGGCTCTCGGAACGGGCCCATGAAGAGCAACGCCACCGTGAACGCGAACAGTGCTCCGCACCCGATCTCCACCGCCAGGTGGTTCCAGCCGAGCCGCACGCCGCAGGTGCGGCAACGCCCGCGGAGCGCGAGCCATGAGATCACCGGAACGTTCTCCCACCACGACAGCGATCGGCCACAGGTGCCGCACCGGCTTGCGGGCCGCGTGATGCCCTGACCACGCGGCCATCGCCACGCGATCACGTTCACGAAGCTGCCCACGCAGGCACCCAGCGCGAGAAAGAACAGCCCCTGGAGCAGCGCGGGCAGCCGGATCAGGAACGCGTCCATGTGGCGGCGCTCAGCCCTCGCCGCCCTGCTGCAACTGGTCTAGACCCATCTGCTCGATCCGGCGCTCGGCCGCGTCCAGGATGCCGCGACATCGCTCGACCAGGGCGCGTCCCCGCTCGAACGACTTCAGGCTCTCCTCCAACGGTACCTCACCCTGCTCCATTCGCTCCACGAGCGACTCCAGTTCGCCCATGGCCTGCTCGAAGGAGAGGCCATCGCTGGTTGCCGGCGATTGGGGCTTGTCTCTGGCCATGGTGAAGAATCTATCCGCCCGGCTCGACCCGTGACCGGATGGAACCCGTGGACAGCCGCGTGGTCAGCACGGAGCCGGGCGGGACGCTGGAGGCATCCAGGACAGCGCGGCCGGATGCGTCAAGCGTGATCGAGTAACCGCGTCCCAGCACGGCGGTCGGCGAGACGGACTGCAGGCGCCTCTCCAGGGAGCCAAGGGCATCGCCTCGTCGCCGTGCCACCACCACGCGCGCCTGACGCATCCTGGCAAGAACGCTCCGAAGGCGTTCCGCGGCCACAGCCAGCCGCGCCGCGGGCCGCTGCAAGGCCAGGCGTTCCGCCACCCTCGAAAGCGAGACCACCGCGAGGGAGCGGCGGGCACGGACCGCGCCCGTCAGGCGATTGGAAACCAAGACCAGCGACCTTCGTCGTTCGGAGACCATCCAGTCCGCCTGACGCAAACAAGGGCGCGATGCGATCGACGCCAGATGCCGACGCCGGATGGACAAGTCATGTGCCAGCCGCAACTGCAGGCGATCCGCCAGGCCCGCAAGCTGCTCCCGCAACGCGTCACGATCGGGCAGCACGGCCATCATGGCCTGCGTGGGCGTGCTGGCCCGGTGGTCAGCCACCAGGTCGATGACCGTGATGTCGGACTCGTGCCCGATGGCGCTCACCACGGGCATCGCGCTGCGGAACACCGCCTCAGCCACCACGCGCTCGTTGAAGGCCTGAAGGTCCTCGCGGCTGCCCCCGCCTCGCGTCACCACCACCACATCCACGCCCAGCCGGACCGCTGCGGCATTCACGGCATCCAGCGCGCGGGCCACGACATCGGCGGCGCCGGGCCCCTGCACGGGCACGCCGATCACGGTCAGCGGAACCCCTGGGAAGCGCAGCTCGCTGGTCCGAAGGCAGTCCTGCAGCGCGTCGCCGCCCAGACTGGTGATGATGGCGATGCCGCGGGGCAGCATCGGCAGCGCCCGCTTGCGGGAGGCGTCGAACCATCCCATTTCACGCAACTCCGCGCACAGGGCCTGGAACCTCGCCTCGAGGTCCCCCTGCCCCACCGCTCGCAACGCACGCACGATGAAGTTGAGCCGTCCACCTGCGGCGTAGAACTCGAAGTGCCCCTCCACCACCACGCGCTCGCCCTGCCTGGGCCTCGACGCCAGGCGGGTCAGCTGGCTGTTCCAGATCACGCATCCGATCACCGCCTCGGCATCCTTGAGCTGGAAGTAGCAGTGACGCCCGTCGCGTGGATCGCTCACCTCGCCCTCCACCTGCAGACGCCCCATGCCCATCAGCACGGACTTGAGCTGCGTTGCCACCTCGCGCACCTGAAGCGCCCGGCCCTGCGATGACGCATCGATCGCACCCGCCGGGCGGGCGTCGAACAGTCCACCGGCCGCGGCATCGGCATCGAACGGCTTGCGGGCCATGCGCGGATCGTACGATGGTCCGCGTGAGCGATGCCGGTTCCATCGAGACCCGCACGCCGCTGGCCATGGTGGCGGGCGTGGGACCGCGCACGGCGGAGCGGCTGGCCCATCTGGGCCTCCACACCGCCGGCGACCTCGTTCGGCACCTTCCGCTTCGCCACGAACGCCGGCTCGCCGAACGGAGCATCCACGAGACGATGCACGAGGTCTCGCAATCGGAGGCCCAGGTTCGGCTGCGCGGCCAGATCGCGCGTGTCCGGGTCCGGCCAGGTCCACGTGGCATGGTCGAGGCCACGCTCGAGGACGGCTCCGCCACCGCGCGACTGGTCTGGTTCAACGCCCCTTGGATGCGCGGCAAGCTCCACCCGGGCGATCGCGGCGTGGCCGAGGGCAAGGGCCGCATGCGAGGCGGATATCTGGAACTGGGCAATCCGCGATGGACCGCCGAGGAACGCGCCGACTCGCATGCGGGTGGCGATGACCTGCGACCCATCTACCCCGCCAGCGAGGAGATCGGCTCGTCCGAGATCGAGGTCCTCGTGGGCAAGGTGCTCGGGCCGGTCTGCGCGGGCATGGCCGATCCGCTACCCGAGGCCTACCGCGCCTCGCGAGATCTGCCACGGCTGGCGGAGGCGTGGCGAGCGATGCACCAGCCCCGGGGCCGCGACGAACTGGAGGGCGCTCGCCGGCGACTGGCGTTCGATGAATTGCTGCTGCTGCAACTGGGCGTGATGATGCGCCGCGCCCAGCTCCGCGCCAGGACCCGCGCCGTGTCCCTGCCTGTGGACGCTCGCCTGGACGCCCACATTCGTGCCCGCATCCCCTTCACGCTGACCGGTGAGCAGGACCGTGTGGTGGCCGAGATCTCGCACGATCTTGCGCGGCCCGAACCCATGAACCGCCTGCTTCAGGGCGATGTGGGCAGCGGCAAGACCGCGGTTGCCACCTATGCCATGCTTCTGGCAACCGCGCACGGCCACCAGGCCGCCCTGGTCGCTCCCACGGAGATTCTTGCGGAGCAGCACCACGAGGTGCTTCGGCGGATGCTGGCCGGCAGCGATCTGCAACTGCGGCTGCTGACCGGATCCACCGCGCCGGCGGAGCGCACCGCGATCGTGGCCGGACTGGCGCGGGGGTCCGTGCACCTGGTGGTCGGGACGCACGCGGTGCTGGAGGGGGGCGTGGCCTTTCGAAGCCTGGCCGTGGCGGTGATCGACGAGCAGCATCGGTTCGGGGTGCGTCAGCGGGCGGCAATCCGTCAGAAGGGCCAGGGCGAGCAGCCGCTGGTGCCGCACACGCTGGTCATGACAGCCACACCGATCCCGCGCACGCTGGCCATCACGCTCTATGGCGATCTGGACCTGAGCACGCTCCGAGGCAGGCCACCGGGGCGCCGCCCCGCCATCACCCGGGTGGTGGACATGGGCAAGGCGCCGGAGGTCTACGCCTACCTGCGCGGTCGGATCGACCGGGGCGAGCAGTGTTTCGTGGTGGTGCCCGCGGTCGAGGAGTCGGAACAGGGCCTGAAGGACGTCGCGTCCCACGCCCGGTTTCTGGCCCAGGGACCGTTCGCGGGGCTTGAGATCACGGCGGTGCACGGTCGCATGCATCGTGAGGAGCGCGAACAGGCCATGGAGCGGTTCCGTGGTGGCCAGGCGCAGGTGCTGGTTGCCACCACCGTGATCGAGGTGGGCGTGGACGTTCCCAACGCGAGCCTGATGGTGGTGGAGCACGCGGAGCGGTTCGGCCTTGCCCAGCTGCACCAGCTGCGAGGCCGTGTGGGCCGCGGCACCACGTCCAGCCTGTGCGTGTTCATCGGGGACGCCGCCACCCCCGATGCCGCCGAGCGGCTTCAGGCGATCGGTGATTCCGACGACGGATTCGACATTGCGGAGCGCGACCTTCGGCTGCGCGGCCCGGGCGAGGTGTTCGGGGCCAGGCAGTCGGGACTGGCCCCGTTCCGCGTGGCCGATCTCTCCCGTGATGCCGAATTGCTTCGGCTTGCCCGGGCCGACGCCAGCGCGTGGATCGACCGCGACCCCGACCTGCAGGCCCCCGAGTCGCTGCCGCTGCGTCGCAAGCTGATGCACCTGCATGGGCAAGCGCTGGGTCTGGCCGATGTCGGCTGATGCCGCGGCGGCCGCGGCTACCATGCTCGCGTGTCGAGCGTGCTGAACATCCACAACCTGCGGTTTCGCAGACCGAGCGGCTTCGGCATGCACGTGCCCTCGCTCCGGCTCGATCCCGGAGAGACCGCACTTCTCTGGGGCGCCTCCGGCACCGGCAAGAGCACGCTGCTTTGGCTGATCGCTGGCCTGCTTCGCCCCGAGGCGGGAACGCTCGAGGTGGCGGGCGAGCGCCTCGATGCCATGCGGGAGAGTGATCGCGACCGGATCCGTGCCCGTCGGATCGGACTCGTTTTCCAGACCCACCACCTGCTCCCGGACTTCAGCGCCGAGGAGAACGTGTCGATGGCACTGATGGCCGCCGGCGAGCCCGAGCGGAGCCATCGGGAGCGCGCCCGGGGGCTGCTGGCATCGCTTGGCATCGAGCGACCGGGGGCCCCCGCGTCGCAGTTGAGCGTGGGACAGCAGCAGCGCGTTGCGGTGGCCCGAGCCATCGCCTGTCGCCCGGCCCTGGTGCTGGCCGACGAGCCGACCGCCAGCCTGGATCAGTCCAACGCCGAGGCCACAATGCAGCTCCTGCTCAAGGCCTGTCGCCAGGCGGGCGCCGCGCTGCTCTGCGCCAGCCACGACCCTGCCATGCGGGACCGGTTCGACCGCGTGATCGATGTGACGCCGTTCCTGCACGAGGTGGCCGCATGAACGACCTTCGCGTGGTCATGGTCAGCCTGAAGGCGAGGTCGCTCAGCACGGCGGTGACCATGGGCAGCGTGGCGGTGGCGGTGGCCCTGCTGCTCACCATGCTCAGTCTGCGATCGGCGGGGTTCCAGGCGTTCCAGCGCGGCACGGGAACCACGCACCTGCTCGTGAGCGCGGACTCCAGCCCGCTGGTGGCGGTGCTCAACAACATCTTCTACGCCAACCCGCCCGCCAATCCCATCTCCTGGGCCAAGTACAACGAGATCCGCAGTGGCTTCCCGTACGCGTGGGCGATTCCCACCCAGCAGGGCGACTCGTTCCGGGGATTCCCGGTCTGCGCCACGGCACCCGAGTTCTTCACGCTGTTCGAGCCCGTTCGGGGCGAGCCCTGGCGCGTGCGCGAGGGTCGACTGCCGCAGGGCAACTTCGAGATCTGCCTGGGTGCCTCGGCGGCCGCCGGAACCGGGCTGCGCGTTGGCCAGCAGGTTCGTTTGACCCACGGCGCCGGCAGCGACCACGGCCACGAGCATGCGGAGTATCCCTACACCGTGGTCGGCATCCTGCAGCCGACCGGATCGGCCCATGACCGGGCGGTGTTCACCGACCTGGAGAGTTCCTGGATCCTGCACGCGCACGACAGGCTCGAGCGTGAGGGCAAGGAGGGCCTGACCACCGCCGCCGATCTCACGGACTCGGATCGCCTGATCACGGGGATCCTGCTTCGTCTTCCAACCCGGCCGGGAAGCGATGGCAGTGCCGCCATCCAGCAGCAGTTCGACACCCTGCGTCGCGACACCAGCATCGTGGTGGCGCAACCGGCGCAGCAGATCGACCGACTCCGCTCCATCGTGGGCAACGTGGACAGCCTGTTCATCGCGCTGGGCGTGGCCGTGCTGCTGTCGAGCGGCATCAGCATCCTGCTGGCGCTCTACAACAGCATGGCCGAACGGCGGCGCCAGATCGCCGTGCTGCGGGCGCTGGGGCTGCCCCGCTCGAGGGTGCAAGGCATGATCATCGCGGAGGCCTGCCTGATCGGCCTCGGTGGCGGTGTGGCCGGCGTGGTGCTGAGCGTGATCGGGGGTCTTGTCGCCGCCGCCATGCTCAAGGCCCGCATCGGCCTGGTCGTCCAGCCCGACTTGGATCCCCGCGGCGTGCTGATCGTGCTTGCCGGCGCGGTGGTGCTGGCCGGATGCGCGGGCATCCTGCCGGCGGTCCTGGCCTACCGAACACCCGTGGCCGACAACCTGCGGCCGGCAGCCTGATCCATGAGGTGGCTGTGGACCATGCTGGGACTGATCGTGGCGGCTGGCGCGGCGGCCATCGTCTGGCCCGCGTCCCACGCCACAGCGCCTGCGCCGGCCACGCCCGCCGCCGCGGTGCCGAACGCGAACATCGTGACGCCGGTTCCGCCGCAACGCCCTGCCGCGCCGCCAGCCTCGACCACCGCCACGTTGCCAGCCTCGGCCGCAACCACGGCGGCCTCGCCTTCGAGTGCTTCGTCACAGCCTGCCAAGGCACCGCCCGAACCGGTGCTGACCGAGCCGCCACCCGGAGGGCTTCGGATCGGACTGGATCGCGCCATTCCGAACGCCACCATCGCGCCCGGCGCGCTCATGCGGGGCCCCGACGGCGTGATCACCGCCGACGGGCGTTACCGCATCGAGGGCGATGGCACCCGCGAGAGGCCCTATCGCATCACCTGGGACCTGCTGGCCAGCGCCAACAAGACCTACGTGCCCCGGCTGAAGGAGGACCGCCTGCCGCAGCGGGTGGCCATGCTCGACGGTGCGTGGGTTCGGATCGACGGGTACGTGGCCTTTCCGCTCATGCTGCAGGAGAGCCGCGAGATCCTGGCCATGCTCAACCAGTGGGACGGATGCTGCATCGGCGTTCCGCCCACCCCCTACGACGCGATCGAGGTGAAACTGCTCGAGCCGGTCAAGCCCAACCGCCGACACGCCTTCCAGTACGGTTCCGTCACCGGTCGCTTCAAGGTGGACCCGCTACTGGTGGAGAACTGGCTGGTCGGGCTCTACCAGCTCGACGAGGCGGAGCTGGTCCAGAACGGCCTCTGAGCCCGCGGACACAGCGGCGGATCAGAATCGCTTGTGCACAGCACGGCCCTCGGGCGCCTTCAGTCCAAGGATGGTCCGCATCAGGGCGAGGTCCTCGGGAACCGTCACCTTGAGGTTTCGGAACTCGCCGTCCACCACCATCACCGGCTCGCCAAGACGCTCCACCAGCCCGGCGTCATCCGTGGCTCCACGCAGGTCAGGCTGCGCGTAGGCGCGTCTCAGCAATTCGGCGCGGAACATCTGCGGGGTCTGCACCGCCACCACGCGCGTTCGGTCCAGCGTCGCCTCGACCACGCGTGCCGTGGCGGTCGCCGCGTCCACGGCATCTCCCAGGATCATGTCGGCGATCGCATCCTCCTCCTCGGCGCGGACGGTGCCCTCGCCCACGCGCTTGAGCGTGTCAGCAACCGCCAAGCCGGGAATCACCGCGGCATGGACCTTGGCGGCCTCGAAGACACGGTCCAGCAGTTCGGGGCTGGTGCCGGGCCGCGCCGCGTCATGCACTGCCACATGGGTGGCCTCCTGCGACACGGCCTGCAGGGCGTTGCGGACCGTCTCCCAGCGTTCCTCCCGGCCGCCTGGCACGATCCGCACCCCATGAAAGCCAAGCTGGGCGCCGTGCCGGTCACGGAACGCATCCAGTCCATCCGGCGGAGCCGCCACGATGATCTCGCGCACCTCGTCACGCTTGGTGAAGAGTTCCACGGTGCGGAGCAGCAGGGCCCGGCCGCCCAGATCCTGACCGAGCTTGTCCAGGCCGAAGCGGCTGCTGGCGCCAGCCGCGGGAATGATCACGCTCACCTTCATGCCGCTCATGCCTCCTTGCCGGGCGCGTAGAGCAGCACATGCTGCTCCGAGCCGTACTTGCGATGTTCCGGACCCACGAACCCCGGGATGGTCGGGCCGTCGCCCTCGATCTCGGGCAGCCGAAGCACCAGAAAGGATCGCGGCTTCATCCGCTGGCGACACCGAGCCGCCTGGGCCAGGACGCGATCGAGGCCGTCGGGCGTGCGCACCAGGTCGAACGGCGGATCCATGAAGACCACATCCAGCGGCTCGTTCACCGAGGCCAGGGCCACCTCACCGAGGGCGTCGGCCCGCACCAGGCTGACGCGACCCGCCAGCCCCGTGGACGCCGCGTTGCGCCGGAGCATCTCGAACACGTCGCGGTCCTGTTCCACCATCCAGACGCGCTCCGCGCCTCGACTCAGCGCCTCCAGGCCCATGGTGCCCACACCCGCGAACAGGTCAAGCACGAAGGCCTGCTCGAACCAGCCGCGAAGCACGTTGAAGATGGCCTCCCGGGTTCGCGAGCCCATCGGACGGGTCCGATCTCGCCCAGCCGGGGTGGCCAGCACGCGGCCTCGCAACTCGCCGGCGACGATGCGGAGCATTCGCGCATCGTAGACGAAGGCTGCTACCGTTCCCACCCGATGGGTCCCGAAGCCGCCATGCCAAAGTCCCTTCGGGAGCGTGCCCGATGGTTCCGTCGTGGACCCGTGCCCCTGATGCTCGTGCATCCGGATCTCGGCGGCACCGACCCGCTGCCCGCGCGTCCCACGCTGCTCTGGATGCATGGTCGCACGGCCCACAAGGAGCTGGACAACGGCCGCTATCTCCGGCTCATGCGAGCCGGAATCGCCAGCGTGGCGATCGACCTGCCCGGGCATGGCGAACGGGCGGATCCGGCCATGCAGGGGCCCGAACGCTCGATGGAGGTCATCGAGACGATGCTGCAGGAGTGGCCGCACGTGGAGCAGGCCATCGCCGAGGAGCCCGGTCTGGACGCTTCTCGCGTGGCCGTGGGCGGCATGAGCCTTGGAGGCATGGTCACGCTGGCCCGGCTGTGCCGTCCGCACCGCTTCCGCGCTGCATGGGTGGAGGCCACGTCGGGCGACTGGTCCGATCTGCACGCGGCCCGACTGGATCCGGCACGAGCCGATCGGATGGAGCCGGCACGACATCTCGACCACTGGTCGCCCATCCCGCTCCTGGCCGTGCACGCCGAAAGGGACGCGTGGATCCACATCGCATGGCAGCGCCGATTTCTGGAGCGCGTGCGCGGCGTCAACCAGGGCATGCCCGTGCAACTGCTGGCCTTTGCCCGAACCGGTGCCCCCCACGAGCACATCGGGTTCGGCACCATGTCCGCCGTGGCCAAGGACACCGGCGTGTCCTTTCTGCAGGAACACCTGACCTGAGGCTGCGGTTCAGGCCGACTCGAGCAGTTGCGCCTGCGCGAACCGCCGGTAGGTCTCGCACCGGCCGAGCAGCTCGTCGTGGCGCCCCACGTCCAGAATTCGTCCGGCGTCCATGACCGCGATCCGGTCGCACGCCAGCACGGTGCTCAGGCGATGCGCGATCACCAGGACCGTTCGACCCGCGCCGAAGTCGGCGATCGCCTGGTTGATCCGCTCCTCGCTTTCGGCGTCCACCTGGCTGGTGGCCTCGTCCATGACCAGGATGGCCGGATCGCGCAGCACCGCACGGGCGATCGCCAGGCGCTGCCGCTGACCACCCGAGAGGCTCGCCCCCTGCTCGCCGATCGCGGCATCAAGGCCACCCGGCATGCGCTCCACGAAGTCGAGCGCATGGGCCCGACGAAGGGCCTCGACCACCTGCTCGCGCTCCACATCGCGCAGGCCAAAACGCACGTTCTCCTCGACCGATCCCTTGATCAGCATGGCCTCCTGGGTGACCACGCCGATCTGCCGGCGCAGCGATCGCACGTCCACCCCGGCCACGTCCGTGCCGTCCACGAGCACCCGGCCCTCGCCGGGCTCGAACAGCCGGGTCAGCATCGAGAGCAGCGTGGTCTTGCCGCAGCCGTTGGGGCCCACCACGGCCAGCCGCTCGCCGTGGTGAATGTGCAGGCTGGCGCCATCCAGGGCTGGCCGCTCGGCATCGGGATAGGCAAAGCGCAAGCGATCGAACTCGATCGATCGGGCGTGTCGAGACAGGGCTGGCTTGCCCCGGTCCCCGGCATCCTCGCGGCCCATGCGCAGGATCTCCCGAAGGCGGCTGGCCGGCGCGCTGGCGGCCTGCATCTCGTTCACGAATCCGGCCAGCGGACGCATGCATCCCGCCGCCACCGCAAGTGACCCGAGCGACAGAACGAATCGATCGAACGAGAGCTCGCCCGAGAGAATCTGCCGTGCCGCCACCAAGGCCAGGCCGATCACCGCGAACACGGCCAGCAGCTCGACCAGGGGTCCGGACAGCGCCCGCGCCTTGCGCATGCGCATCTCCTGGCGCAGTGCCTCGTGATTGGCCCGGTTGAATCGCCGCAACGCCTCGCGCTCCGCCACGGCGGTCTTCACCCCGCGGAGCCCCTGCAGCGCCTCGTTGGTGCCGCGCAGCAGTCGCTCACTGGCCTCCAACGCACCGCGTGAACCCTTGCGGATGCTCTTGCCCGTCTTGCGCAGCACCACGCCAAGCACCGGACCGGCCACCAGGGCCACCAGCACCAGCCGCCAGTCGAACACCAGGGCCGCCACGAACGCCGCGGCACCCTTGGTGATCTGGGCCACGGTCTTGCTGGTCAGCGCCTCGAAACCGCCCCGAAGGTCGCCCGTGTCGCGCAGGACACGGCTGGTGAACTCGGTCGGCCCCTTTCGACCCACCGCGGCCAGCGGCAGGTGCAGGGCGTGCCGGAACACCTCCAGCCGCACCATGGCGGCGGTTCGGGCGCACAGACCCATGGACACCAACTGGTGCATGTAGTTGGCAGACGCGCCCACCATGGTGAGCGCGGCCAGGCCTGCCATCAGCAGCACCACGCCTCCGTAGGCGCTCGTGGGCAAGAGGTCGATCACGCCCGCGGGAACCACGCCCATGACATGACGCTCATTCCACTGCCGGGCCAGTTCCGGAAGTGAACCGCCCTCCTGCAGGATCAGCCGAAGCATGGGCCCCAGGCTGAGCAAGCCCGCACCCAGACCGCCGGCACTGACGGTGGCACCCGCCAGCAGCAGCAGCACTTCACCGCGATGCCGCAGAAGCCGGCGGGCAAACCACCAGAAGTCGCGCATGGGTCGATTATCGACGATTGCCGCGTCGGCGGCAAACCATCATGCCTCATGCCCCAGGAGGCGGGACCAGTCGGTCCAGAAACCCGGCCAACTCTTGCGAACACAGCCGGGATCCAGCACGGTCACACCAGGTCGCACGGCGCCAAGCACCGCGGCGCACATGGCGATGCGGTGATCCCGTTGCGTGTGCACCTCGACGGCTCCGGCAGCATGCAAGGGCCCCTGTACACAGATCCAGTCCGTGCCCCGTTGCACACGTGCACCAGCCGGCGTGAGCCATGCGGCCATGGCCTCGATGCGGTCGCTCTCCTTGGCGGCCAGCGTGGCGAGCCCCTCGATTCGCAACACCTCGTGACCCACGGCCGCCACCGCCATCATGGCCATGCTGCCGTCCGGCCATGCGTGGGCATCCAGCACGCCGCCGGCCAGTGGACCGGCATGGGCCACGCCTGACGCCTGTGACGAGCCTGCTTCCGCGGCACCAAGCGCCAGCAAGGCCGACCGGACCGCCATGTCCGGCTGAGCCGAGTCCACGGGCAGGCCCGGCACCTCCACACGCGAGCCAGGGACCAGCGCGGCCACCGCCCATCCGTAGGCGGCGCTGGACGCATCCGGCTCCACGCGAACCGTGAAGGACTTCAACGGACCGGGCGAGACGCGAAGACGCGAGCTCGCCGGGTCCCACGTCACCGGCACGCCAAGTCGCCGAAGGCACTGCACGGTCAACGAGACGTAGGAATCGCTCGGCACGCCGCCCTCCACCTGCAGATCCAGTCCGTCCCGCATCCAGGGCCCCAGCAACGCCACCGCCGAGATGAACTGGCTGCTGGCCGGTCGACGCATCTTCATGACACCCCCGGCCAGCACGGTCGACGGCGTGATCTCGAGCGGAAGCTCGCCATCGCCCCTTCGACGAATCGAACAGCCGAGCGAACCCAGCAGATCCACGCCGTCGCGCATGGGTCGCTTGCGAAGTCGCACGGAACCATCCAGCACGCAGGGCCGACTCGCCAGCGTTGCGGCGGCCATCAGGAACCGGGCGGGCGTGCCTCCCTCACGGGCGTCGAGCAGGCCACCGCCGGGAAATCGCCCGCCCACACCCCGCACTTCCAACTCGGCAGGACCGCTCCACCGCACGCCCGCACCCAGGGTTCGAAGTCCAAGGGTCAGCGCCTCCACGTCGTCGGAACGCAGGGCGTTCTCGATCACGCTGGTGCCTTGCGCCAGGGCAGCCAGCAGCAGCCAACGCTGCGTGAGGCTCTTGGAGCCTGGCGGATGCAGGATGCCCACCACCGGCCCGGCCGCAAGCGGAACGGCAAGCCGGTCCGGCGCGCTCACGAGCCGTCGGCCTTGCCCGAACGGAACACGGCCACGATGTCCTCGACCGGAATCACGAAGAGCCGATTGTCGCCCTCGAAGTCCACCGGGATGCCGTGACGCGGATTGAACAGCACCCGGTCGTACTGCCGGATCGGGTAGTCCTGGTCGCGCTCCACCTGGGCGCTGATCGTGACCACCCGCCCCGTGAGCGTGGGAATCTCGATCTTGTCCGGAAGATGAATGCCCACCTTGGTCACCTTCCGGTCCTCGTCCTTGCGGATGAGCACACGCTTGCCGACGGGCTCCACGGTCTCCAGCTTGCGCGATTCGGTCCGAGGCTGCGACATGACGTGATGGTAGCCACGCTTGCGGCCGGGGCTCGTTTCAGGTCACAATCCGCTCATGAGCGTCGGCCGCCTGAAGGAACTCATACGCGACGTGCCTGACTTTCCAAAGCCGGGGATCCTCTTCAAGGACATCACGCCGCTCCTGGCCAACCCGGCCGGGCTGGCGCTGGCCGTGGAACTCATGGCGAATCCGTTCCGGGGCTCCGGCATCGACCTGGTGGCGGGTGCCGAGAGTCGCGGCTTCATCTTCGGCACGGCGGTGGCCCAGGCGCTCTCCTGCGGCTTCGTTCCCATCCGAAAGGCCGGCAAGCTGCCGCCACCCGTGCGGTCGCACCGGTACCAGCTCGAGTACGGCTCGGACACGCTGGAGGTCCGCGACCACATGGCTCACGCCGGCTGCCGCGTGCTCATGGTGGATGACCTGCTCGCCACCGGCGGCACCATGCAGGCCTGTGCGGACCTGATTCGCCAGACCGGAGCCAGCGTGATCGGTGCCACGGTGCTCATCGAACTGCTTGCCCTGAAGGGCCGCGCGGCGCTGCCTGGCCTCGAGATCCACGCCCCGATCCAGTACTGACGACGTGAACTCCGGATTCAGTTGGGGCTGGGCGCCTCGTCCACCGGGGGCTCCATGCCGCGCGGCGTGCCCGCGGTGAACAGGACAATCACGAACACGGCTCCCACCGCCAGCAGGCCGGCCGCGATCAGCAGAATCGCTTTCTTGTTGCTCATGACGGCGTTGAGGGTAGCGGGCGGGATGAATTCCCGCGGCCCGCGTTCTAGAATGGCGGCATGACCAGCACCGCCCAGCAAGCCGTCACCCCCCTCGACCATGCCGCCGATCCTCTGGCCCTGATCGACGTGGATCACATCCGCTTTCTGGTGGGCAACGCCAAGCAAGCGGCCACCTTCTACGCCACGGCCTTCGGATTCCAGGTGGAGCAGATCAGCGACCTGACCACGGGCTGCCGGACGCACGCCCGCTACCTGCTCACCCAGGGCAACATCCGGCTCCTGCTCGAGACTCCATTGGCCAAGGACGCGGCTGGCGCGGACGAGATCCGCCGATACGGCGACGGCGTGAAGGACGTGGCCCTGACGGTGTTCGACGCCACCAAGGCGTGGGAGCAGGCCATCCGCAACGGCGGCACCAGTGCCCAGGAGCCCACCACCACGCGCGATGCCACCGGAACCGTCACCACCGCCTCGGTGCAGACCTATGGGCGGGTCGTGCACACCTTCGTGAGCCGCAGCGGGGCCTACGCCCTGCCCACCGTGAAGGCCGGCGGAGCCTTCATGCCGGGCTACCGCAAGATCGAGGGATTCTCGCTGAACGACTACAACCGCCAGCATCCCTGTGGCCTCAAGTTCTTCGACCACTGCGTGGGCAACGTGGAAGAGGGCCGCATGAACCACTGGGTCAAGTGGTACGAGGACGTGATGGGCTTCAGGATGTTCAAGCACTTCGACGACAAGGACATCAGCACCGACTATTCCGCGCTCATGAGCAAGGTGATGGCCAGCGGCAACCACCTGATCAAGATGCCCATCAACGAGCCAGCCGAGGGCAAGAAAAAGAGCCAGATTCAGGAGTACCTGGAGTGGCACGACATGACTCCGGGCGTGCAGCATCTGGCACTGCGGACCGATG
Source organism: Planctomycetota bacterium (assembly GCA_046048055.1). Classification (GTDB taxonomy): domain Bacteria; phylum Planctomycetota; class Phycisphaerae; order Phycisphaerales; family SM1A02; genus SYAC01. The sequence continues at coordinate 14,665 of JBJOGW010000075.1, forward strand.
ACGAGTTGCACAGCGTGGCCGAGCTGCGGCGCCGCGGCGTGGACTTTCTCGCGATTCCGCAGGCGTACTACGACACCGTGTGGGCCCGCGTGGACACCATGCTCAAGAGCCACGGCCACCAGGCCGTGCAGGAGGACCACCGACGGATCCGCGACCTGGGGATCCTGGTCGACGCGGACGACGAGGGTTACCTGCTGCAGCTCTTCACCAAGCCGCTGCAGGACCGTCCCACACTCTTCTTCGAGATCATCTGCCGACGTGGAAGCCAGAGTTTCGGCAAGGGCAACTTCAAGGCGCTCTTCGAGGCCCTGGAGAACGAGCAGGAGCGCCGGGGCAATCTCTGAAGAACGCCTTCGCGTGCCCCCACCTCCCAGAACCGCCCTGATTTCCTGCCTGCGGCTGCTTGGCGACGTGGTGCTGTCGCTGCCGCTGCTGGACATGATCAAGGTGGAGCATCCGGCGTGCGAGGTGGACTTTCTGGTGCCCGCCGGCGCGGCATCGCTGCTGGCACCCGATCCCCGGATCCGACGGATCATCGAGCATGCGCGAGGCGGCCCGCCGTACCTGCCGAAGATCCTGATGCGATACGACTGGGCCATCTCCACCAACGGCTCCGACCGCGGGGTGATCTCCGCCATGCTTGCGGGCCGGCGGCGACGTGCCGCCCTGGTGGATCCATGCCTGCCGATGGGCAAGCGCTGGCAACGCGTGGTGCTCACGGATCCCGTGCCCATGCCGCAGGACCGGCCCGTGGTGCATTGGACCGTGGTGCTTGCCGAGTCGCTCGGGATGCGGCCCCAACGGTGCATGGCCACCCTGCACTGGACGGCGGACGACATGGCACAGGTCCACGGCACCCTTGCCCAGGCCGGCATCGAGCCCTCGCGACTGGCCGTGCTTCACGGCATGTCGCGGTATCGATACAAGAAGTGGCCGATCGACCGTCTGGCCGCCCTGAGTGATGCCCTGACGGAGCGGCACGGCCTCCAGTGCGTGTGGACCGGCGCCGCCTCCGACACGCCTCGCCTGGCCGAGGGCGCTCGCATGGCCCGGCACACGCCCGTGCTGGCTGCCGGAACGCTGAGCCTTCCACAGGTGTCGGCCCTGCTCTCGCTGGCCCGCGTCTACGTGGGTGTCGACACCGCCATCACCCACATCGCCGCGGCCGTTGGCACGCCCATGGTGGCCCTGTTCGGTCCCACGCCGGCCCGCGCCTGGGCGCCGTGGAACAACGCCCAGCCGACCACCTTCACCTTCCCGCGCGAACCGGGCTCCTTCCGCAACGGGCACATCAGCCTGCTCCAGGACGCCGAGGTGTTCCGTCGGGAGCATCACTACGGCGCGATGGACATGCACAGCATGTCGCAGGGCATGCAGGCGATCCGCGTGGAGCAGGTGCTTGCGGAGGTGGACCACCAGCTGGGACAGGCCCGAGCGGCCACGCCGCAGACAGCCGCGATCGCCTGAACGGCTCAATCCAGTCGGCGCAGCGACACCGCCAACTCGTGCCAGCCGCGCGGATGCGGAACAGGCGCGTACGGCGGCGCGGGCCAGGCCCACCGGTCCGGCGGGAACAGGGCCATCATGGCGTGCATGTCGCAGTGATACGGAGGGCCGACCACCTCGCCTTGGGATGTGGTCTCGGGCCGGGCGGCCTGCATGAACAATGCGTGCATCCTGCCGCCTTGATGCAACCAGCCGTGCACCTGGTCCGCGTACCGGCGCCAGTGTCGCGGATGCAGGGCGCACAGGCAGGTCTGCTCGTAGATCGCATCAACGGAACGGTCGGGCGTGAAGTCGAGCACATCGGCCTCCACGACCTCCGCATGCAGTCCGCGGTCCGCAAGCCGCCGCCGAAGACGCTCGCATGCCGCCGACGTCACGTCCACCGCCACCACGTCGTGGCCCCGTGCCGCGAGCTCCACGACCTCCCAACCCTGCCCACAACCCGGAACCAGGATCCGGCAGGGCTTGAGTGAGCCTTCGGACATCCATCGCAGCAGTTGCGGACTGGGCCCGCCGCGGTCCCAGCCCATCTCGCCGCGATCGAAGCGCTCCTGCCAGTACTGCCGATCCGGTCCGCGAGGCTCTCCCATGATCAGGCCGGGAGCAGCACCTTCAACGGATCCGGATCACGCTGCAGCACGAGCTTGTCACGGGCGGCTCCGGGCATGGGACACCCGTCCAGCTGCCAGTGGCAGGCCCGATCGGTCCGCACCACCACCCCCTCGTCCGGCAGCGACTCGCACGCGCCGCCGGTCCAGCCAAGCCAGCCTCGAACAGCCCACGGGAGCAAGCCCAGTGTGGAGCGGCAGCGCATCAGCAACGCATCGAGGCGGCCATCGTGGCCGTCCGCCCGCATCACCGGGTTCATCCGGGCGGCGTAGTCCGGAAGATTGGCGGCGATGAACGTTCCGGCGGCCGAACGCAGCATGCGGCCGGAACGGCTCCGGACCTCGCACCGCGGCGCCCGCCATCGCAGGGCGTGCCGAACGATGGGCCGCAGCCAGTGGCGACGCCCCTGCGGACCACGTCGCCTTCGCGCCACTTCCTCCACGATGTCCGCATCCAGCCCCACGCTCGCCATGACCAGAAACGCATGCCCGTCCGCGTCCCACACATCCAGCTCGGCCCGCGCTCCGCGCTCGATCGCGCGCAGCAGCGCTCGTGGCGACCGGTGCATGCCAAAGTGACGGGCGAAGAGATTCTCGGTTCCCGCCGGCGCGTGCCAGAGCATCGCTCCCGCGTCGCGGGCCGCGCGCGCGGTGGTGCGCAGCGACCCGTCTCCGCCGCACACCACCACCACGTCGGCATCCCGGATCACCTCGCGCAGCCGGGGATCATCCTCCCGGCTGGCGGTCTCCGCCTGCCAGCACGCGTGACCGGCGTCATGCAGGGCCATGTGCAGGCCCGTGGCCAGGCGCGCCGCCCGTCCGCTGCCGCTTCGGTGGTTGCTCAGGATCGCCACACGCATCGGGATCGGTCTCATCGGTCCGACGGGACGTCCCGGGCCACATTCACGCGCCGAAGCCCGCGGGACGCGGCGCCTCCACCACCATGCCCTCCAGTTCAAGACGCCAGGCATGCAGCATGGCCCCGAACCCGTGCCCTCCCTCGCGACCACCGTAGAGCGTGTCACCCAGCAAAGGCGATCCCAGATGCGCCAACCCCGCGCGAATCTGGTGCCTGCGACCCGGACCGACCAGTTCCACCTCGACCAGTTCGTGGCCCGGCTCCCGGGCTGGCCCTCGGACCCGCCAACGGCAACGACCGGCACTCCACGCATCGCCTGCCTCACGAACGGTGACCTTGGCACTTCGCTTGTAACGGCTCTCGAAGTTGAGCCGAAAGTGGCCCTCACGTGGCAGTCCCCGCGCCGCCACCGCCAGATACGACTTGCGGATCGAACCCGCGGAGCCAAAGGCCTCTCGAAGCCGCCCATGGCATGCCGCCTCGCGAGCCGCCACCAGGCAGCCGCTGGTGCCGCGATCCAGCCGATGACACAGCCCCGCCTCGGGAAGCACCGCCGCACCGCTGTCCACGCCTCGCAACCATGCCTCCACCGAAGGGTCCTCGGCGGAACCCTGCATCACGCTGTGCCAGCCAGCCGGCTTGTCCAACGCCAGCCAAGCCCCCGCGTCATGCAGGATGCAGGGCGACGGGACGCCGGAGTTCATGGCATGATCGCTCAGCGCCCGTCGACCCGGTAGATGCCCCGCGGATTCACCATGAAGTAGCAGTCGTACGGCTCCAGCGGCGGCAGCCTCATGTAGGGCTTGCCCTGCTCGTCCCGCTGCATCAGGAAGAGCCACGCGGGTTCCTGCCGCCCCGTGGGCTTCTTGCGGATGCCCTCCTCGCGGATCTCGTTCACGATGTGGTCGATCCACTTGAGCTCGACCGCCTTGTCCGCAAACTCGTCCCAGTCGCCGCTGCGCTTGGCCTCGTACATGCGGGCCTTGAACTCGGGCAGCGTGATGCCCATCTTGCGGGCGATGGGCTCGGCCAGTCGCCGCTCCCACTCCTGCATGGTCTTGACCTCCTGCTCGATGTCGGTCATGTTGCCGATGGCGCCGCCGGACATCTGGTGGTGCAGGATGATGGCGTTGGGATAGGCGTAGCTGTGCGGCGCCAGGGTGGCGATGGTGGCCGCCATGCTGGCCGCGAAGCTCTTCACCACCACATGCACGGGCGCGTCGCTGGTCTCGACGGCCTTGAGGATCCGGTAGCCCTGCATCACGCTGCCGCCCGGCGAATTGTTGATCACGATGAAGATGGGCTTGGTGCGATCCTGGTTGTTGAAGTAGTCGATCCGGTCGCACACCCAGTCGGCGGTGCCGGTCACGATGGGACCGTCCAGCTCGATCTTGCGATCGCTCACGGTGAGCACGCCGTCCTGAAAGGGCGTGTCGGTGTACGACACGGCGCCGTTGACGAAGTCCCGGTACTTGTCCTCGCCCTCGCGCCCCTGGATGCGGGCCGCGGTGGTGCGGGCCTCGATCTCGGCACGCAACTGCTCGTCGGCCATGCGGGACTGCTCGGCCTTCCGCTTCTCGGTGGCCACCGCGTTCTCGAGCGCCAGCATCTCCTGTTCCCGCTTCAGGTCGGCCAGCCTGGCACGGTGCTGCGCGTCGGCCAGATCCTGGGCATGCTTCAGCCGCGTCACCTCAGCCTGTCCGGCGGCGAGTTCGGCGTCCAGCTTTGCGGCAGCCAGGGCCTGCATTTTCTTGAGTCGCTCCAGCTCGTCGCTCACCGAGGCAAGCTCGGACTTGAGCGAGGCGTCACGCAGATCGGCGGCACGTCGCATCGCCTCCAGCCTGGACTTGTCCGGCTCCGCCTCGGCACTCTGTCGCGCATTGGACAGAGCCATCTGGGCATCCAGCCTGGCCTTCTCGGCCTTCAGGTCGGCGAGCTGGGCCTCGAGCTCCTGCTGGCGCAGGTCCGCGGCCAGTCGAAGCCGCTTCAACTCGTCCTCCTTGGCCTTGTCGGGATTGGGCTTCTTCTCGGGCTCTGGGCTGGCCGCCGCGTCATCACCCTTGGACTCGCCGTCCTGGGCCAAGGCCCGCGGCAGGGCCATCGTCATCAGGAGTGCCGGAACGAGCAGCCACAAGCGTCGATCGCGAAGGGAAACCATGACGTGTTCTCCTGGAAGGGGTCGTGCGTACTCGGCCGGAGTGTAGCCCGGGATCGGGGGCATACTCCGGTCGCAGGCCGCCGCCCCGTACACTCGAACGCCTCGGAGAATCGCCATGCCCCACTACACCAAGCTCGGAACCCTTCCTGACAAGCGTCACATCCAGTTCCGCCGCCCGGACGGAGCCCTGTACTCGGAGGAGGTGTTCGGAACCGAGGGTTTTGTGGGTCCCACCAGCACGCTCTACCACATCCACCCACCCACCCAGGTGATCGGATGGAACACCCTCTACGGCACCAAGGCGGCGTACGTGGAGGAGACCGTGATGCGGATGCGTCACGCCAAGACGGCGGGCATGAAGCCCCATGGCGATCCCGTGACCGGTCGGGTGGTGCTGTTCGGAAATGCGGACGTGGAGATGTTCGCCTGCGTGCCTGCCGAGCCGATGGCGTACCACTTCAAGAACGCCCAGGGTGACGAGTGCCTGTTCATCCACTTCGGTTCCGGCACGCTGGAGACCACCTTCGGCACGCTGGACTTCCGCGAGCGCGACTACCTGGTGATTCCCAAGGGCACCATCTACAGGATGCGCTTCCACGCGCCGAAGGCCGGCGAGCCCCAGCCCCGGTTCATCGGCTTCGAGACCGCCAACGGCAGCCACATCGCGCCGCCGCCTCGCTACCTGAGCAAGCAGACCAGCCAGTTCCTCGAGCATGCGCCCTACTGCGAACGTGACCTTCGGCTGCCGCAGCTGCCGCTCACCATGGACCAGAAGGGCGACTTCGAGGTGCGCATCAAGGCCCGCGACTGCGTGCACGCCTACACCTACAAGCACCACCCCTGCGACGTGATCGGCTGGGACGGGTGCTACTACCCCTACGCGTTCAACATCGACGACTTCAGCCCCATCGTGGGCAAGCACCACATGCCGCCGCCCACGCACCAGACCTTTGAGGGTCACAACTTCGTGATCTGCTCGTTCTGCCCGCGACTGCTGGACTTTCATCCCCAGGCCATCGTGGTGCCGTACAACCACAGCAACCTCGACAGCGACGAGATCCTGTATTACGTGCAGGGCAACTACAAGGCGCGCAAGGGCATCGAGGTGGGCAGCATCACGCTGCATCCGCAGGGCATCCCGCATGGCCCCCACCCGGGCACGGTGGAGAAGTCGATCGGCGCCACCCGCACCGATGAGCTGGCCGTGATGTGCGACACCTTCCGACCCATGTTCCCCACCCGGGCTGCGCTGGAGCTGGACGACCTGGCCTATCCGCGGAGCTGGGAGGAGGAGCACTTCCCGGACTCGCAGGGCAAGGGTGCCACCAGCCCGGTGGCCAACACGTGGTGAGCATGATGAGCGCCGGCGTGCGATGGCTGCTGGTGGCGATCGTGGCCGCGGCGGCGGCGGGATTCGTGGTCTACGACAGCCTTCCGCAAGGCAAGGGGCAGGCCACCACGAGCGCGTTCGGACTTCCGCTGGTGCGCATGCCGCTGGGGAACAGGACCTGGGAGATCGAGGTGGCGGCGACGCGGCCGCACATCGAGCGCGGCATGGGAGGACGCGCCACCTTCCCCGATGGATCGGGCATGCTGTTCGTGTTTCCGGATTCCGAGGTGCGAGCCTTCTGGATGCTCGACTGCCTGGTGGACATCGACGTGGCCTACATGGACCGGACCGGCAAGGTGCTCAACGTGGCCACCATGAAGTCGGAGTCGCCCCAGCAGAAGGGCGAGAGCCGGGAGACCTACATGCGGCGACTGACGCGGTATCCCTCGCAGGGCGAGGCCATGTACGCGCTGGAACTGCCCAAGGGAAGCATGAAGGCGCTCGGTATCACGGCCGGCATGATCCTGCCCGTGGACCATGCCAAGGTCCGCGGCATGCTCCGCTGACGCGTCAGGCCACCGCGGGCGTGACCACGCCCCGGCACTCGCCCAGGCCGATGCGGCCAAGTCCCTCGCGCGGCTCGAACCAGCCCCGCAGGATCACCTCGTCGCCGTCCTCGAGAAACCTGCGTTGGCTGCCGTCCGGAAGGGACAGCGGCTCGGTGCCGCGCCAGGTGCGCTCCAGCAGGCAACCGCGGCTCTCGGGGGTGGGTCCGCTCACGGTGCCGCTGGCCAACAGGTCACCCGGCCGCATGGCGCAGCCGGAGCAGGCGTGGTGGGCCAGCATCTGCGCGAAGGTCCAGTACATGTCGCGGTAGCTGCCAAGACTCACCTGCATGGGGGCCATGCCGCGCTCGCGCATGGTCGCGCTCCGCAGCAGCACCTGCAGGCGCAGGTCAAAGGTGAAGTCGTCCTTCCACCGAAGGTACGCAAGGTTCTCGGGGGCGGTCGCATCGCGGATGGGACCCGGCTCCAGCCACGGCTCGATGGCCTCGATCGGCGTGATCCAGGCCGAGACGCTGGTGGCGAAGTTCTTGGCGGTGAACGGACCCAGCGGCACGTACTCCCACTTCTGCACGTCCCGGGCGCTCCAGTCGTTCACCAGGCAGATGCCGAAGAGCCGATCACGGGCCGAGGCGATGTCCACCCGGTCGCCGATGCCGTTGCCCGGACCGATCACGGCGCCCACCTCCAGTTCATAGTCCAGAAGCCGGCTGGGACCGAACGAGGGTGGGCCACCCTCCGCGGCGCTGGTCTGCCCGTGGGGTCGGCGCACCGCCGTGCCGCTGGGCACCAGCGTGCTGGCCCGACCGTGATAGCCGATCGGCACGTGCCGCCAGTTGGGTAGCAGCGGATTGTCCGGGCGGAACATGCTGCCCACGTTGGTGGCGTGATGAATGCTGGCGTAAAAGTCGGTGTAATCCCCCACGTCCATCGCCAATGCCATCCGCAGCTGGTCCTGCGGCACCAGGAACCGGACCCGGTCCGCACGGTCACGCAGGGACGGCTCATCGGCCGACAGCAGCCGCATGAGCCACGCGCGAGCCTGCGTCCACGCGGGACGGCCCAACGCAAGCAAGGCGTTCAGCGATGGCTGCGACAGCGCGTGTCGGAGCGCCGGGTCCAGGTTCGCCGTCAGTCCCGACTCGACCAGGGCCGTGGCATCCAGCGCGTGACCGCCGATGGCCACGCCAAGCCGCCACTGGCCCGGCAGGTCGGACCGCTCGAAGCGACCCCACGGCAGGTGATGGAGCGGAAAGTCGCACCCCGGAACCTGCGCACCCTCGACCCAGCTCCGGTTCATGCGTTCGTCACCTCCTGCGGAAGCAGGCCCAGATCGCGAAGGTCCGCCTCGGGTTCCATGAAGCTGCAACTGCCGAAACTCTTCACGAACGCCTGTCGGGCATCGTCAATCTCCCGCACCGAGAGACGGTGCCCCCCCCACGTCACACCCGCCTCCTCGAATCGGTAGGTCCGGGCATCACGCTCCTCCAGGCATGCCTGCAGCGCGGAACGGTCGATGCGGCCATGCCACCGAAGGCAGGCCCCCACGAAGAAGCCAAGGAACCCGAACTGATCACACCCTACCGCACCGTTGAGGTTGCGCGCGGGGTGGTGCAACCCGGCCGTGGCCTTGAGCGGCACCTGCGCCGCGGCCGCCGCGTCCATGAACAGGGCCAGTTGCTCCGGCGAGGGGTGGGCCGCTGCCGCGGTGCCGCCGGTCCGCACCTTGGCGCCGGCATCGAACCCGCTCAAGGCCGCGATGGCGCCGCGCGGATCGCGATCCCATGGGATCTCCACCCATGCCTCAAAACCCTCGGGAATCCGCTCCATGCCCTCGGCAATGGTCGAACCATCCAGGGCGCGCGTCTCGATGGCGTCGATCACCGCAGCGGTGCCACCCTTGCGGTTGTAGGCCGCATTGAACTCCTCGATCACCTCCAGCTCTCGCTCCAGCGCGCCGTCGTGAAGTCCCGAGACCAGCACCGTGAGTCGCCACGCGTCATCCCTGGCGGCGCTGCCGGTCCGCGGGAACAGGTCGCTGGCGGCTCGGTCGAATTCCTCCAGCCGCTTCACGGGCACAACGAACCGCGCCAGCATCCAGCGGTTGGCACCGGTGCGGTGGCGCGCGTAGTGCTCCACCGCCGAGCGCATCGAAAGTTCCGCAGGTGGGAACAGTCCCGCGTAGTCGATGGTCTCCTCCATCAGGCGTCGAAGGGATCGCATCCGCGCAAGCGTAATGGATCCGCGCCTCGCGGGGACGCGGCCCGGTCGCTAGGATCACCCGCGATGCACTGGAAGCGCGTGACCGACTTCGTGATCCGGTTGCCGCACCGCCCCGGGAGCCTGGCGGCCCTGGCGGCGCGCCTGCGCGAGGCGGATGTGGCGATCGTGGGCATGTGGGGGCCGGTGCAGGGTCGGCACGCGTGGGGATTTCACTGCATTCCGGAGCGGGCGGACCAGTTTCGGGCGTTCAGTCGCGACGCCGAACTGGATACCTTCGAGCAGTCGGCCTTCCTGCTCTCGGACCCCATCCAGCGCGGGGGGCTGGTGAACACCCTCGATGCGATCGCCACGGCCGGCATCAACATCGAGGTGATTCAGAGCATCACCATCCACGGGTCGCTTGGCGCCATCGTCTGGGTCGACGAGGCTGACGAGACGCGCCTGCAGGACGTGCTGGCCACGGCCTGACGGCGCCCCGCGCTACAGCAGGTCCATGGCGACCTGGCTCGCCAGCATCCGGCCCGATTCGGTCAGCCGCAGGCGATCGCCGACGGTCTCCAGCAATCCCGCCTCGTGATGCCGGGCCAGCGCCAGCCTTCGCGGCACCGACCTGGCCCCTCGTGCCAGGAGTGACTCGACCCGGTCCATCGCCATGCCCTCCAGCATGCGAAGTCCCATCATGAAGGCCTCGCCAACCTGACCGTCGTCGTCCAGCCGCTCCACGTCCTGGACGGGCGACCACGGCCCCTGCTCGAGCCAGTCACCAAGCCGCGGCACGTTGCGCCACCGCAGGCCCGAGGCGTGGCCGCTGGCCGAGGGACCGATCGCCAGCCAGTCGTCGTTGCGCCAGTAGAGCTCGTTGTGTCGGCAGCGCAGGCCGGGCCTGGCCCAGTTGCTGATCTCGTAGTGCTCAAGCCCGGCATCGCCCAGCATCTCGCACGCCACGCGGTGCATGGCCAGTTCCATCTCCTCGGGCACCGCCTGCACCTGTCCGCGTGCATGACGCTGGCCCAGCGGCGTGTTGGATTCGTACATGAGCCCGTAGCAGGAGACGTGGTCCGGCCGAAGTGCCAGCGCCTGCCGCAGGTCATCCTGCCACGCCGGCAGCGTGCCGCCCGGAACCGCATAGATCAGGTCCAGATTCACCTGCCCGATGCCCGCCGACCTCAGGCAATCCATCGCCCGCGCCACCGACGCCGGATCATGATGTCGCTCCAGAGCCTGCAGCAGCCTCGGCTGAAAGCTTTGGGCGCCCATCGACACGCGGGTCACGCCGGCATCGACCAACGCACGGGCCATGGTGGCATCCACCGTCTCGGGGTTGGCCTCCACGGTCCACTCCCGATCCGCACGCCACGGAAGCCGCCCCGCCACGTGCGCAAGAAGCTCACTCAGTTGCCCGGGGGCCAGCATGGTCGGCGTGCCGCCCCCCACGAACAACGTCTCCAGCGGCCTTTGCACCACCGAGGCCCACGCGTCGACCTCGACCATGGCCCTTGACACGAAGGCATCCCGCCGGTCCTCGGCGTCCACAAAGCTGTAGAAATCGCAGTAATGGCACTTGTGTCGGCAGAACGGCACGTGCAGATAGGCACCCCGAAAGGCCTGATCGCCCTGCGCCAGGCAGGTGGGAAGCGGGGCCGCCTGCAGCGTGGGAAGCGGCATGTCGGCGGGCGTCGCCATGCCGCAAGCCTACGGCCGCTGGCCGTTGCGGCGTTAGCATCGTGATGTGCAACACTCCAGCGCCACCGCCGTGGTCGGGCTCCAATGGGGCGACGAGGGCAAGGGCAAGATCGTGGATCTGCTCACCAGCCGTCACGACGTGATCGTGCGCTACAACGGCGGAGCCAACGCCGGGCACAGCGTGCAGGTGGGCAACGATCGCTACGCGTTGCACCTGGTGCCCAGCGGCATCCTGCATCCGGACAAGACCTGCGTGATCGGCAACGGCGTGGTGGTGGACCCCGAGAAACTGCTCGAGGAGATCGAGGGACTTCGCAAGCGGGGCATCCGCGTGGCCGACAACCTGCAGGTGAGTGACCGTGCCCACGTGGTCATGCCCTATCACAAGGAGCAGGACGCGGCCCTGGAGGACTTCATGGCCGGCATCACGCAGGGCAGCGCGGGCAGCCTGGCGATCGGCACCACGCGTCGCGGCATCGGTCCGGCTTATGGCGACAAGGTGGATCGCAGCACAGCGATTCGAATGGGCGACCTGCTGGACGCCGCGTACCTGCGCGAGCGCCTGCGCGTCATCTGCGGGCTGCGCAGCCGCGAACTGAAGGCACTCGGCGTGCAGGCGCCGCCGCTCGATCCGGACGCGCTGACCGAGCGTTTCGCGGTGGCCGGCGAGCGCCTGCGTCCACACGTGACCGACACGGTGTACGGCCTGCACGATGCCGTGACGGCTGGCAGGCGGCTGCTGTTCGAGGGTGCCAACGCCAGTCTGCTCGACATCGATCACGGCACCTACCCGTACGTGACCAGCAGCAACTGCAGCACGCTGGGCATTCCTGCCGGCACCGGGCTGCCCATGCGGAACATCGGCCGCGTGCTGGGCATCATGAAGGCCTACAGCACACGCGTGGGCGGCGGCCCATTCCCGACGGAATTGCTCGACGAGATCGGGGACGGCATCCGAACCCGCGGACGCGAGTTCGGCACCACCACGGGTCGGCCGCGGCGCGTCGGGTGGCTGGATCTGGTGGCCGTGCGGTACGCCGCGATGATCTGCGGTGCCACCGGCATCGCCTGCACGCTGCTCGATGTGCTCAGCGGCGTGCCTGAACTGAGGATCTGCACCGGCTACCGGCTGCCCGACGGCCGCAAGTCGGACCGCTTCATTCCCGATGCGCATCGGCTTGAGGGCGCCACGGCGATCTGCGAGACCCTGCCTGGCTGGAACGAGCCGATCCGTGACGCCGAGGACCGCGCCGCGCTGCCCGCGAACGCGCGGCGGTACCTCGATCGCATCGAGCAGATCCTCGGCCTGCCCATCGAGATGGTGGGTGTGGGTCCCGACCGCCGACAGACGCTGGAGGCCGCGGCCGCCGCAGGCTGACCATGCTCCAGCCGCCCGCCGTGCCTCGCGTGACCGCCCCGCTACCCCGACATGTCGCCATCATCATGGACGGCAATGGCCGCTGGGCGCA